>CAZYPY010000021.1:0-34068 GCA_964649545.1 uncultured Microthrixaceae bacterium | reverse complement strand
CTCGTTGATGCTGACGACGCCGATGTGCAGCCCGGCCAGGAACTCCTGGCGCTCCTGCTCGGACATGGTGATCTTCACCTGGGCCACCTCTTGCCTCCCCCTGTGCGCCGGCGCCGTTCGCGCCCGGCGGCGACGGTAGCCCGCGCGTAGCGTCGAGGGGATGGGACGGCGCGCGGCCTGACCTCACTCGAACCGGCTCCTGATCTCGGTGCCCCTGGCACCGCACTCGGAAGCCGGATGCGAGCGGGTCAGGGCCAGACCGGCGGCGGGGGGACCGGAACGGGGGCGTCCCCGGCGTCGCGGGCGAGCACGCCGCCGCCGACACCCCCGCGGCCGGTGACCCAACCGAGGAGCGCCGGCCGCGTACCGGTGACGGTCGTGGCGGCGAGGCCCTCACCGAGCTGCCACCAAGTTCCGCCGTCATCGACGAGCGCGACCGCCGGCTCGACACCGCGCAGGATCGAGCGCTCGGCGGCCTCGTCCAGGATCGCCGCCGCCACGTCGTGGGGGACCGCCGGGAACCCCTCGTCGGCGGCGAGGTCGACCAGGTGGACCCAGACCTCGCGCACGCGTTGCCACGGCAGCAGGGCGGCGGGGAACGGCGGCGGCAGCAGGCCCTGCACCTCGACCGAGCGCGCCTCGGCGGGGAGCTCATCGAGCTGGAGCACGAGGTGCGTGGAGGCCGCTGCGACCTTCTCGCGGATGTCCGCGGGGCGGTGCCGCGCGGTGGCCTCGATGTCCGCCTCCCGGGACTCGGCCGACGGGTACATCGGGGTCACGACCCCCGACGCCGCCCAGTCGGCGAGGCGGGTCAGGCCCTCGGCGTTGTGAGCCAGGTGCGCGGCCACATGGGCGCGGGTCCAGCCGGGAAGGAGCGAGGGACGGGCGAACTCCGGGTCGGGCAGGCGGTCGAGCAGGGCCAGCAGCTCGTCGTGGGCGTATCGGGCCCACGCCAGGTCGCGCTCGTACCGGTCGTGCGGGTCGTGCAGGTCGGCATCGGGCATCGGTCCCTCTCGCCCCTTTCCCGTGGCGGTCGCCGCCGAGTCTGCCAGTAGGGTCGGCGAGATGACAGGGCGACTGCCACTTGTCCGTCGGGCCGCGATCCTCGCCGCCGTCTTCGCCCTCGCGATCGGCGCCGCCGCGTGCAGCAGCGACTCGGGCTCGGAGGAGGCCGGGGCCGACCCGACCACGACGGTGGCGGCCGACGGCACGGGCACCGACGCGGCCGAGGGCGACGCCCCGGTCGACCCGCAGACCCAGTGGGTCGAGCACGAGGCGCCCGCCGAGTGCGAGTGCGCCCACGGCGACCCCTACTCGTACTGGACCCGCACCGCCGACCCCGACAAGGTCGTCCTCTACTTCCAGGGCGGCGGCGCCTGCTTCTCCGCCGACATGTGCGCCCAGGGCAGCACCAACTACACCCAGGTGGCGTCGGGCCTCGAGGTGACGGGCACCGACTCCCGCGACCCCAGCGGCATCTTCGACCTGAACGACCCGGCCAACCCGTTCCGGGACTGGTCGTTCGTGTACGTGCCGTACTGCACCGGCGACCTGCACCTCGGCGACAACGTCAACGAGTACTCGCCCGAGGTCACGGTGAGCCACAAGGGCTTCGTGAACGCCAGTGCCGCCTACGACACCCTCCTCGAGGAGTTCGGCGGCGCCGGCGAGGTCTTCGTCACCGGGTCGAGCGCCGGCGGCGTGCCGTCGCCGATGTTCGGCGCACTGGTGGCCGACGACCTGCCCGACGCACAGGTCACCGTCCTCGCCGACGCCTCCGGTGCCTACCCCTCCAGCCCGGCCGTCAACGCCGGCATCGGCGCGCTGTGGGGCACGTTCGCCAACGTCCCCGACTGGCCCGAGAACGAGGGCCTCACCCCCGAGGACTGGGGCGTCACCGACCTGTTCGTCCAGGCCGGCGCCCACGCCCCCGACGTCCGCTTCGCCCGCTACGACAACGCCTACGACGACGTGCAGACGAGCTTCTCGTCGCTGGCCGGCTTCGGCGGCGACGACCTCCGGGAGGTCATCGTGGCCAACGAGGCCTACATCGAGGACGCCGGCGTGGACGTGGCCAGCTTCCTGGCGCCCGGCACCGACCACACGATCCTGGGCACGCCGGCGCTCTACACCCTCGAGGTCGACGGCACGTCGTTCCTCGACTGGTTGACCGCGTACGCCGAGGGCGAGGACGTCCCCGACGTCGCCTGCACCGGCGACTGCGGCGACCCGGCCGGCGGCGCCTGACCCCCGGAGCCCGAGCCGACGCCACGGCCATCGGAGTCCGCCGACTCGCTCCCGTCGAGAACACGAGAACCGAGGTGCCGCCGCACGGAGAGCTCAGGGGAGGTCGAGGAGCGCAGCTGCGCCCGCACCGGCCCCCGCCGCCAGGTGGGCCACCCACCGTTCCTCGCCCAGCTCGGCTCGCACCATGGCACGGGCCGCGAGCTGCTCGGCACGGTCTCGCCGCTCAACCGCGGAGCCACTGCGCTTTCGGTCCGCGTCCGCGGCGCCCCACCACCGGGCGGACGTCTCCACCTCGCCCGTGACGGCTGCGACCGCAGCGAGCAGTTCGCACGCCGTCGCCACTCCCACCGCGTTGTCGATCACCACGCCGAGCGCCACCGCCTCGCGTCCGGCCGCGATCGCTCCGGCGGCGTCGCCCTGGAGCCGCCGGACATGCCCGATCCCGCACAAGATCATCACCTGGCTGTGGCGGTCGCTCAGGGCGCGGCAGATGCCGAGGGCCTCCTCGTGCAGCGCCAGAGCCCGATCGAGGTCGCCCGCCGACCGGGCCGCTTCCGCCAAGCTGTTCAGGGGACGAGCGCTCCCCCACGTGTCGCCCGCCGCTCGCAAGGCCTCGAGGCTCGCCTCGTAGTGTCGGATGCCCTCGGCGTCGTCCCCCTGCTCGAGGGCCACGCCGCCCAACACCATGAGGGCGTAGCCGCGGATCACGTCGTCCTGCAGTTCCTCCCCCGTCCTCAGCGCGTCAGACGCCAACCCGGCGGCGGGGCCGAGATCGAGCTGCAGCGCAGCGAGGTAGGCCGCCCAGGTCGACGCTGCCGCGCGCAGACGCGAGGGACCTCCGGGCATCGCGAGTGCACGGGCCAGGCGATCGCGGCCTTCGGTGAGCGCGCTCTCGGCATCCCAGAACCCTCCGAGCGTGACCGAGAGGCGCAGCACCTGCTCGGTGTCGCCTGCCGCCTGTAGATGCGCGAGCGCGAGATCGAGGTCGGCCCGTCGCGCGGCAAGCTCGCGGGTGGCCTGCTGTTGCTCCGGCCCGTGCAGGCGCGATGCCATCTGACGAGCCAGGTCCGACATCCGTCGGGCGTGGCGTTGTCTCGTGGACGCGTCCGGTGGGCCACCCGGTCGGTCGACGAGGAAGGCCCGGACGGTCTGCAACAGGTGGAAGCGGTGCCCGGGCCCCGACTGCACCAGGCTCTGGTCGACCAGCGCGCCGAGATGATCCACGACCCTGTCGGGCTCCACCACCCCGTCCGCATCTGGCACCACCGCCTCGGCGTCGGCCAGGTCGAACGGGCCGGCGAACACGGCCAACCGGTCCAGGGTCGTGCGCTCGGCGGGGCTCGCCAGGTCGCAGCTCCAGGACAGCGTCGCGGAGAGGGCCCGATGCCGAGGCGTGACCTCGGCGGCCGTGGTGCGCAGCAGCCGAAGCCGCTCGGTGAGGCGGTCGCGCAGCACGGTGGGCGGTACCACCCGCACCCGGGCCGCGGCCAGTTCGATGGCCAACGGGAGGCCGTCGAGTGCGCGGCACACCTCGGCCAGTGCCGACGCCGACCCGACCGTGAGCGCGAAATCCGGCTGCACCGCCCGGGCCCGCTCGACGAAGAGCTCGACTGCCGGGTTGGTGAACAGATCGTCGAGCGGCACGTCGTCGCCGATCTCGGGCACGGCCAGCGGGCCGACCGGGACCTCCTGCTCACCCGGGAGGCGCAGCGGTGACCGGCTGGTGACGAGGACGGTGAGCTGGAGGCAGCTCGCGACGAGGTCCGCCACGACGGGAGCCGCTGCCGCCACGTGCTCGAAGTTGTCGAGCACCAGCAGCGTGGGAGCGTCGTCGAGGGCGTCGACCAGGCTCTCGCGCACGGTCCCCAATGGCCGCTGGCGGGCCTGGGCGGCCCTCGCCATCGCCGCTGGGACCTCGGCGGCATCGCCCACCGCCGCCAACTCGACGGTGACGACCCGGCCGCCGTGCTCCTCGGCCACCGCCGCGGCGAGCGTCGTCTTGCCGACCCCGCCGGGGCCGGTCAAGGTCACGAGGCGCCGGGTGAGAAGGTGGGCCTGCAACGCCTTCATCACCTCGGCCCGCCCGAACAGCCGTGCCGCAGTCCCTGACGGCGGCGGTGGGATCGACCCGAGCGCGGCGTCCGGCCGGACCCGCCCGGACACCTGCGCACGCGCCCGGGCGAACTGCGCCCGGAAACGCGGTTCGTCCGGTGCGATCTCGGCCAGCGTTCCCGGCAACGGGTCACCGCCGGCGAACGCTCCGCGATCCCGGCAGAAGTCGACCAGCGCCTGCTCGGCCCGGGCGTCCGGGACGGCGTGACCGGCCTCCCACCGCTGCACGGTCTTACGGCTCACGAGGAGCCACTCCGCGAAGTCGTACTGGGTGAGCCCTGCGGCCTCACGGACCGCCCGCACCGCCTGGGCGAGGTCGATGGGCCCCAGTGTCCCAGAATTGGCGCACGGCTGTCCCACGAGGGTCGCTCGCCGCGGCCGACCGGTCCGTACCGTCGGACCCATCACCAAGCACACCCATCGGAGGCACCCCGTGGAACCGTCGAGCTCCATCACCGCCAGCCTGACTTCGCTGTTCGAGGCCGTCACCTCGGGCGACGGCGACGCCATCGCGCAGCAGACCACCGCCGGGCCCGGCCTGGTGTTCATCGGCACCGACCCCGACGAGTGGTTCGAGGATCTCGCTCCTGTGCGGGCGATGCTCGAGGCGCAGGCCGGCGCCGGCGTCACCGTCTGCCATGGCCCGATCAAGGCGTACGAGGAGGGCACCGTCGGCTGGGCCGCCGACCAGGGTCACTTCGTGCTGCCTGACGGCAGCGAGGTGCCCTTCCGGGTCACCGCGGTGTTCCACCGGGAGGACGGCTCGTGGAAGCTCGTGCAGGAGCACGCCTCGGTGGCGATGCCGAACGAGGAGGTCATCGGAACCGAGCTCTAGCGGCTCGCCGTGCCCGTGTCCGGGGTCATCGGCAGCACCGTACCCACTGGTGTGACCTTCGGCCCTGTGAGCCTGCGCTCGGCGGACGCACGGTGGAGGTGCAACTCGAACAGGGAGGTGTCGTCATGGCACAGCCGCAGTTCGTCGGATCGAGTGCGCCGGCTCCCCCGCCCGTCCCCGGCGTCAGGATGGCGCCGCCGCCGGTGCGCACCTGGCGGGGCGTCGCCCTGCGGGCCCGCGAGCGGTTCTTCGTCGGCCTCGCCGCCGCGGCGACCGGCGTCGCCGCGACCTGGGCCATGATCAGCCTCGGGGCCTCGGTGATGTTGCGGGGCAACGCCACGATCCCCGCCGAGTCGACGCTGCACCTCTGGACGTGGCAGTACCGATCGAGCGAGAGCGCGGTGTTCAGCAGCGCCGAGTGGATGACGCCACCGCTGCTCGTCGTCGGCCTGTTGATCGCCGCCGTGGTCGTGCTCGGCGGGGTGAACCAGGGTCTGGCCCAGCCCATGCGCAAAGCGCAGGGGAAGCTGGTCACCGTCCGGTGGGTCGCAGGTGCCGAGCGGGCGCACGCACGCGCCGAGCTGAAGGCCGAGGGCTACGCGGGCGTCGCCGGGCCGGCCGCCAAGGTCCGCGTCATCGTGGGCACGGTGCTCGCCGCCGCCGCCGGTCTCTTCGGACTGGTCATGCCGCTGCAGGACGGGTTCACCCGCGGCGTCGGCCCCGTGATCGTCGCCGTCGCGTCGATCGTCACGGTCGTGGCGGTGCTGGCCACCACCCCATGGGCACACTGGCCGGCGGTGATCCTCTTCGGCGACGGCACCCTGACCATCGACGGGCACGAGCCGCTGGCCGACGTCGTCCCCCTGCCGGTCGCACCCGCGGTGCCGCAGGCACCCGAGCCGGCGTCCTACCCGAAGGCGGCCGGCGAGCCGATCCCGCCCCCGCCACCGGCCGCGGGTCCCCCACCACCGCCTCCGGAGGCGTCGGGACCGAGGCGGACCTTCTGAGTCGCCGCCCGCCGCGACGAGGCGATCATCCGGTGTCGAGGGCGCGCTGGGAGAGGGCGCCATCGGCGATGAGGTAGAGGCCGGCGGCAGAGAGTACGTGCCACAGGCCGTGACCGTGGAAGGGTCCCTCGGGCCGACACCAGGGGCCGCCGGTGCGGGACCGGGACTGGACCACCGCGCCGACGGCGAGCAGCAGTCCCCCGACCAGGCGACGTCCCCCGCCGTGCCGTGACGGCCGGACGAGCTCGTGGCCCACGGCGACCACGCCGAGCGGGGCGACGAACGCGAGCTCGCTCCCGGGCCGCAGCGCCAGCACCGCGCCCCCGGCGGCGACCAGGACGGCATCGGCGACGTGGGCCCGGCGGTGCTCCCAACCGAGCACGCGCGCCACGCCCCCGACGGCGAGGGTCGCGGTCAGCGCCACCAGGCCCGTGTCGTGGAGCCACTTTCCGGTCCGCCCGCCGGGACCGTGGTAGGCGACGCTGCCGAGACCGTTGAGGACGAGGGCGCCGGCCACCGGCCCGGCGAAGGGCCGGTCGCCGCCGACCCGCCGGGCCCGCCAGGCCAGCGCCACGCCGGCCACCACGTAGGCCAGGCTCGTCACGGTGTTCACGGGCTGGGTGACGAGGCCGTCGTGGATGCACTCGCAGTCGGAGTCGGCGACGAAGCGGCCATCGCCGGCGGGCAGGGCGGGGTCCACGCCCCGACGCTACGCCGCTGGCGAAGCACGGTTCTGACGCCCGTGAGAGACTGTGTCGGGCACGAGTCGGCGGAAGGCAGGGGGACGTGGGCGAGAAGTCGGCGAAGAAGGTGCGCGGCCATGCCGGGTTGACGGCCGGCGAGTCGGTGGCCGACGCCTGCTACGGCCTGGGCAAGGGGGTCCTCGCGGCCGCCGACCTGGTGAAGGCACCGGGCATGCGCCACTACGCGATGCAAGCCGACCGGGCCACGGCCGACCCCGCCGGCTCGTTGGCGGCGGCCATCGACCGCACCGGCATCCTCGCCGTGTCGGACCACCGTCTGCTCTTCCTACCCGTCAAGACCGCGATCACCAGACCCAAGGCGATCGCCGCGGCCTGGCCGCTCGCCCAGGTGCGCGGTGCCGCCTACGACAAGCCCATGCTCACGGTCGCCTTCGTCGACGGCTCGATCGGCGGCCTCCATGTGCCCGCCAACGAGCAGCCGGCGGCGTTCGTCGAGGCGGTCAACCGGCGCGCCGCCGGCGTCGACTCCTCGCCATCGCCCCCTCCTTCTCCTCCACCACCACCTGCTTCGCCGCTTCCACCACCTGCTTCGCCGCCTCCTCCCGCGTGAGCGTGGTCGGGTCGAGCCGACGGACCGCCACCGCGGTGGTGGCACTGGCCACGTTCGCCGCCGCGTTGGCGCCAGCGCCTCCGTCTCGACCTGTGGGCGCTGCTCGACCGACCCACGCCCGCGCCGTCCGCGCCCAACCGGCCGGGCGACCCCGTGAGCAGGGGCCGCTGGGCGACCCTGCTGTGGCGGGCCGCGGGGTCACCGGCCGGCGCACCGTCCGCCGGGCACACCGACGTCGGCGCCGTCGGCGGCCCGCTCGCCACCGCGGCGGACAGGGCGAGTGCCCACGGCATCCTCCGCGGCGCCGGGGGCCGCTTCGACCCGCGCGGAACGGTCACCCGGGGGTGGCCGCCCGCTCCCTGCACGCGCTGACCACGACCGCCGCGGCGTGGACCCCGGGCCTGGCCGCCGACCCGCCGTCGACGGTGTGCTTCCGCCTCGGCGACCCCGCCGCCCTGGGCTGACCCCCAGCGGCAGGTCGCTCCACTCCGTTCTTTCCGCCGCAACGGACGGTGGTGCGCGCGTTTCTGCTGGAGGAACGAGGGAAGCGGGCATGATCGGGCGGTGACCGACGTCGCCGGCGACCTCGCCTCCCCCTGCCGCCACCGCTTCCCCGGCCTCTCGGACGGGTGGGCCCGCCTCGACGGCGCCGCCGGCACCCTGCCGGTCGACACCGCGATCGACGCCCTCGCCGAGTTCTGGCGGTCGCCGGCCACCGCCAACCTGGGCGGGGCGTTCGCCCAGAGCGCCGAGTGCGACGCGCTCGTCCACCGGGCCCGCGCCGCGGTGGGCGACATGGTCGGCGCCGACGCCGAGCAGGTCGTGTTCGGGCCGAACTCGACCACGCTGATGATGGGCTGGACCCGGGCGCTCGGGCGCACCCTCGAACCGGGCGACCGGGTCATCGTGACGCAGCTCGACCACGACGCCAACGTCTCGACGTGGATGCAGATGGCCGCCGACCACGACGTCGAGATCGTCCGCTGGCCCCTCGCCCCCACCGGCAACCTCGACGTCGCCGACCTGGAGCCCATCCTGGCCGACCCCGACGCCCGCGGTCCCGTCACGTGGCTGGCCGTCACGGGCGCGTCGAACCTCACCGGCGCCGTCCCTCCGCTCGCCGCCGCGATCGAGCGTGCCCACGCCGCCGGCGCCCGGGTCCACCTCGACGCCGTGGCCCGGGTCCCCCACCTGCCGACCAGCCACCGCGACCTCGGGGTCGATTCGATGACCACGTCGGCCTACAAGTGGTACGGCCCCCACGCCGGGGCCCTCGTGCTCGACCCTGAGTTGCTCGCCACCATCGAGCCCTACCGGGTCCGGCCCGCCGACTACGTCGGGCCGGCCCGCTTCGAGACCGGGACGCCGGCCTTCGAGACCCTCGCCGGCGTGGTCGGCGCCGCCGCCTTCATGGCCGAGTCCCCCGCCGAGGAGGTCACCGCCCTCGAGTCGGCCCTGCTCCACCGGCTCGAGGACGGGCTGCGGTCCCTGCCCGGCGTCACCGTCCACGCCCCGACCGCGGGACACGAACGGGCGCCGACGTGCCTGTTCTCGGTGGCGGGTCACTCCCCCGCACAGGTCGCCGAGGCCCTCGCCACGGCCTGCGTCTCGGTGTGGCACGGCCACTCCTACGCGCTCGAGCTGATCGCCGCCCTCGGCCTCACCGAGGCGGGCGGCGCCGTGCGCGCCAGCATCGTCCGCTACAACGACGACACGGACGTGGACCGGCTGCTCGAGGTGGTAGGCGACCTCAGCGAGGGGCGTTGACCTCGTCCACCTCCGCCCGGAGGTCGGTGATGAGCTCGTCGAGCGAGATGGCGGGCTTGAACAGGAACCCCTGCCCGCTCTCGATGCCGATGTCGAGGTAGGCGGCCCGCTCCGTCTCGGTCTCGATGCCCTCGGCGATCAGGGCCACGCCCATGTCGAGGCACATCGTCACGAGGGCGCGCAACACCCGGCGCGAGCGGGCGTTGGTGGGCAGCGCCCGGGTGAGGCGACGATCGATCTTGAGGAACGTGACCGGCATCCGGGTCAGGTAGTCGAACGAGGAGTAGCCGGCACCGAAGTCGTCGACCGCGATCTGCGTGCCGGCGTCGGCCAGTGCCAACAGGGACCGCTCGGCCATCGAGTCGTCCTCGACCAGCTCGGTCTCGGTGACCTCGACCACCAGGTCCTTGGGCTCGAGGCCGACGGCGTCGACGGTCGCCAGGAACCGGTCCACGAGGCTCGACGAGCTGAGCTGGGCGCACGAGAGGTTGATGCCGATCTGGAAGAAGCGGTCCAGCGGCGCCTCACGCCGCAGGGCCAGCAGGTCGCGACCCGCTCGGCTCACCGACCAGTCCGTGAGCTGGTGGATGAGGCCGGTCTCCTCGGCCAGCGGGATGATCTCGCTGGGCGGGGTGGGCCCGAACTCGTCGTCGTGCCAGCGCAGCAGCCCCTCGGCCCCGAGGTAGAGGCCCGAGGCCAGGTCGACGACGGGCTGGTAGTCGAACCGGTAGCGGTCGTGAGCCAGCGCGTCCGCGAGCGCGCCCTCGAGGCCGAAGCGCCGGTCGGCGCGGCTGCGCACCTCGGCGTCGGCCAGCCACACCCCGTTGCGCCCCCGCGACTTGGCCTCGTACATGGCCGCATCGGCGTCGCGCAGCAACGTCTCGGAGGTGGCGTTGCCCTCGGTGGCGAGGGCCACGCCGATGCTGGCCCGGGGCCGCATCCGGGTGCCGGCGATGTCGGCGGGCGCGGAGATGGCCTGGATCATGCGGTGGGCCATGCCGAGGGCCCCGTCCGGGCCACCGGTCTGCTCGGCCACGACGACGAACTCGTCCCCGCCGAAGCGGCTGACGAGGTCGCCGCCCCGCGCCTCGTCGCGGAGGCGGTCGGCGAGCGTGGTCAGGAGCTGGTCGCCGGCGGTGTGGCCGAGCGAGTCGTTGACCCGCTTGAACCCGTCGAGGTCGATGAACAGCACGGCGAGCGGGTCACGGGCACTGAACGAGGCACGGAGCCGGCGGTCGAGCTCGGCGACGAGGTGGGCGCGGTTGGCCAGTCCCGTGAGGGGGTCGTGGGTGGCGGCGTGGGTGATGCGCTGCTGGAGGGCGTTGCGCTCGGTGACGTCCTCCATCGAGCCCACCACCTCGCGCAGTGCTCCAGTCTCGTCCCGCACGCCTTGGGCCAGCATCCGCACCGTGCGGTAGCGGGTGCCGTCCTCGGGCCGCACCCGCACCTCGACGTCGAGGACCGGGTCGCCCTCGTCGAAGCGGGCCAGGGCGTCGGCGACCGCACCGCGGTCGTCGGGGTGGGCCAATCGCAACCAGTCGTCGGTGTTGTCGAGCCCGGTGATGGCCCGGAACCGGCCGTTGGCGTAGTACACCTGGCCGCCGCCGTCGGTGGCGAACACCCCGAGGGGGATCGACTCCGCGAGCATCCGGAAGCGGTCCTCGCTCTCGGCCAGCGCCTCCCGGGCGCGGACGTCGGCGTCGACGTCGGTGAGCGAGCAGCTGACCAGCACCTCGCCGTCGCTGTCGACCCGGCCCGGGAAGAGCGTGCACTCGATCCAACGCCATCCGCCGTCTTGGGTCGCGAGCCGGGCCCGCAGACGACGGGCCCGGCGGTGGTCCTGGAGCACGCCGGCGAACGCGTTGAGCGCCTCGGGCAGGTCATCGGGGTGGACGAGGGCGGCGAGCGAGGCGCCCACGACCTCGGGGTCGTGCTCGTGCAGCACCCCGGGGATGCTCCCGTAGATCTGCGTGACCTTGCCGCCGGGCGTCAGCACGACCGACGAGCTCGCCTCGGTCGCCGGCGTGACCTCGGCGGACGCCGGCGCGGCGAGGGCGTGCGGGTCGTCGGAGAAGACATAGGCGAGGGCACCGACGTCCGCCACGACATCCGCGATGGTCATCAGCGTCGGTTCGTCCGCGTCCCCGAAGCGCACGAGCACCTGGCCGAGCCCGGTGCGCGACGCCTGCTCGTAGCAGGTGACCGCCAGCGCCTGGTCCTCGGGCACGATGTCGGCCACGAGGAAGGGGAAGTGCTCGGGCAACAGCTCGGCCAGTGCCGGCGGGGGCGGGACCTCGAGCAGGGTGTGCGGGTCGACGGCGTACAGGCGTGGCCGGGTGAGCTCCCTCACGAGCGCCTGCAGCGCGGGGAGGCCCCCGAACCGGGCGCGGTCACCCGCTGACGCTCCAGCCATCCCCTCCCATCGGCGCACGAGCCGTCCCCCTGAGGACCCCTCTGCCAAGATCGCCGCCGTGCGGCGCGTGTCCGACGACGAGCGACGGGCCCGGTTGGGCCGAGGGCAACTCCTCACGCCTGACGGTAGCCAAGCGAGCGACGCGACGTCGGTCGCAGGTCGGCTCGTGGGCCTGCACGCCACCGACCCGGCCACGGTGTTCCTGTCCGCTCGCGCCCGGGTCCCGGGGCTGACCGTCGTCGGGCTCGAGGCGGCCCTCTACGAGGATCGCCACCTGGTCCGGATGCTGGCGATGCGCCGGACCATGTTCGTGGTGCCGGTGGCCCTCGTCCCGGTGCTGCAGGCGGCCTGCACCGACGCGATCGCGGCCCGGCTGCACACGCGCCTCGTGACCGAGCTCACCAAGACCGAGCTGGGCGACGGCGCCGCCGCCTGGCTCGATCGGGTCCTCGACGCCACCCGGGCCGTCGTCGAGGCCCGCGGGCACGCCACCGGCACCCAGATCTCGGATGAGGTGCCCGACCTGCGCCGGACGCTGCGGTACGGCGAGGGCAAGTCGTGGGGCGGCGAGATCACCATCACCAGCCAGGCCCTCACCCTGCTCGCGGCGCAGGGCCACCTGGTGCGGGGTCGACCCAAGGGCACGCTGATCAGCAGCCAGTACGAGTGGGCCGCCACCGACCGCTGGCTCGATGCGGTGCCCGAGCCCTGGCCGACCGAGGAGGCTCGCATCGAGCTGGTCCGGCGTTGGCTGGCCGCGTTCGGGCCCGGCACCCTCGAGGACCTCCAGTGGTGGACCGGCTGGAACAAGGGCCAGACCAAGGCAGTGGTCGCCGCGCTCGGTGCCGAGGTCGTCGAGGTCGAGCTCGACGACGGTGCCTTGGCGCTGCTGCTCGCCGAGCAGGCGGACCCGGTCCCGCCGCCCGCGCCCTGGGTCGCCCTGCTCCCGGCGCTCGACGCGACCGCGATGGGCTGGAAGGGCCGGGACTTCTACCTCGGAGCGCCCACCTCCCGCTCTGGGGGACCGCTCGGGCCCGTCTCCCGCTCTGGAGGGCCGCTCGGGCTCCGCCCCCGACTGTTCGATCGCAACGGCAACATCGGCCCGACCGCGTGGTGCGACGGTCGGGTCGTCGGGGGCTGGGCGCAGCGCACCGACGGCGAGGTCGTGGTCGAGCTGCTCGAGGACGTCGGGGCCGAGGCCACCGCGGCCCTGGCGGCAGAGGCCGAGGGGGTGCAGGCCTGGCTCGGCGGCGTCGTGGTCAAGCCCCGCTTCCCGACGCCGCTCGAGCGCGAGCTGCTCGCCCGCTGAGCAGCTCCCGGGGCGCCGACCGGCGTCACCAGGGGTCGACGGGGTGCTTGCGGGTCGTGCGGGGCGGGGCGGGCGGCACCGAGCGCAGGGTGTTGACGATGCGCCGGCGGGTGTCGGCCGGGTCGATGACGTCGTCGATCTCGAAGTGGGAGGCGAGGTTGAGGGCCTTGCCGTGCTCGTAGGCCCGGGCCACGAGCGCCTGGTACGCCGCCTCGCGCTCGGCGGGGTCCTCGATGGCGTCGAGCTCACGGCGAAAGCCGAGCTGCACCGCCCCCTCGAGGTTCATGCCCCCGAACTCGCCGGTGGGCCACGCCACCGTGAACAGCGGGCGGCGGAAGCTGCCCCCGGCCATGGCCTGGGCGCCGAGGCCGTAGCCCTTGCGGGTGACCACGGTGAAGAACGGGACGGTGAGCGCTCCGCCGGTCACGAACAGCCGGCTGAAGTGGCGCACCTGGGCCTGCTCCTCGGCCTCGGGGCCGACCAGGAAGCCGGGCGTGTCGCAGAGGAACAGCACCGGCAGGTCGTGGGCGTCGCAGAGCTGCAGGAAGCGGGCCGCCTTGTCGGCGCCGTCGCGGTCGATGGCCCCACCGAGATGGGCGGGGTCGTTGGCCACGACACCGAGCGGCCGGCCCTCGACCCGCACGAGCGCGGTGACCATCGTCCGGCCGAACTCGCGCCGCAGCTCGAGCACCGAGTCCGTGTCGCAGAGCGTGGCCAGCACCTCACGCACGTCGTACACCCGCCGCCGGTTCTCGGGGATCAGGCCGCGCAGGCGGGCCTGGTCGGCGCAGTCCCACTCGTGAACCGGCCCCTGGAAATAGGACAGGTAGCGCTTGGCCACTGCGACCGCCTCGGCCTCGTCGGCGACGACCACGTCGACCACCCCGTTGGGCGCCTGCACCGACACCGGTCCGATGGCCTCCGGCGGATAGGTGCCGAGACCGCCGCCCTCGATCATGGCGGGGCCGCCCATGCCGATGTTGGCGTCGGCGGTGGCGATGATCACGTCGCAGCAGCCGAGCAGCGCGGCGTTGCCCGCGAAGCAGCGCCCGCTCACGACCCCGACCAGGGGCACCAGCCCCGACAGGCTGCCGAACAGCGCGAAGGCGAGGCAGTCGAGCCCGGCCACGACGGGCGAGTCGGTGTCGCCCGGACGACCGCCGCCGCCCTCGGCGAAGAGCACCACCGGCAGCCGCAGGCGCTCGACCAGCTCGAAGAGGCGGTCCTTCTTCTGGTGGTTCTTCTGGCCCTGGGTGCCGGCGAGGACCATGTAGTCGTAGGACACGACGGCGCAGCGGGCGGCCTCGTCGGCGAAGCGGTCGCCGTTGACCCGGGCCAGGCCGCCGATGAGCCCGTCCGCGGGGGTGCGGGCGATCAGCTCCTCGACCCGGCGACGGCTGCGCTGCGCGGCGATGACCAGCGAGCCGTACTCCTCGAACGAGCCCGGGTCGACGAGATCGGCCAGGTTCTCGCGAGCGGTGCGGTGCCCGGTGCCGTGGCGCTTGGCCACCGCCTCGGGTCGGGCGGCGTCGTCCGTGGCGAGGCGCTGGCGTTCCCGCACCTCGGCCAGATCGGCCCGCTCGCGCGCCTCCCCGCCGGTGCCGGCGTCCCCCGCGCCCGTCTCGGCGACCTCGGCGATGCCGGCGCCGGGGACCACGGTCGCCAACCGGTCGCCGGCGTGCAGCAGGTCCCCAGGGCTCACGGCGACCTCGTCGACGACCCCGGTCGACCCGGCGGGCACCGGGTGCTCCATCTTCATGGACTCGACGATCGCCACCACCGTGTCCTCGCGCACAGCGGCGCCGGCCACGACCTCGACGGACACCACGGTCCCCTGCAGCGGACTCACCACGTCGGCCATGGCGCCATCATCCCCGACCGGCCGTTGCCACCGGGCGGGATCGGCGCGACGCGTCGACCATGAGGCGGCTCGGGGTGCGAGACCGTCTTCTGACCAGACCCGAGCTGAGCTGGGTCGCCCCGCTCAGCGGCCGAGCACGAGCGCCACGAAGGCGGCGACGGCCGAGCCCATCATCGCGATCACCACGAGCCACGCGAGGGCAACCATCCCCCAGCCCCACTGACGGGGGCCGAGCACCGAGTCGTCGTCCGCGTCGAGGTCGCCGTCCCATCCCTCGTCGTCGACGTCTCGCCAGCTCACCCGATGAGTCTGCCCTGACCGGCCCCGATTACGCTCGGCCGCGGCCATGTCCGTGACCACCACCGAGACCGCGCCGGTCATCACCACCCGGCCCTCCGACCCCGAGCTGGAGGACGGGCCGCCGCTCGTCGCCCACATCGTGAAGGTCGAGCCCGGCGAGGACGCCCAGGCCAAGGTGCTCGAGGCCCGCATCAACGGCACGCCCATCGAGGCGCTCTGCGGGCACGTGTGGGTGCCCTCGCGGGACCCCCGCAGCCTGCCCCTGTGCCAGGCCTGCAAGGACGTCTACGACATGTACCGCCTCTTCAACGACGGCCTGCGCGACCGCCCCTCCGACTGACCCCGGCCCGACCCGGAGTCAGGCGCCGGGGCAGGTCGAGTCGAGCTCGGTGATCGAGTGCAGCACCGCGCCGGCGTCCCACCCCACGAGCCAGGTCGTCGAGCACTGCGCCGCCGACTGGTCGGGGGCGCACGACACCGTCACCGTGGCCGTCACCTGCACCTTGGCGGGGCGGGTCGGGTCGATCACCCGCAGGGGCTGGAACGTGTTGCCCGCGAAGCCCGACCGCCAGTCGACGTTGTCGGCGCCGAGGCACAGCCACGCCACCGTGAAGGCCGGCTGGCACCCGTCGCCGCAGGAGACCTGGGGACTGATGCGCAGGCCCTGACGGGGATCACCGTCGTCGCCGGCCCGCTCGGCCGCCCCGAGGTGGCACCACGGGGTGCACGGGGTCGCGGCCATCAGCGACGCGGCCGGGGGCGAGGAGGCACGACCGCATTCTCGCCGGTCTCGTGACGTGACGCGGGGACCGGTCCGCAGCCCGGCGCCGCACCCACGGCCGATCGCTGCGCGTGCCGCTCCGGCGATCAGTCGCCGTCGTCGTCGGCTGTGGTGGTCGTGGTCGTGGGCGGCGGCGGTGCCGGCGTCCCCGCGACGAACTGCGCCGCCACGGGCGCCGCCACGGTGCCGCCGCTGCCCCCGCCCTCCACCAGGATGGCGAACGCGATCTCCTCGCTGAAGCCGATGAACCAGGCGTGGGTCTCGGGCGGGTCCTCGGGGCCGAACTCGGCGGTGCCGGTCTTGCCCGCCACGTCGCGACCGGGGACCGCGGCGCTGACTCCGGTGCCGACGGTGACGACCTCGTGCATGAGCTCGTCGAGGGTGTCCCGGATGCCGTCGTCGAGCGGGATCGGCTCGGGCCGCTCGGGGGCCTGGTCGCCGTGGATCAGCGTGGGGGCGCGCCACGCCCCCGCCTTCACCGCCGCGGCCACGGTGGCCATGTGGAGGGGGCTCGTCGTGATCTTGCCCTGGCCGATGCTGGCCGCGAGCAGCTCGGCCTCGCTCTCGGGCGCCGGGAAGCTGCCGCCGACCGCGTCGATGCCGATGTCGTAGGGGGTGTTGAACCCGAACTGCTCGGCGGACGCCTCGATCGCACCGTCGGGCAGCAACCCGGTCTGGATGATGAACGAGGTGTTGCACGACCGGTAGAAGGCCTCGCGGAAGGGGATGGTGCCGAAGGCCTCACCGGCGTAGTTGCCGAACCCGTTCGCGGTCGCCGGGCAGCTCACGTTCACGTCGGGGTCGACGCCCACGCCGAGCAGCGCGTTCGTGGTCACGATCTTGAACGTCGAGCCCGGCGGGTAAGAACCGCTGATGGGCCGGTTGAGCCCGTCGCTCGGGCTGTTGGCCACAGCGAGGATCTCGCCGGTCGACGGCTCGATGGCCACCACGGCCGCCGGCCCGGCGGCGATCGACGCCGCGCTCTCGGCCGCGGCCTGGATGGTGGGGTCGAAGGTGGTGACGAGGGGGTCACCGGGTGCGCCCTCGAAGACGTGGATCACCTCGGGGACGTTGTCCGGGCCGATGAGCTGCACCTGGCCCGACGGCTCGCCCGAGAGCACGTCGTTGTACCGAGCCTGGAGTCCCTGGGTGCCGACCGTGTCGCCCGCCTCCACGAAGGGCCCGAGCGCGGCCGCCTGCTCGGGGGTGGCGGGCCCGGTCGTCCCCACGATGAGCGGGGCGGTGCCTTCGGCGAGGGGGACGCCGTTGCGGTCCACGATCAGGGCCCGACCCGGCGCGGTCCGAGTGCGGGCGAAGCGGTCGCCCTCGACCATGGTCGGGTGGAGGGTCGCCGGCGACCAGTCCACCCGCCACTCGTCGTCGGACCGCACGAGTCGGAGCTCGTCGTCGTAGCGCCACACTCCGAGCCCACCCAGCGTGAGCTCGGCCTGGAACGGCACCGTGGCCCGCTCCCCGTCGATCAGCGCGTCGCCGGCCTCGAAGACCGCCTCGCGGACGCCGAGTGCGGCGGTCATCTGCTGGTGCATCGCCGCGAAGGTGGGTGGTGGCTCGACGACGCGGGCCGCCATGGCCTCGAGGTCGCCCTCCGCCCAGGCGGCGAGGTAGGCATCGGCCTCCTCGATGCGGGTAGGACCGTCCGCCGACGACACGTTGCGGACGACGAGGAACCCGAGGACCAGGACGGTGACCAGCGCGAGGGCGAGGACGACCCGCGGCTGGCCGAGCGCGCCGTCCCAGGGCGCGCCGGAGGGCGCCGCCGGCGGCGGTGCGGCCCGGTGCCCGGGAGGTGCCTGGTGTTCGCCCATCGATCGTCCTCGCGCTCCGCAGCTCGGCGACGCGGGCCACGTTGGGTCTCGGATGCTAACGGGCAGGAGCACTCGACGGTCCGCGCCGGCGACAGGGTTCTGTGATATTCGGCCGCTAGCGTCGGCGGCCATGCGACGCGGGCGGCGGCTGGTCGGCGACCGCCCGGCGGCCTCCGACCGTCGCCGCTCCATCCGCCGAGGGGTGCTCACCGTGGCGCTGGTCGTGACGCTGACGACGTTCACCTCGGCCTGCGGTCTGTTCGGCGACGACGGGCCCGAGCGCTTCGACTACGGCGACGCGCCGTCGCAGTTCTCCGAGCTGTGGCGCCCCGAGGGCACGGGCCCGTTCCCCGCCGTCGTCATGATCCACGGCGGGTCGTGGTCGCAGAGCACCGGCCGCGACCTCATGGACGACGTGGCCGACGACCTGGCCGAGCGGGGGATCGCGGTCTGGAACATCGAGTACCGTCGCCTCGGCGAGGACGGCGGCGGCTTCCCCGGCACCTTCGAGGACGTCGGCGCGGCCATCGACGATCTGGCCGGCCGAGCGGACGAGCTCGGCATCGACACCGACCGTGTCGTGTTCGTCGGCCACTCCGCCGGCGGCCAGCTGGCGCTGTGGGCCGCGGCCCGGGACCAGTTGCCGGGTGGCACCGTCGGCGCGGGGCCGGCGCTGCGACCCCGGAGCGTGGTCGCGCTCGCCCCGGTGACCGACCTGGAGGGCTGCGCCCGACAGGGCGAGCTCGAGGGCACGTGCGCGTTCGTGATGGGTGCGTCACCCGACGAGGCCGCCGGCCGCTACGACCGGTTCTCGCCGCTGGCGCTCGTGCCCCTGGGCGTACCCCAACGGCTGTTCCACGGCGCCGCCGACACCGTCGTCCCCCTGTCGGACGCCGAGGCCTACGTCGACGCCGCGACGGCGGCGGGCGACGACGCCACCCTCACCGTGCAGCCCGACGCCAACCACTTCACCGTGCTCGATCCGGGCAGCCCGGCCTGGGCCGAGGTGCGCGACACCGTCCATCTGCTCCTCAGCTGACGATCCCTTCTTCCAGCGGGTCTGGAAGGTGGCAGCAGCACGTTCCGTTTCTGCTGAAGGAACGAGACTCGGCGACGAGCTGGGCGATCAGCCGGCGAGGATCCACTGCTGCGTGGGCTCGGGTTCCACCTCGTCGCTGAAGAAGCGCTCGAAGGCCTCGTCCGCGGTGTGGTCCTCCTGCTCGTGCTCCCAACCGGCCTGGAAGCTCTTCTCGTAGGAGGCGACCGACGACGCGGGGATGGCGTCCACGCGCACGCCGTCCGGCAGTGCCGGCAGGTCCTCCCCCTCCAGAGCGGCGACCGGCGGGGGCGGCGGCACCGGGGTCGGAGCGGGAGCCGTCACCTCCATGCGGTTCTGGCTGATCGCGTAGTGCAGCAGGTCGGGGTTGTCCGAGATGGCGGCGATCTCCGACGCGGTGGCCGCGAGGCGGGCCCGCAGCTGTGAACGCACGCCCTCGAGAGCCATGGTCTCGGCGGCGACCGCAAGGCGCAGCGTCTCGAGCTGGCCGGCCTCGGTCTGGAGGCGCTCCCACTCGGAGGCGATGGCGGCGCGCTCGCTGGCGAAGTACTGGCGGGCCTGCTCCTGGGCCTCGGTCAGGATGGCCTGGGCACGGGCACGCGCGTCGGCCACGGCGGCGATGGCGGTCTTCTCGGCCAGGGCGAGCGTCCGATCGAGCAGGACGGTGTTCTCCTCGCCGTTGGCGCCCAGGTGACCCGGCACCGGCGCGACGGCGGTGCCGTTGACCGCCGGGGCGGGAGGCACCGCCGGGGCGAGCGCCCGGGACTCGAGCTGGGCGGCGCGCTGCTCGGCGGACTCGGCCCGCTGCTCGGCGGTCTTGAGGCGGGCGAGCATGCGCTCGACCGCGCCGCTGGCGTTCACCAGGAACGCGGTCACCTCGGCGGGGTCGAACCCCTTCTTGGCCGTGGTGAAGTTGAGGTCGCCGAAGATCCGTCGGGTCCGCTCGTCGGCGATCGGGGCGGGCACAGCGTGGTCGGACATCCATCGCTCCTCAGGGGCAGAGGCCGTTCTCCCCTGATTCGTCGGCAGCACTCCGCCGACCTTGAGGACCGATGTAGGCCCTATGGACTAGTTGCCTTGCGCCTCCTTCGTCGGCGCCCCTTCGGGATCCGGTACGTCGGTATCGCGCCTCCGCTCCGCTCCGGCGCCTCAGGGTCGGGTCCGAACCCAGTCGGCGTAGCGGGGGCTGAACAGGGCGGGCAAGCCGCCGGTGTGGAGGAACACGGTGGGGCGGGTGCCGTCGACGCGGCCCTCGCGGACCGCACCCACCAGGCCGGCCATGGCCTTGCCGGTGTACACCGGGTCGAGCAGGACCGCCTCGTGGCGGGCGGCGAGGTCGAGCGCCTCCCGGCACGGGTCGCTCGGCGCGCCGTAGCCGGGGCCGATTCGGTCGTGGTCGACCTGCACCGCACCCGCCGGGGCGGGTCGCCCCGCCAATGCCGCGGTCTCGGCCGCCATGGCGGGGACGGCGCCGTCGAGGTCGGGGCGGGTGCCGACGTCGACGCCGAGCACCCGGCCGTGGTCGCCGAAGCCGGCGACGAGGCCGGCGTGGGTGCCGCCCGACCCGTCGGCCACCACGACCAGCGGCCGGCCCGGCACCTGGGTGTCGATCTCGGCCGCGGCCCCGACGTAGCCGAGGGCGCCCACCGCGGACGCGCCCCCGACGGGGATCGCGTACGGCCGACGGCCCTCCGCCGCCAGGCGCTCCGCAGCGGCCACGATCGCGGCCTCGAGCTCGTAGTAGGCGAGGTCGCCGGCCCAGAGCAGCTCCGGCCCGAGCACCTCGTCGAGCACGACGTTGCCGGTCGGTCGCTCGGGCGGGTCGCTGGCCAGCACCACGGTGGCGGCCAAACCGGTGCGGTTCGCGACGGCCGCGGTCAGGCGGACGTGGTTGCTCTGGCGCCCGCCGCCGGTGACCAGGGTGTCGGCGCCGTCAGCAAGGGCCGCGGCGGCGAGGTGCTCGAGCTTGCGCACCTTGTTGCCGCCACCGGCGATCCCGGTGAGGTCGTCGTGCTTGATCCACAGCGACCCCTCGGGCAGTCCCAGCGCCGCTGCCAGCCGGTCGGCGGGCACCGCCGGCGTGGGCAGGTGGGCCAGCGGCAGGCGGGGCGGCGGGGCGGCGAGCTCGGCCATCGGCTCACCGTAGGCGTCTCGCCGGGACGGGGGCCGAGTGCCGACCGGCGGCGGGCCGTCGGTCGGCGGGCGCCGGGCCGAGGGGCGGCGAGAGGGTGACCCGTAGGCTGGCGTCGTGCTCGACGGCCCACCTTCTCT
This sequence comes from uncultured Microthrixaceae bacterium, assembly GCA_964649545.1. Classification (GTDB taxonomy): domain Bacteria; phylum Actinomycetota; class Acidimicrobiia; order Acidimicrobiales; family DATDAH01; genus JAEUJM01. Next base: position 12,968 of record CAZYPY010000021.1, on the reverse strand, counting down.
GGTCTGGTACGTCAGCTACGGGTCCAACCTCCACCGGGCCCGGTTCCTGTCCTACCTCGAAGGGGGGCGGATGCCCGGGGGACTGCGGGCCGACCGGGGCTGCCGGGACCCCAGCCCGCCGGAGTCAGACGCCGCGCTCGACCTGGACCTGCCCCTCTACTTCTCCGGTGAGTCCCGGGTCTGGGGCGGCGGCGTGGCCTTCCTCGACCATGCGCCTCACCCCGGCGGTGCGCGCACCTACGCCCGCGGCTACGTGATCACCGGCGAGCAGTTCGAGGACCTCGTCGCCCAGGAGTCCAAACGCACCCACGCGCACGTCGACTGGGCGACGCTCGTCGGCGACGGACGGGTGACGGTCGGGCCCGGCCGCTACGACCTCGCCGTGATCGTCGGCGAGCGCGACGGCCTGCCCATGGTCACCTTCACCCATCCCTCGCCGATGTCCGCCAACCCGACCGCGGTCCCCGTGGTCGGCTACCTGCACATGCTCGCCGAGGGCCTCCGCGACGCCCACGGCCTCGACGACGCCGCCCTCGCTGACTACCTGGTCCGCCATCCCGGGGCCCGCGGGGCGTGGACCGCGGCGGCGCTGCGCGACGCGCTCGAGACCTGGACCGCCGGCCTCACCCCCGCCTGAGCCGTCCCCACCCCTCGTCCACCCCTCGTTCTGGTAACGAAAACGCGCGGTCTGACGACTCGTTTCCGTGACCAGAAGTGTGGTCAGGAGGGCGGCGGCTCGGGTGGCGTGGCGAACCAGCGCAGCATGTCGATCAGCTCGGTCCACCCGACGCTCGCGACCAGTAGGGGACCCGACTCGGCCGTGGCCCGGACCCGCGCGACCGCGGTCTCGAAGTCGACGCCGTTCGCCTGCTGCAGCGCGATGAGCCCCGCCACCAGGCCTTGGGTGCCGGGCGAGATGGCGACGTTGTCGAGGTTCACGGCCCTCAGCCCGCGCCCAGCATCATCAGGAACTCGCGCTGCGTGCGGGGGCGGAACACGAAGTTGTGGGTCCGGGTGTCGCCCATCGAGGCCGACGGGTCCATGGAGTAGAGGTGCCCGGGGAAGAGGGTGGCGTCGTCGGGAACCTTGGCCAGCTTCTGGGTGAGGCTCTCGTAGAGGGCGGCCGGGTCGCCGCCGGGGAGGTCGGTGCGGCCGCAGCCCTCCAGGAACAACGTGTCGCCGGCGACGAGGCGGTTGTCGACGAGGAAGCACTGGCTGCCGGGGGTGTGGCCGGGCGTGTGGATGAGCTCGATGGGGATCTGGCCGACCTGCACCAGGTCGCCGCTGACGTGCTGGACGAGGTCCTTGTCGTCGGCGCCGGTGACCCGCTGCACCCAGACCGCCTCGTCGGCCTGCACGTGGATCGGCACGGTGGTGCGCTCGAGGAGGGCCGCGACACCCTGGATCGAGTACCCCATCATGTCCCCGCCGACGTGGTCGGGGTGGTAGTGGGTGGCGAGGGCCCCGACGAGGCGCATGTCGTCGGCGGCGACCAGTGCCAGCAGGTCGTCGACGTCGTAGGCCGGGTCGATGACGACGCACTCACCGGTCTCGCGGTCGCCGACCAGGTAGACGAAGTTGACCATCTGGCGGGCCAGCGGATCCGTGGTGGCGAAGTCGCGTCCGGCGAGCAGCTGGCGGAAGTAGAGGCGGTCCTCGGGCACGGGGTCACGCTACCGGCGGCGCCGCGTGCCGCTCATCCCGGGACCAGCGGGATGTCTCCCTGCACATCAGCCTGGACCCAGAACGAGACGAGCCCGGTTCTGGGACCACCGGGATGTGCCACATGGCACATCAGCGTGGACCCAGAAGCGAGCGTCGGTGTGGCGGACATCAGCGCTGCGCGCGGAACCAAGCCCGCAGCAGGGACTGGTAGGCGGCGTCGTAGCGGTCGTACTCGGCGCGCAGCGCGGCGCCGGGCCAGCCGGCGGGGAGCAGCGAGTCCGGCAGGAGCGGGTCGGCCTGGGTGAGGCGGAGCACCGAGGCCGAGAGCACGAACCCGGGGGCGAGGGCCTCGGTGTCACCGACCTCGAGCGCGGCGACGATCCCGTCCATGCGGGCCCGGAGCGCGGCGGCGCGAGCGGCCCAGCCGTCGAGGTCCCAGAGACTGGTGGCCAGGGCCTCGGGGCCGGGCTCGTCCGGGTTGACGGTGAGTCGCGCGCACTGCGTGGCGAGCACCGCCGACGACGCCGGCAAACGGTCGGGATCGAGGTTGTCGGGGCGCAGCCACACGCCCTCGCGCAGCTCGGCGAGGCGGAGCGCGCCGGCGGCGGCTCGGAGCTCGCTCCGCTGGGCGGCGGAACGGGGATCGCCGTACACCACCGCCATCGCCCACGTCCCGTCCCAGTCCGCGGTGGCGACCGCCGCTCGGCGGCTCTCGTCCTGGCGGGCCTGACGGGCGAGGAGGGGACCGGCGAGGGCGTACGTGCCGTCGTCCGTGGTCAGCTCGCCGGCGGCCACCATCCGCGAGAGCGCGGTGCGGACCGTCCCCTCGGCGAGGCCGAAGAGGGCGCCGGCCCGCACCAGCAGCCGGCCCGGGAGCTGCGGTGGCGACGTGCCGAGCAAGGTGCTGGCGATCACGGACCGGGCGGTGAGTGGGCGCTCGTCAGTCGCCTCGGTATTACGCCATTGGATCATGTGATCAAGGACTGTAATATGGAGCCATGGCCTCCACCGACCTGCCGACCCAGGCTTCCGGCGCCCCCGCCGGGGTGGCCGAGGAGGAGCCCGACCGGCTCGCCGGCGCCCCCAAGGCCCGCGACCCCGAGCGGGAGGTGGCCCTCGGACTGGCCGGCCTGGTCCCGCCGGCCAGCGCCCTCCCCGACGTGCTGCCCACCGACCGCCTCCTCGCCGGCGGCAAGCCGGTCCCCGCCATCCGCGCCGAGCTGCGCCGCATCCCGGACGCCCGCAACGCGATCACCGTCGTCGGCGTGCTGCTCCAGTCCTTCGGCGTGATCACCCTGGCGGTGTGGGTCGACCACCCCGTCGCCTGGGTCGCGGCCTTCCTGCTCATGGGTCGGTCGTTCGCCCTCTACGCGATCCTCGCCCACGAGGCCGCCCACCGGCTGCTGTTCTCCAAGCGCTGGGCCAACGACGGCATCGGCCGGTGGCTGCTCGCGTACCCGGCGTTCGTGCCCTTCGACGCCTACCGGCGGTCGCACTTCGCCCACCACCGCGACGAGCTCGGGCCCGACGAACCCGACCTCGCCCTCTACGCCCGCTACCCGGTGACCCGGGCGTCGTGGCGGCGCAAGCTCACCCGCGACGCCGTCGGCAACTCGGGGTGGAAGAACCTGAAGGGCCTGCTGCTCGCGGTGCGCAGCCCGACCGCCCGACCCATCGCCCTGCGCATCCTGGGCATGCAGCTCGTCCTGCTGATCGGCTTCACCCTGGTCGGTCGCCCCGAGCTCTACCTCTTCCTCTGGCTGGCGCCGTGGATGACGGTGTGGCGGGTGCTCAACCGCCTGCGGGCGGTCGCGGAGCACGGCGGCATGACGCGCTCGCCCGACCGCCGCGAGACCACCCACCACGTCGAGCAGCACTGGCCCGCCCGCTTCTGGATCGCCCCCTACAACACCGGCTGGCACCTGGCCCACCACGTCGACATGGGGATCCCCTTCCGACACCTGCCCGCACTGCACGACGAGCTCGTCGCCGCCGGCTGGGTCACCCCCGAGCTGACCCACCCCAACTACCTCGCCCTCTGGAAGGCCTGCGCCTCCCGCTGAGCTCGTTCTCAGACGCGCGGTGGTACCGCGCGTCTGCGTCGCCAGAACGGGTCAGCCGGCGGCGTCGTCGTCGGGGGACGGACGGGCATCGGGCGGCGCCGCGCGGTCGACCGGGAGCTGCTCGACCTCGGCCAGACCCGTCACCGGCGCGTCGTCGGGGGTGCGGTCGTGGCCCTCGTCGGTGCCACCTGGCGACCCGTCACCGGCACCGTCGTCCGCCCCGGAGTGGCGCTGGCCGATGCGCCAGGCCGTCTCGGCTCGGGACACCACTTCGCGCAACGGGAGGCCGAGGCGCTTGGCCGCACGGGCGGCGTCGTCGTGCTCGACCTTCACCCGTCCGCCGGCCTGCTTCACCCGCACGGGGAACCCGTCGACCTCGACCTCGTCGAACGAACGGGCCTGGGGCCAGCGCTCGAGGGTCTGGCCCCGCACGCCCATCGAGCCGGTCTCGCGGGTGAGCGTCGCGGCGACCCCTGCCGCGACCGCGGCGTCGACGAGCGCGCTCACCGTGTGGCCCGGCCGGCCCTTCTTCATGAGGATGGGGGTGATCCACGCGTCGTGGGCGCCGGCGTTCAACACTGCGCTCAAGGTGTGCGACAGCGTCTCGCCCGTGGCGTCGTCGACGTTGACCTCGAGCAGTTGCACCGGCTGGCCGGGCACCAGCTCGTCCACCGCCGCGCCGACCACGACCTGCACGAGGTTGGGGCGGTCGTCGAGCTCGGCGGTGCCGGCGCCGAACCCGCTGGAGGCGATGGTCATCGGCGGCATCGGACCGAAGCCGACCGCCAGCGCCGACAGGATCGCGGCGCCGGTCGGAGTGGTGAGCTCGAGCGACACGTCGAGGCCGTAGGTCGGGGCGTCACGCAGCAGCTCGACCACCGCGGGCGGCGGGTTCGGCAAGGCGCCGTGGGCGCTGCGGATCATCCCGATGCCGTTGGCCACCGGGCTGGCGTGGACCTCGTCGACGCCGAGCAGCTCGAGGGCGGCGCAGGTGCCCACCACGTCGACGATGGCGTCGAGGGCCCCCACCTCGTGGAAGTGGACCTGCTCGGGGGGGCGGTTGTGGAGCTTGCCCTCGGCCTGGGCCAGTGCGTTGAACACCGCGAGGGCCCGCTCGGCGACCCGAGGGGGCAGCCGGGCCTCCTCGATGAGCCCGGCGATGTGGGCGGCGGTGCGCACGACGGTGGTGGCCTCGGCCAGCACGTTGACGTGGGTGGCGGCGATGCCGTTGCGCAGCACCGTCTCGGCCTCGAGGCCCCAGCCCGTGACCGGGATGCGCCGGCAGAGCTCACGGACCTCGTCGAGGTCGGCGCCGGCGTCGACGAGCGCGCCCAGCGCCATGTCGCCGGCGATCCCGGAGAAGCAGTGGAACCACGCCCGCCGGGTCACGACCGCCGCTCCTGCCTTCGTTCTCGACGCAAGAGCCGTCGGAATCCGCCGACAGTCATTGCGTCGAGCTCGCCGGGTCGGCGGACGGGACGAGGCGCTCGGCGGCGTTCAGCAGGCGGATGACCGCGCAGGCCGCGCCGAAGCCGTTGTCGATGCCGACCACGGTCATGCCCGAGGCACACGACGCCAGCATCGAGAGCAGGGCGGTGACGCCCTCGAGGCCCGCGCCGTAGCCCGTCGAGGTGGGGACGGCCACGACCGGCGCCGCGGTGAGCCCACCGAGCACGCTGGCCAGGGCCCCCTCCATGCCGGCCACGGCGACGACCACGTCGGCGGCGGCCACGTCGTCGGCCGCGGCCAGCAGCCGGTGGATGCCGGCCACGCCCACGTCGGCGAGACGCTCGGGACGCAGGCCGTGGGCGTGCAGGACGGCGGCGCACTCGTCGGCGACGGGGAGGTCGGACGTGCCGGCGGTGACCACCAGCACCCGACCCGGACGGACCGGCGACTCGCGCCAGGCGATGGTGGCGGGGCGGCCGCCGGCGAGGCGGCCGCTCGGGTGGGCGGCCAACACGGCGTCGACCTGGGCCTCGTCGGCCCGACTCAGCACGACCGGCGACGAGGCGTCGGCCCGCAGCAGCTCCGCGACGATGGCCACGCACTGGTCGGGCGTCTTGCCCGGCCCGTAGACGGCCTCGGCCATGCCCTGGCGCAGCGCCCGGTGGTGGTCGACCCGGGCGAAGCCGAGGTCCGCGAACGGGAGGCGGCGCAGGCGACCGACCACCTCGTCGGCGTCGACCCGGCCGGCGGCCAGGTCGTCCAGCAATGCCCGGAGGCCCGCTTCGTCCACGTCACTATCCTGACCGCTCATGGCCGCCCCCGCCCCATCGCCCCTGGGCGGCGGCGCGCGCCCGGGCTGACCGTGCCCGGCGAGGGCGAGACCGCCGGCGACCGGGCCCCGGAGGCGGCCGAGGCCACCACCGCCCGACCCCGCCACCTGCTGGTGGTCGGCGCCGCCGCGGGCATGGGGCGCTGGCTCACCGAGCACGTGTTCGCCAGCGGTCCCTGGACCAGCGCCTGCCTGGTCGACCAGTCCCGCTTCGTCGACCAGCTCGCCCCGCTGGCTGACGTCTTCGCCGGCCGCACCACCGTCGCCGCCGCACCCGACGACGCCGCCGGCGCCCGGGCCCTCGGCCTGCCCGACGCCGCCGACGCCCCGGACGCGGACCTCGTCGTCTGCCTCGCCGTCCCCCGATCGGCCCTCACGAACATCTGCCGCTGGCTGATCCCCGTGCTGCCCGCCGGCGCCCCGCTGATCCACGTGTCGGCCAGCCTACGGGCACCCCTCGACGACCTGCGGACGTTGGCGCCGAGCCACCCCGTCCTGGGTGTCCACCCCTTGGCGGACACGTCCGCCCGCTTCCTCGACGGCCAGACGATCCTGGTCGTGCCCGACGAGGGGGCCGCGGCGCCGGCCTGGCTGCTCGACGACGTCCACCACGCCGGCGGCATCGCCAAGGTGCTGACCGCCGGCGACCACGACCGCTCGATGTCGTACGTGCAGACGATGGCCCACCAGTCGCTGCTCAACCTGATCGACGCCGTGGCGGAGTCGGGCCTCGACCTCGAGGAGCTGTGGGAGGTCCGCACGCCGCTGTTCGAGGCGCTGTTCGGCCTGGCGACCCGCGTCGTGTCCGAGTCCCGGGAGGCGACCACTGCCGAGATCCAGGCGCTGCTCGACGGCGAGCGGGTGGCCGGCGAGCTCGCCGCCGCCGCCGAGCGCACGACCGAGGCCATCGCCACCGGCCGCCACGAGGACATCGAGGCCCTCATCCGGGCGACCCGAGACCACTTCGGCGGGGCGCTCTTCGAGGCGGTCTCGGCCACCGCCGCGGTGGCCGTCACCGCGGCACAGGCCAAGCGCTCGGAGCTGGCCCGCCGAGGGCGAACGGGTGCCCTCGTCGGCGTCCGTCCCCTGAGTCGCCCCGACACGCTGCGGGTCGGCCACATCCTCGACCTCACCCCGACGGCGGTCACCCTCAACGAGGTCATGGTCGGGCCCAAGGGCGGCGCCGCCCTGCTCGAGGGCCCGGGACGGCGCAACGCCCGCAAGATCGGCCAGGGCGGCAAGCCCCGGCGCACCACCTTCGGCCTCGCCCACATCGACGTCGTCCCCGGCGACGAGCTCGAGGCCGAGCTCGACGAGTGGCTCGCCCACGTACCGCGCGACGTCCGCTTCCTGGTGCCCGAGTCGGTCGCCGGCGCCGGCGTGCTCGACGTGGTGGGCCACCACGCCGCCGTCCGCGACGCCGAGGTCGTCTCCGAGGTCGTCCGTACCGGCCAGCGCAGCGTGGTGGTCCGGGTCGGCATCCGGGCCGACCACGACGTCGACGCCATGGTGGAGGAGCTGCGGTCCCGGGTGCAGCAGACCTACGCCTGGCCCACCGGCGTCTCGCTGCCCGCCCGCACGGCGCCGCTCGTCCACCACCTCGGCCCCGCTGGCACCTTCTCCGAGGAAGCCGCGCTGCACGCGGCGGCCAGCGTCGGCATCAGCGCCCCCGACCTCTCCGCCGAGCCCGACTTCCCCTCCGTGCTGGCGGGCGTCGCTGCCGGCGACCTCGGCGTGCTCCCCGTCTCCAGCTCGGCGTCGGGCCTGGTGGCCCGCGCCTCGGCGGCGCTGCTCGCCCACGACGGCGCGCTCGAGGCCGGCGGCGTGGTCGACGTGGCCGTCCGCTTCGACGCCTACGTGCGCCCCGAGCACTCGCTGGCCGACCTGCGGGGCCGCCCTTGCCTCAGCCATCCGCAGGGACTCGCCCAGTGCGGCGCCTTCATCCGCCGCTGGGGCCTCGAGCCGGTGCCCTGCCCGTCCACCACCGACGCCCTCGCCCGGGTGGCGGCCGCGCCCGACGACGAGCCCTGCGTCGCCCTCGCCGGCGCCGACCGCGGCGCCCCCCACGGCCTGCGGGTGGCCGAGCGCGAGGTCGACGACCTGCCCGGCTCCATCACCCGGTTCGTGATCCTCGGCCCCCCCGGCGCCTTCGGCGAGCTCGTCGGCGGCTCCGACCCCACCCTGCGCTCGATCTGCGTGGCCGCCTCCCTCGACGCGGTGCTCGCCGCCTTCGACCCCTCGGTGGCCGCCTTCGACGAGCTGCTGACCTCACCGGAGGGCGGCGCCCTCTGGATCACGAGCCGCGTGGTCGACCCGGCCACCCCCGGCCTGCGCCACCTCGGCCGGGTCCCCTGGTCCCCCCGCACCCCCGTCGTCCGAGTGGAGACCGACGTCCCCACCCGCTGACCACCCCGACGTTCGACGGATCGTCGATCGGCCCCTGTTCTCGGCCGGGGGGCGGCGGTACGCTCGCAGCACTTCCCCTGATCGTCCGGCCCCGACCGTCGAGGAGCCTCGTCATGGCGCTGCAGGAGAAGTACCGCAACATCGTGTACCAGGCGTGGGTGCCCGTGCTCGGAGAGGAGGCGACCGCCGCCATGCTCGCCCACTTCCCCGCTCGTGAGGACGAGGAGCCCATCACCCGGGACCACCTCGACCGGCGCTTCGTCGAGAACCGAGCCGTCATCGACCGCCGGTTCCTCGAGCTCCGCGCCGACCTCGAGCGCCAGATCACCGAGCTCCGCGCCGACTTCGAGCGTCAGACCACCGAGCTCCGCCTCGACGTCGAACGACAGATGCACGAGCTCCGCGCCGACCTCGAACGCCAGACGCACGAGCTCCGCGCCGACCTCGAAGGCCAGATCACCGCGGCCCGGATCGAGGCCGCGCAGCAGGCGGCCGCGATCCGGGTCGAGGTGGCGCAGCAGAACGACAAGACGTTCCACCGCATGCTGGCGATCGCCGGCACGACGGTGACGACCATGTCCGTGGTGATGACCGCGTTGTTCGCGGCGTTCACCTGAACGCCGACCGGCCGGCCGCCGCCGCCGGCGGGTACCCTCGCCCCCTGGAGGGATGGCAGAGCGGACGAATGCGCTGGTCTTGAAAACCAGTGGGCCGCAAGGTCCCGCGGGTTCGAATCCCGCTCCCTCCGCCACCCGGCCGCCTGGCTGGCGACAGACCAACGGGTCCTGGCGAACAGGAGGACTGGTGCTGATCCGTGGCAGGGACTGGGTCCGTCGGCAACCGCTCTTCTTCCGCACGCTCGTCGGCACGCTGCTGTTCGTCGCGCCCTACTTCCTCATCGCGCTTCTCCTGGGTCACGACCACCCGGGCCGAGTGATCCGGGTGTTCGTGGTCGTCACGCTCGTGGGTCTCGTCGTCTTCTACGTCAACGCCCGGTACAACACCTGGCGAGGGACTCAGCCTGGACGCAGAACCGATTGATCGCTGATCAGGCGCCGGCGCCGGAGAAGTCCTGGTGGAGGCGGGTCAATGTGGAGCTGGCGATGCGCCAGCCGTCGGGGGTGCGGGCGTAGGTCTCGTGGTAGTGGCCGAAGCCGTCGAGGCGGAGGCCGGTCGGGAAGACCACGATGTCGTGGAGGGCCCAGACGCCGGCGGCCGAGTCGGGGCCGGTCAGCTCGATCTCGGGCATGTGGCCCTGGTGGACGGTGACGGCGTCGGCGAGCACGTCGACGAGGAAGGCCACGAACTCGTCGGCGCTCGTGGTGACCGAACCGCCGGCGGCGGTCGTGTCGATGGCCACGTCGTCGGTGAAGACCTGCCGGAGTCCGGCCCAGTCCTTGGTGTCGAGCAGGCGGAAGTACCGCGCCTTCAGCGCCTTGATGGCCTCGAGGTCGTCCGAGGCGCTCACCCCGCCCGCTCGCCCGTCACCGTGTACTCGTCGAGGTCGGGGTCGGCGGCGATGGCGTCCTCGGTGAAGAGGACCGGGCGCCACGTCTCCTGACCGAAGAGCTCCTCGGTCTGGTTGGAGAACTGCGGGCTGTCGGGGTCGCCGGACTGGCTGTAGGTCAGCATCGCCTCGGCCTGCGGGCCGTCCTCGCTGAACGCGACGGTGAGGATGAAGCTGGACCCGAAGCCGATCTCGTAGCCCTCGTCCGACAGGCTCGACGTGTCCGACGCGGTCTCTCCCGCCTCGGGGGTGGGCTCGGTGGACGAGCTGTTCGAGCCCACGCCGATGATGTTCATGGTGCCGTCGCGGAAGGTGCCGCCGGGGACGGGAATGCGGCCCGGCTTGGGCAGCGCGAACTGCAGCTCCTCGAGGGTCGCGTCGACCGCGTAGCCGCGCTCGGTGAGGCTGCCCGCGGCGGCGCCCAGCGCCGTGAGCACCGGGTCCGCGCCCGAGGCGGGCGCGGCCACGAGGCCGCTCGGCGTCTCGAGGGGGCGCTCGGGGTCGAAGGGCTCGGCCCAGAGCGCGCCGGCGTCGAGCACGTCGTCAGCCGCGAACTGCGACATGAACTCGCGCCACAGCGGGGCGCCCGGGCTGTCGAGGTCGTCCCGACCGTCCCAGTCGGCGAGGGTCTGGCACGCCTCGGTGAGCGGCGAGCCCTCGCAGCGGGCCACCACCTCGTCCTTCAGGGCGACGGCGGTGCGGCTCACGTTGGCGAACAGCGCGTCCTGCACCTCCTCCAGCGAGAACGACTCCAGGTCGAGCTCGTCCACGCCGGCGGCAGGCTCGCCCAGCAGCGTCAGCGCGTTCTGCTGCGTGCGGGGCGCCTGGGGCACCTCCGCCTCGCCGTGCATGGGCGAGAACCCGGTCAGGGGCTCCTCGGGGTTGGACAGCCAGTACGAATCGTTGGCGTTGAAGACGAAGTCGCGGCGCTCCAGCTGGGGCATGTCGGCGAAGGGGACGAGCCCGGGTGAGCGGGCCCCCTCGGCGTCGACCCACTCGTTGACGGGGTCGCTGCCGTCGAGCAGGACCGCGCCGTTGTCCCAGGCCAGGGAGGTCAGCGGGTCGTCCTCGCGGGCCTCCAACCAGCCGGCGATGGCCTCCTCGCTGAGGTTGGGCGTGGCCGCGGTGTCGGCGTACCAAGCCGTGCCGTCGGCCGAGGTCGCCATCGTGTTCACCCACGGGATCCCGGTGATGTCGCGGTGGGCGGCCTGGAGCTCCTCCATGCTGCCGGCGCGGTCCATGGCGAGGAACTGCTCGATGAGCACGTCGTTGTCGATGTTGGCGTCGCGGTAGGTGACGGTGGTCTCGTCGGTCCAGCCCACGCCCGGGAAGTCGAGGATCGGGCCGTAGTGGCTCGACCAGAGGGTGCGGGTCTCCTCGGTGACCTCGCCGTCGTCGCCCAGGACCTCGACAGTGACGTCCGTCGAGGTCATGGCCCGCTCCTCGTCGCCGTAGACGTACGAGGTCGGGTCGCCGGGGACGAGGTCGAGGGTGTAGGCGGTGAACCGGTTGCCGGCCGAGACGGTGTGGGTCCATGCCACGGCGTCGTTGAACCCGATCAGCACGCCGGGGGTGCCGAGGAGGCTGGCGCCGTAGATGTCGATCTCGCCGGGCACGGTGAGGTGGCTCTCCCACAGGCGCAGCTCGCCGGACCAGGGGAAGTGCGGGTTGGCCAGCAGCAGGCCGCCACCGGTCTCGCTGCGGTCGGCGCCGATGGCCCAGCCGTTGCTGCCGATGGTGGCGGCCTCGGTGGTGGGCAGGGCGAGGGCCGCCTCGGTCGTGGTGGTGGCCCCACCGTCACCCGCCCCGCCGCCGGCCTCGCCGGGTGGCTGGGCGGTGGCCGCGAAGTCGAGGAAGTTGCGGCCGCTGGCCAGGAGGCCGAGGTCCTTGTAGTAGGTGACCAGGTCGAGCTCGGTGATCGGCTCGACCCACTCCTCGCCGGCGCACCAGCCGGCCAGCTCGTCCACGCCCGTCTCCGCGAGGTAGGTGTTGTAGCCCGCGGCGTAGCCCTGGATGACGGCGCGGGCATCGGGATCGAGGTCGGGCAGGGCCTGCTCGGCACGGCCCACCAGGTCGAGCTGGCGATAGGCGAGATCGCTGTTCAGGTTGGCGTCCTCCTCGCCCGCTCCGTGCCAACGGGCCCGCTCGCCCCGCACCTTCACGACCTGGTCGGCCAGGGTGCAGAGGTGGTCCTCGGCGAAGGCGTAGCCCTGGCCGAAGCCGAGGCTGCCGAGGTCGTCGGCCGCGATGTGCGGCACCCCGAACGTCGTGCGCCGGATGGTCGCCTCGTAGTCGCCGTCGGTGGCGGTGGCGTCGCCGCCGTCGGCTCCCTCCCCTCCCCCGCTGTCGTCGCTCGAGCAGGCCGCCGCCAGGAGCAGCAGCGTGACGAGCAGGGCCAGGACCTTCCCCCCAGTGCGCATGACGCCAGTCTGACCGCGCCGAGCCGCCCCCGGTGACGCGCTCGCCCCAGCGAGGTGCGCGGCTAGGCCCGCGAGGTCGAGCGCCCGCCGTGGCGAGCAGCCTGCGGCGGTCGCGCCGTGGCGGTGCGGTGACCGTCAAGCCGCTCCGCCACGGGTGGCTCGGCCGCAACGACCTCCTCGACGACCGTCGTCGGCTCGGACCGCGGTCCCCGTCGCGCGACCCGGGGCCCCAGTGAGGCCCAGCCCGCCACCAGCGGCCGGATGAGGCCGACGGCGATCAGGATGAGGCCGGTCACGTGCAGGTCGAGGAAGCCCGGCTCGGCGCGCACGGCCAGCGCGAGGATGGCGCCGATCGTGATGAGGCCCAGGCTGGCGCGTGCGGACATGCCCGGTCCCTACCCGGACAGCGACCGAGGATGCCGCCATGGGTGCCCGGTCCGCCCTACGCCGGGTCCCGACCCTCGCGGACCGCTCGGACGCCGACGGCGGCGGAGGACGAGCGGTCAGCAGTCGGCCGTGGCGGGCTCCACCGCCTGCTCTGGCACCGTCGCATCCCCGTCCCCGTACCCGTCCCCGTCCGCGCCGTCGTCGTCTTCGTGGTCACCCTCGTCGTCGTCGGGCTCGGTCAC
>CAZYPY010000020.1:21257-34270 GCA_964649545.1 uncultured Microthrixaceae bacterium | reverse complement strand
GGCAGGCCGAACGAGTCGAAGCCGATGGGCGACAGCACCGCCTGGCCCTGCATGGTGCGGTAGCGGACGAGCAGGTCGCCGAAGGTGTAGTTGCGCACGTGGCCCATGTGGGCGGGCCCGGACGGGTACGGGTACATGCAGAGCACGTACGACTTGGGCCGCGGGTCGTCGTTGTCGACCTCGTAGGTGCCCTCGTCGCGCCAGCGGCGCTGCCACTTCTCCTCGATGGCGCGGAAGTCGTAGACGTCGCTCATGCCGCTTGCTCCTCCTCCGTCGTCGCCCCTTCGGGATCCGTTTCGTGGCGACGCCGCTGCTCCGATCCGCTCCGCAGCCTCTCGATCATCGTGAGGATCGTACCGACGCGCCGCTCCTTCCCAGGAACCCGTTCCCGGCTTGGCGGAGCCGGGGGGTCCCCCTGCTATCGTGTGCCCCCGCACCCCAGGGGGCGTAGCTCAGCCTGGTAGAGCGCCTGCATGGCATGCAGGAGGTTTCGTGGGTTCAAATCCCATCGCCTCCACCCTGGACGAAGGCCCAGGACAGCGTCGGAAGCTCCCGACTCTGTCCTGGGCCTCGTGCGTTCCTGCGGGGCGTTTTCCACCGCGCGGCCCCCGAGCGCGAGGCGGTCGCTCAGGGCAGCTCGTGGCCCTGCGCGGCCTCGATGAGGCCGTAGACGTCCGCCCGGTCGAGGCGCACCGCGGTGGCGGCGGCCAGTTCGGCGAGGCGATCCGGTCGCTGCGTCCCGACGATGGGCACCGGCTTCGACGGGTGGGCCAACAGGAAGGCGAGGGCGACGACGGTGACGGGACGGCCCTCCCGTGCGGCCAGGGCCTCGAGGCGCTCGGTCAGGGCAGGGGGCACGTCGCCGCCGGCCGACCCCAGGCGGCCGCTGGCGAGGGGCGAGTAGGCCAGCGGCACCGTGCCCCGCCGCCGGCACCAGTCGAGGACGCCGTCGAAGATCGGCCGCCGGTCGAGCAGCGAGCACTCGGCCTGGACCGCGGCGACCGGGAAGGGAAGGTGGCGCTCGAGGTCGTCGAGTTGGGCCACGGTCGCGTTGGATACCCCGACGTCGCGGATCCTGCCCGCCTCGCGCAGGTGGGCGAGCGCCGCGGCGGTCTCCTCGGGCGGGGTGTAGAGGTCGACCCGGTGGAGCTGGAAGAGGTCGACGGTCTCCACCCCGAGGCGCCGCAAGGACGCCTCACAGGCCGCCACCAGGTAGTCGCCGCTGGCGTCGTAGGGGACGCCGGGGCGGATACCGGCCTTCGTGGCCAGCACGAGCTCGTCCTCCCACCCCGGTCGCGCCGCCAGCACCCGCCCGAGCAGGCTCTCGGCCGCGCCCCGCTCGTGCTCGCCGTAGACGTCGGCGTTGTCCACCAGGACCCGCGCGCCCGGTGCGGCGAACGCGTCGAGGGCGGCCTCGAGCGCGCCCGTCGCGCCCGGCACGTCGCCGTCGCGGAAGCGCCAGCAGCCGAAGGCCAGCGGGCTGATCGACCCCAGGCCGCCGAGCGGCCGGGGCGAGGCGTCGACGAGGTGGATGGCGATGGCGGGACCGTGGCCTAGACGTCGTCGCCGGAACCGGCGCCGACCTGCGCGGGCAGCCGGTCGACCCATTCGGGCGCCGGCGCTCCGCCTCGGGCGGCCACGAAGTACGGCGGCGACAGGTGGGGGTCGGCGTGGTCGAGGCTCACGTACTCGACCACGTAGGCCCAGCGCAGGCGGTCCGTGACGTTCGGCAGCGTGGCGTGCACGGTGTGCGAGGAGAACAGCACCACGTCGCCGACCTCGGCGGGGATGCAGATGGCGTCGTCGGTGGGCTCGAGCACGTGGACCACCCCGTCCACGTTCTCGTGGGTCCACGGGCGCCGATGGCTGCCGGGCACCAGCCACAGCCCGCCGTTGTCGGCGTCGGCGGCGCTGAGCCCGATCCAGACCTGGAGGTGCTCGAAGTCGACCTGGCTGTAGCCGTTGTCCTGGTGGAACGGGAACAGCGGCGCGCCGGGGCCCTTGGCCACGGCCTGGTCCCAGCGGATCCAGACGTCGGGGCCGAGCCGGGCACAGACGAGGTCGAGCAGCACCGGCTGGGTGACCCAGGCCTGCAGGTCGGTGCTGCACGGCAGCAGGTTGCTGGCGAAGCGCATGGTGCCGGCGTTGAGCTGGTCGTGGTGGGGGTTGACCGCGTCGGCGGCCTCGATGAGGTCGATGACGTGGGCCATCTCGGCGGCGCCGAACACCCCGCGGTGCACCGCGAACCCGTCCTCGGCGAGCGTGGCGCGCTCGACGTCGATCGTGCTCATGTCTCCCGCTCCTGGCTCGTACCTTGCCGGGCCGCTCGGACCCGGCCCTCGACAGTCGGGCTCATGCCCCCACGACGATAGTCAGCCGCCGACGGGTGCTCCGCCGGCGGCCCACTCGACCCGGGGCACGTCGCTCCAGAGCCGCTCGAGCTCGTAGTAGTGGCGCTCCTCGTCGAGGAAGACGTGCACCACGAAGTCGCCGTAGTCCATGAGCACCCAACGCAGACCGTCGAGGCCCTCGATGCGCAGCGGCTTGGGTCCGCCGGCCTCGGCCACGCCGGCCTCGACCTCCTCGGTGATCGTCTTCACGAGACGGGTGTTCGATCCGCTCGTGATGACGAACCAGCCGGTGATCGAGAGCACGTCGGAGACGTCGAGGACGAGGGTCCGCTCGCCCTTCTTCGCGTCGGCGGCGCGCGCCGCAGCCACGACCAGGTCGAGGGTCGGCACCGCGGCTCGAGGACTCTGGCGATCAGCCACCGGGCGGCTCCGTGGGCGGGGTGATGGACGGGGCCACGCCGAACGGGAGGGTCGTCGTCGGCGCGAACGGGTCGATCGGAACGGTGCCGCCGACGGCGGGCGCCGTGGTGGTCGTGGCCGACGCGCCGGGTGCCGTCTCGGGGTCGAAGGTGCTGCCCACGATGACGGTCACGTCGACCGTGTCGGTGACCCCCTCGCGCAGGATGAGGCGACCACCACCGAGGGCGTCGAGCAGGGCCTGGGCCTGCGCCTCCTCGGCGGGGTCGTAGTAGCGCACGACCACCTCTTCGTGGTTGAACCGATCGGCGTTGCCGACGATCACGATCTCGGCGCCGGCGGGGACGATGGTCTGCGCCGCCTCGACCGCCAAGCCCTCGGTGCCCGTGCCGTCGAGGACCCGGGCCCGCAGTCGACCCACTCCCACGGGCAGCGGGATGGTCTCGACCACGAGCGCGTCGACGGCGGCCTGGTCGGGCCGGTAGAGGTTGGTGTCGATCGCGCTCACCCCGGGGATGCCGACAGGGGTGACGGGGAGGGTGTTCGACACCGATTCGGCCGCGGCCAGGTCGCGTACGAAGCGACCGAGGCCGGTGTCGGTCTCGCCGGGCACCACGTTCGGGTCCGAGGAGTCCTGGACCGCGGCCAACCACGCCGTCCAGAACGCCTGCTGGCGTTCGAGCCGGGTCACGTCGGTCTCCTCGGCGCCGCGGGTGTTCACGTAGAGGCCGATCTGCTCGGGCGGGACCTGGATCGGGCCCTGCGCGAACGACACCGGACCCCCGAACGCGTCGGTGGTGGAGAGCGCGACCGGGTTGTCGATGGTGAGCGGCCCGAGGGGTGCGAGCAGCGCGGCCCAGGCGGCGTTGCCCTGGATCTCGACGTTCTCCTGGGTGGCGGCGACGAGCAGCGTCTCGATGCGCTGCTCGAGGCCCTCCTCCCCCGCACCCTGGTAGATCTCGTCGAGGGTGGCCTCGCCGGTCTCGGTGAAGGGCAGCTCGAGCACGGTCCCGGCGGGGAAGAAGGTGAGGAATCCACCGCCGTCCCGGGCGAGCGAGAGCACCGTCGCCCCCGAGATCGTCCCGGCCTCGTCGGTCTGGAGCACCAGCATCGTCGGCGTCGGGTCCACCGCCGCCTCGAAGCCCGGCGCGCTCGGGTCCGTCTCGACGTTGAACTCGCGGCCGGCGTTGCTGCGGCCGACCGCGCTGATGCCGACCACCGTGAGCACGGGGATGGCGAGGATGAGGACCACCCAGACGCCGATGAAGGCCCACCGCAGCACCGGATGGGCTCGCCGGCGCGTGTCCCCGTCGTCACCCCCCGGTCCCCCGTCGTCGGCCGTGCCCGGCGCGGCGGGCCACGGGTCGCCCGCCACCGGCGTGCCCGGCGGCGTGGCGGCGCCCTCGGAGGTGCCGCTTCGTCGCCGGCGCGACGCCCGCTCGCCCGTACCGCTCGGGGGCAGGACCAGAGGCTCCTGGCTCAACGGTCCCGTTCCCTCATCGGCGGTCACGATAGAGGCCGAGTCGGTCGATGCCCGAAACGACCGCAGGGGGCACGAGGTAGTCGAGCGGCCGGCCGTCGGCGACCCTGGCGCGCAGGTCGGTCGACGAGATCTCGAGACGGGGCACCTCGACCCGTTCGACCTGCCAGCCTGCGGGCGGGGCCCATGACCCACCCGGGCGGTCGACCACGACGAACGACGCGGCCGCGCGCACCTCATCCACGCGCTCCCATGTGGGGAGACCTGCGGCGGCATCGCTCCCGACGACGACGAACAGGTCTCGGGTGGGGTCCTCGGCGAGGAGCTCGGCGACCGTGTCCGCGGTGTAGGACTCGCCGCCGCGGCGGATCTCACGGTCGTCCACCTCGAGGCCATCGACGTCGCCGACCGCGAGTCGGACGAGCTCGAGGCGGTCCGCCGCGGGACTCACCGGGCGCGCTCCGACCTTCTGCCACGGGACGTTCGCGACGACGAGCAGCACCACGTCGAGGGCCAAGGCGTGCCGCACGTTGACCGCGGCGGCGAGGTGACCCACGTGGGGCGGATCGAAGGTTCCCCCGAAGATGCCGATGCGGGGGCCGGCCCTGGTCACGGCGGCAGTGTAGGAGCGCGGTGGCGACCCCCGGCCGCAGGCCCGTGAACCGCCGGGCGATCTCAGTCCGAGGTGGTCGCCCCCAGGACGCGAGACCAGTCCACGAGGCTCTCCGTGCCCTCGACCGGGACGAACTCCTCCTTCGAATTGGCCACCACGAGCGAACCGTCGCCGTCGGGGAAGCGAAGCTCGAACGCCGGGTCCGCGCCGCCGTAGGGGGACGTGATGCCGACGACGTTGTTCCGGAACACCGGGGTCGGCCCGACGATGAAGTCGGTGTTCGCCGGATCGGGATAGGTCGCCTCCAGGTAGCGCAGCAGGGCGACGGTGTCGGCCCCCGCCTGGCTCCACGAGCGCAGCGAGACGAACTGACCCACCGTGGCACCCACGACGAGGAGTCCGCCGAGCACCAGCGTGGTGACCGGGACCCGCCGCCACAGGAACATCCCGATGCCGACCAGCATCATCGCGGCGCCGATCGACGACAGCGAGTAGAGGCGGTCGTTGAAGCCGAGGACTCCCGTCGCAACGGTCACCGACACGTAGAGGCCGAGGCCGAACACGCCGACGCCGGCGAGGACGAGCGACGGGCCCTCGTCCCGTCCACGCGTCCCGCGGACCCACCAGACGAGGCACACGGCAGCCAGCGCGGCGACGACCGCGCCGGCGGCCGCCACCAAGGCGTCCGGCGACTCCAGGCTGCCGAACAGCCCCATGCCGAAGTGGCCCGACCACAGCGTCGCCGGACTCGGCATCTCCAACTCGACCGGGTAGACCGCGTGGGTCCGTGACCACCAGGTCGTCCCCGCCAACATGGCCAGGACACCGAGGCGCGCACGCCAGCCGAGCGGTCGTACGGGCGCCGCCGCGGTCGGCGCCAGCGGGGCCAGCGGCGTGTCCACGAGGACGGCGGCGGCGAAGGCGAGCGGCACGGAGAGCTCGTAGCAGAGGATCGACGCGGACATCGCTAGCCCGGCCAGCAGCCAGCGGCCGTGCGTGTAGGCGAGGATCCCGAGCAGGAGGGCCAGCGCGCCGACCGCGATCTGGCTGGTCCCCGACCACACGGTCATGGACTGGTGGATGGGCAGCAGCACCCAGACCGCGGTGACCGCCAGCGCGACCGCGCGGTCGAAGAAGCGGGCGAGTACGAGATAGAGGACGAGCACCACCGCGACGTTGACCGCGGTCAGGACCAGGAACTGGACCAGCGGGTGGGGCCCGACGATGCCGTGCAGGAGGGTGAAGGTGAGCCACGCACCCGGCCTCGCGTTGACGAGGTCCTGTCCCGTGGGCACGGACTGCCAGCGCCCTTCGGTCGCTCGGAGCGCCTCGAGGCTCCAGTCGTCCAGGATGAAGTTCACCCCGAGCGCCACGTAGACCGCGGCACGGCAGACGACCAGGCCGGTCAGGATCACGAGGGCCGACCGGCGGTCGTGCAGCCAGGGCGCGTCGAGCGGGCGGCCGTCGCGTCGACGCACCTGCACGCTCGGCAGGGCGTCGGCGGCCTTCGCGCCGGCCTGGTCGCCGTCTCCAGCGCCGCGGAGGGCGAACTCGCGGACGGCCGCGATCACGAGGCCGGCCACCAGGCCGACGAAGAGGCCGGTCGCCGCCGCCGCCCACGGTCGAGGCGCCACCGCGTCGTCGGCCGAGGTCGGTCCGAGCGTGATCCGCGCGGTCTCGGCGACCGCCTCGCGACCCGCCTGGTAGTCGGCGAGCAGGGCCTGCTGGTCGGCGAGGTCGGCCGCCACGTCCTCCCCGGCGGCGTCCCGTGCGGACAGCTCGTCGACGATGCCCTGGGTGAAGCTGATGGCGCTGTCGGCCAGACCGGTGGCGACCTCCTGGCGCACCGTCACGTAGGTGGTCGCCGCGGTGTTGGCCACCGATTCGGCGAAGGGCCCGTTCGTCGACGTCCCCACGAAGGCAATGGTGTCGTCCGACACCTGCTCGACCGAGAGCCCGTGGTCGAACTCGATCTGGCTGTCCGCTCGACCGAGCACCGCGTCGCTGCGGGCGTGGTGGAGCTCGCGGGCGATGGCCGCCTCGGGCGTGACGGGCGCATCGGGGGCCCCGAAGCGCGCCTCGAGCGAGACCGGGGAGACCGTGACCTCGGCCCGCGACTCGTAGGTCTTCGGGAGCAGTGCCGAGGCGGTGCCGAAGAGCGCGGCGCCGGCGACGGCCGCGGCGACGAGCAGCCAGGCCTCCCGCCGGAGGGCGTCGGCGAGGGCGCGGGGCCGGGCACGGGGCGGGAGTCTAGGTGGGGTGGGCCCGCCCGCCGGAAGGGTCCTTGTGTCGCGTGACCCTTTCATGTCATTCTGGTTACGGAGTCCGACCCCTGCGCTCTCCTCCCGACCCTCGTCGAGCCCGCTCCCCTTCAGGGCGCGACGAGGGTGACCGATGTCACTCTGATCCCCGGAACACCCCCGTGGTTCCAGCGGTTTGCACGAGTGTCCGTCGGTCGGGATCGTCCCGGGGGCGGCCGGCTCCGGAAAATGTCTGAAGCTGGGAATGACAGGGCAGTAATTCTCGTTAACAACGCCGACGTTCCCGTGGAAAAGGTGTCATGAGCGATTCAGTAGGGCAGTACCTCAACGAGATCGGCCTGGTCCCCCTCCTCACCGCCCAGGAAGAGCGTGAGCTCTCCCAGGTGATCGAGAAGGGCGTGGCCGCCCGCGAGCGGCTCGCCGGTGGCGAGACCGGCATCGAGCTGGACCGCGCCGTGCGCGAGGCCGAGCGGGCCAAGGACCGGTTCATCCGGGCCAACCTGCGCCTCGTGGTCAGCGTCGCCCGGCGCTACCCCCTCCCCCCGAGCATGGAGCTCCTCGACCTCGTGCAGGAGGGCAACCTCGGCCTCGAGCACGCCGTCGACAAGTTCGACTGGCGCAAGGGCTTCAAGTTCTCCACCTACGCCACCTTCTGGATCCGCCAGGCCATCGGCCGAGCCCTCGACCAGAAGGCCAGCCTGGTCCGCCTCCCTGGCGACCGCTCGGCGAGCCTCCGCGCCGCCCTGCGCCAGGTCGCCGGCGACGGCGACGAGCTCGACGACGAGCATGCCCGACTGCACCGGCTCACCACGCCCACGTCGCTCGACCGCACCATCGGCGACGACGACAGCAACGAGCTCGTCGACCTGCTCCCGGACTCGATGCCCGGGCCCGAGCAGGAGGTCATCGAGCGGGCCGAGCAGCAGATGGTCACCGACCTGCTGAGCGTGCTCGACCAGCGGGCCCGCTACGCGGTCGAGCAGCGCTTCGGCCTGCACGACGGCCGCAAGCGCAGCTACCGCGAGGTCGGCGAGGAGCTCGGTGTCACGGCCGAGGCCGCCCGTCGCCTGGTGAAGCGAGCGGTGAGCACCGTGCGCGACCAGGCGGCCGCCACCACCGACGCCGCCTGATCCGATCCACCCGTGCGGCACCCCAATCCGCTTGGCGGAGGGGTCCCGGGCGAGCGATCCTACTCCTGTGTCCGACGACCTCTGGACCCCCGCCTCGTGGCGTGAGCGCGCCGCGGGCCAGCAGCCCGACTGGCCCGACCACGACGCCTTCGACCACGCCGTCAAGCTCATCTCGACGCTGCCCCCGCTGGTCTTCGCCGGTGAGGCGCGCGCGCTCACGCGCAGCCTCGCCCAGGTCAGTGCCGGTGAGGCGTTCCTGCTGCAGGCCGGCGACTGCGCCGAATCGTTCGACGCGTTCTCGGCCGACGCGATCCGCGACAAGCTCAAGGTCATCCTCCAGATGGCGGTGGTCCTGACCTACTCGTCGGGGGTGCCCACCGTGAAGGTCGGTCGCATCGCCGGGCAGTTCGCCAAGCCCCGCTCCTCCCCCGTCGAAGTCGTCGACGAGGTCGAGCTGCCGTCGTTCCGCGGTGACATCGTGAACTCGATCGGGTTCACCGCGGCCGCCCGCACCCCCGACCCCGAGCGTCTCGTGGCTGCGTACCACCAGTCGGCGTCGACCCTGAACCTGCTCCGCGCCTTCACCAAGGGCGGGTTCGCCGATCTGCGCCAGGTCCACGGCTGGAACCAGGAGTTCGTCGCCTCCAGCAACGAGGGTCGCCGTTACGAGCAGCTCGCCCAGGAGATCGATCGGGCCCTGCGCTTCATGAAGGCGTGCGGTGTCGACACCGGGTCGCAGCCGGACCTGCACGAGGTCGACTTCTTCACCAGCCACGAGGCGCTCATCCTCGGGTACGAGGAGGCCCTCACCCGTCGCGACTCGCTCACGGGCGACTGGTACGACTGCTCGGCCCACATGCTCTGGGTCGGTGAGCGGACGCGTGAGCCCGACGGCGCTCACGTCGAGTTCCTGTCCGGGGTGAAGAACCCCGTCGGGGCCAAGGTGGGGCCCACGGTGACGCCGGACGAGGTGCTCGCGCTCTGCGAGCGCCTCAACCCCGAGCGCATCCCCGGTCGGCTCACCCTGATCAGTCGCATGGGCGCCGACCGCATCGAGGCCGGCCTCCCGCCGCTGCTCGCCGCGGTGCGAGACGCCGGCCACCCCGTGGTCTGGGCCTGCGACCCGATGCACGGCAACACCTTCACCAGCGCCGGCGGTCGCAAGACCCGCCACCTCGACGACGTCCTTCGGGAGATCGCGGGCTTCTTCGCCGCCCACGAGGCCGAGGGCACCTGGGCGGGAGGCGTGCACGTGGAGCTCACCGGCGACGACGTCACGGAGTGCCTCGGCGGCGCCGAGGAGATCCTCGACACCGACCTCGACGCCCGCTACGAGACCATGTGCGATCCCCGCCTCAACGCCCGCCAGTCCCTCGATCTGGCCTTCCGGGTGTCCGAGCTCCTGCGCGGCCACTGACCGAAAACCCCCGAAGACCAGGGGTTTCTCGGAATACTTGACCACTCGGGTCGGGATTCTCCTACACTCGGCCGAATACCTGACCACCTCGGTCGGGAATTCGACGTCGGAGGCCTGCCCGTGCTGGACCAGCACCTCGAGATCGACCCGGCCATGTCGGCCGACATCGCCAAGTTCGAGGTGCAGCTCGCCCGCTACCGTGCGGGCGAGCTGGCCGAGGACGTGTTCCGCGTCTTCCGCCTGAACAACGGCATCTACGGCCAGCGCCAGGGCGGCACCAACCAGATGGTGCGGGTCAAGGTCCCCTACGGCTCGCTGCTGCCCGAGCAGCTCGAGATGATGGGTCACCTGGCCGACGAGCACTCGCGCGGCTGGGGCCACCTCACCACCCGCCAGAACGTCCAGTTCCACTTCGTGCAGCTCGACGAGATCCCCGAGGTGATGCGGAAGCTGGCCTCGGTGGGCCTCACCACCCGCGAAGCCTGCGGCGACACCGTCCGCAACGTGCAGGGCTGCCACCTCGCCGGTGCCTGCCCCAAGGAGCACCTCGACATCAGCCCGTGGGCCGAGGCCGCCTACCAGCACTTCGTGCGCAACCCCCTCGCCCAGCGCCTCCCCCGCAAGTTCAAGATCAACTTCTCGGGCTGCGCCACCGACTGCGGCCAGGCCATGTTCAACGACGTCGGGATCATCGCCACCAGCCGCACCCTCGACGACGGCACGGTCGAGCCGGGCTTCAAGGTCTTCGTGGCCGGTGGCCTCGGCGCCACCCCGCACCCCGCCCTCGCCCTCGAGCCCTTCACCGCCCGCGAGGACCTCATGGCCACCCTCGAAGCGGTCCTGCGGGTGTTCTCCAACCACGGCAACCGGGACAACAAGCTGCGGGCGCGCCTCAAGTGGCTGGTCGACACCATGGGCTGGGACGAGCTCCAGGCCCGGATCCTGAAGGAGCGAGCCTTCCTCGTCGCCTCCGCCACCTGGCCCGGCGGCATCCCCGAGATCGTGGAGAAGCTGGGCGACGCCCCGGCCGGCCTCGCCGCCGGCGCCACCGCCCCGGTGATCGGCCAGGGCACGCCCGTCACCATCCGCAGCGGTGACCAGCGCCGGCGCTGGCACGACGCCAACGTGGTGCGCGGCGCGGCCAAGGGCACGGTGTCCGCCTACGCGTGGAGCCGCCTCGGCGACGTCACCTCCGACCAGTTCCGGGCGCTGGCCTCGATCCAGCGCGAGCTCGGTGCCGAGGTGCGGGTCACGAACCGCCAGAACTTCGTGTTCCGGGGCCTCGCGGAGGGTCAGCTGGACACGCTCTACGACCGCCTCGACGCCATCGGCATGGCCGAGCCCGGCGCCGAGCTCACCCGCGACGTCGTGGCCTGCCCCGGCGCCGACACCTGCAACCTCGCCGTCACCCAGTCCCGAGGGCTCGCCGACGAGATCGGCCGCCGCCTGGACGAGGAAGGCCTGGCCGAGATCGGCGGCGTGCGCACCAACATCTCCGGGTGCACGAACTCGTGCGGGCAGCACCACGCCAGTGACATCGGGTTCTTCGGCGCCGAGCGCCGGGCCCACGGCAAAGCCGCGCCGGGCTACCAGATGCTGCTCGGCGGCTACGTCGGCGAGGAGCGCATCGAGTTCGGTCAGAAGGCGCTGCGCCTTCCCGCCAAGAACGCCCCCGAGGCGGCGGTGCGGGTCGTGCGGCGCTACGCCGACGAGCGTGAGGCCGGCGAGGCCTTCCAGAGCTGGCTGGCGCGGGTCGGGGGCGTCGAGGAGGTGCGCAAGGACCTGCTCGACCTCGACCGGTTCCCCACCCCCGAGGACGGGCCTGAGTACTACGTCGACTACGGCGAGACCGGGCCCTACGTGGCCGAGATCGGCGACTCGGAGTGCGCGACCTGATGGCCTTCGACCCCGTCGCCCTCGGTGTCCCGTCGTTCTCCGACGACGAACTGGCCGAGTTGAACGCCGAGTTCGAGCGCCTGCCCGCCGGCAAGATCATCCAGTGGGCGGTGGACTGCTTCGCCCCCCACCTCTGCATGACCGCGTCGATGACCGACGCCGTGCTCATCGACCTCGCCGTGAAGGTCGACCCCGCCATCGAGGTGGTCTTCATCGACACCGGGTACCACTTCCCCGAGACGCTCCAGACCGTCGAGAACGTGCGGCGCCACTACGGCCTGAACATGCGGATCATGACCGTCGCCCATCACGCCGAGGAGCTGTGGGAGGTCGACCCCGAGAACTGCTGCTCGGCGGTGAAGGTCGGCCAGCTCGACCGGGCCCTCGCCGGCAAGGTGGCGTGGATGAGCGGCCTGCGCCGCACCGAGGCGGCCAGCCGCGAGTCGGCACCCATCGTCGCCCGGGACCTGCGCGGCCTCGTCAAGGTGAACCCCATCGCCACGTGGAGCGACGAGGACGTGGCCGGGTACATCGCCGACCACGACGTGATCCAGAACCCCTTGGTCGCCAAGGGCTACCTGTCGATCGGCTGCGAGCCCTGCACCAAGCCGGTGAAGCCCGGGGAGGACCCCCGCTCCGGCCGCTGGGCCGGCCGCGACCGCACCGAGTGCGGCCTGCACGTCTGAACACCGGCCTGAGGCCGACGAGGCGACGACCACTAGCCTCGGCCCCGTGACCGACCGGGCGCCCGACGACCACATCCCGACCCGCCTCCTCGTCGTGGGGATGGCCCGCCAGGACGGGAGCATCGTGGCCTCCGAGGTGTTGCCGGTCGCCGCCGCCTGCGACCAGAGCGAGGCCCAGGTCCGCGACGCGCTCGGCCTGCTCGTCGACGAGGGGCTGTTCACCTCCGAGGACGGCGACCGGTACCTGCCCACCGAGGCGGGGCGCTCCTTCCTCGACGCCGCGCTCGAGCGGGCCCGCCTCGCGTACGTCCAGGACGCCGCCGGGCGCGGTTGGGACCGCCGCTGGCGCCTCGTGGCGGTGGCCCCGGTCGACGACGAGGCCGTGGCCGCCTTCGTGAAGCGGCTCTTCGCCTTGGGGGCCGGCCAGATCCAGAACGGCCTCTACGTCTCGCCGCACCGCTGGAACGACGTGGTCGCGGCCGAGGCCGAGCGCCTCGGCGTGGCCGACGCGGTGACCACCGCCACCACCGACGAGCTCGAGATCGGCGGCGAGCGCGACCCCCGTACCCTTGCGACCCGCCTGTGGCCCCTCGACGACCTCGCCCGCCGCTACCAGGCCTTCGTGGACCACTACAAGGAGGTCCCCGACGCGCTCACCGACATGCGCCAGCGCCAGGAGCGCCTCACCGAGGCCGAGTTCCTCGCCGGCGCCCTCACCACCGTGATCGACTTCGAGGCCTGCTTCAGCCGCGACCCCCTGCT
>CAZYPY010000020.1:0-21157 GCA_964649545.1 uncultured Microthrixaceae bacterium | reverse complement strand
GCGCCCTCACCACCGTGATCGACTTCGAGGCCTGCTTCAGCCGCGACCCCCTGCTACCCCCCGAGCTCCTCCCCCGTCCCTGGCCCGGACGTGAGGCCCGCGAATTGGTCAACCGGGGCCGGCGGCTCGGGGTGCTCGCCCGTGAGCGCCACGAGCGCCCGGCGCTCTTCTCCGTCTTCGAAGAGGTCATCGACGCGCTCTGAGCCGCGCCCGACCCGCCCGTCGGGCAGGCTGGAGTCCATGGACCGCTCGGCGCGAGCGGGTGGGGCGGCACCTCGTGGGGCCAACCGGAGCTTCGTGACGTGAGTCCTTCGCGGATCGAGGACTACGCGATGCTCGGGGACACCGAGACCGCGGCGCTCGTCGGCCGGGACGGCTCCATCGACTGGCTCTGCACCCCCCGGTTCGACTCGCCGGCGTGCTTCGCCGCGCTGCTCGGCGACGACGAGAACGGGTGCTGGCGGATCGCTCCCGCGGTTCCGGTCCAGCGGGTCCAGCGCGCCTATCGCCCTGGCACCCTGATCCTCGAGACCACCTTCCACACCGCCGAGGGCGCGGTGACGCTCGTCGACTTCATGGTCCCCCGCGACGATCGACCCAACGTGATCCGCCTCGTCCGAGGCCGCAGCGGGCGGGTTCCCATGACGATGGACCTGCGCATCCGCTTCGACTACGGCTCGATCATCCCCTGGGTGCGACGCGACGGCGACCGCCTGCTCGCCGTGGCCGGCCCCGAGGGCCTGTGCCTCGACGCACCCGTCGAGACGCGCGGCATGGACCACCGCACCGAGGCCCGGTTCGAGGTCGCCGCCGGGGACACCGTCCCGTTCGAGCTCGCCACCTTCCCGTCCCACCTCGTCCCCGCACCGGCGCCCGATGCGGAGGCCGCGCTCGACTACACCGAGCGCTGGTGGCTGGGCTGGAGCGGGCGCAACACCTACGTCGGCCCGTGGGGCGACGAGGTCCGGGACTCGCTCACGGTACTGAAGGGCCTGACCTTCGGCCCGACCGGCGGCATCGTCGCCGCCGCCACCACGTCGCTTCCCGAGCACCTCGGGGGCATCCGGAATTGGGACTACCGCTACTGCTGGCTCCGGGACGCCACCTTCACCCTGATCACGCTGCTCAACGCCGGCTACGTCTCCGAGGCCTCCGCGTGGCGGGAGTGGCTGATGCGGGCCGTGGCGGGCGAGCCCGACGAGCTGCAGATCATGTACGGCGTGGCCGGCGAGCGCCGCCTCACCGAGTACGAGGTGCCGTGGCTGGCGGGCCACGAGGGGTCGCAGCCGGTGAGGGTCGGCAATGCCGCGTCCTCGCAGTTCCAGCTCGACGTCTACGGCGAGGTGATGGACGCGTCCCACCAGGCCCGCCTGGCCGGCCTCCACGAGGGCCGCGAGTCCTGGGAGCTGCAGAAGGTGCTCATGGACTACCTCGAGGGCGCCTGGCAGCAGCCCGACGAGGGCATCTGGGAGGTGCGGGGCGGCCGCCGGCACTTCACCCACTCGAAGGTGATGGCCTGGGTGGCCGCCGACCGGGCCACCCTGGCGGTCGAGCGCTTCGGGCTCGACGGGCCCGTCGACCGTTGGCGGGCGCTGTGCGATCGGATCCGCGACGACGTGCTCGTCAACGGCGTGCGGGCCGACGGCGCGTTCACCCAGGCCTACGGCAGCGACACCCTCGACGCCAGCCTGCTCATGGTGCCGCTCGTGGGCTTCCTCCCGCCCGAGGACCCGCGGGTGGTGGCCACGGTGGCCGCCGTCGAGCGCGAACTGACCCACGACGGCTTCGTGCTGCGGTACCGCACCGAGCACACCGACGACGGCCTCGTCGGGGGCGAGGGGGCGTTCCTGCTGTGCACGTTCTGGCTGGCGGACTGCCTGGATCTGCTCGGCCGGGGTGACGACGCCCGCGCCCTCTACGAGCGCCTGCTGTCGCTCCGCAACGACGTGGGCCTGCTCTCCGAGGAGTACGACCCGGCGTCGGGCCGCCTGCTCGGCAACTTCCCCCAGGCCTTCTCCCACGTGGCCATCGTCAACACCGCGATGACCCTCGGCGCCGAGCACCGCGGCGCCACCGGCCGCCGCGCCCGCCGCGCCTGAGCGCGGGTCACGCCACCGGCCGAACCCTCGTTCTGGCTCCCGATTTCGGTGCCATGGCACCGAAATCGGGAGCCAGTTCGGGCGGGGCTCAGGCGAGCTTCTCGACGAAGGCCTCGAGCTGGCGGAGATTGCGGCACTCGTAGACGCCGTCGCAGTGGATGCCGTACTCCCCGACGATCGAGTCGCCGGTGTCCCAGTAGGAGCGGGGCTCGGGGTTGAGCCAGTAGACGTGGCGGGCCTTGTGGCGGATCTCCTTGATCACCCACGACTGCGACGAGTGGTAGTTGTTCCGGGCGTCGCCCAGGATCATCACCGAGGTCTTGGGCCCGACGTCCTTGCCGTACTCCTTCCAGAAGACCTCGAAGGCGTGGCCGTAGTCGGAGTGGCCGTCGACCCAGACCACGTCGGCCTCGGTGTTGACCCGGTGGACCGCCTCGGTGATGTCCTCCACACCCTCGAAGAACCGGGTGACCTCGTCGAGGCCGTCGATGAACACGAACGCCCGCACCTTCGAGAACTGGCTACTGATGGCGTAGACGAGGTGGAGGGTGAAGCGGGCGAACGCGGCCACCGAGCCCGAGATGTCGGCGATCACCATGATCTCGGGCTTGGCCGGGCGCGGGAACCGGAACTTGGGCTCGGCGGGCACGCCGCCGTAGCTGAGCGAGTGCCGGACGGTGTTGCGGAAGTCGAGCGGGCCCTTGCGGCCGTGGCGGCGCTTGCGGGCCAGCCGCACGGCCAGTCGGCGGGTCAAAGGGTAGATGGCCTTGCGCAGGTTGGCCATCTCCTCCCGGCTGGCGTGCATGAAGTCGACGTCCTCGGGCAGCGGCTTGCGCAGCGTCTTGGCCATGGCCTCGACGCCGCGGTCGGCCACGAGGCGCCGACGGATCTCCGCCTCGACCTCCTGCTTGAGCTTCTCGAGGCGGTGCTGGTACTCGTCGGCCTCCAGGCGCTCCTCGAGCGGGGTGAGCGGCTCGGGGGCGTCCTCCCGGGCCTGATCCATCAGGCGCTCGAAGAGGTTGTCGAGGTCGAGGTTCCGCAGCGTCCGGTACAGGTAGTAGGTGCCGCCCACGGGCCGGCCCGGCTCCATGCCCGCGAAGCGCTCGACCGCCTGGCGGGCGATGGCCCGCATCATGGCCTCGTCGCCCCGCATGAGCGCGCGGTAGAGCATCTCGGCGAGCTCGTCGTTGGTCATGCGCCCGCCGGCACCGCCCTGGCCCTGCATGGGGACGTCGCTCGCGTCGGCCTCGCCGGCGGCGTCGGACGACTCGTCGCCCTCCTCGTCCGACTCGATGAGGTACTCCTTGCCCCGCAGCGAGAAGTACACCTCGAACACGGTCTCGAACGAGCGCCAGTGGGCGTTGTTCTTCACGAGGGTGGCGGCGAGGGCGTACTTGAACGCCTCGCGGTCCTCGAGGGGGATGTGCTTGACCGCCTCCATGGCGTCGAGGTTCTCGGTGAGGCTGACGGGCAGCCCCGCCTCCCGTAGCTCCTGGATGAAGCCGGCGAGCAGCTCCAGCAGTGGCGACGGCGCCGCCGGAGCGGGCGCGGTGGGGGCGGTCACGGGCGGGGCGCTCCCCTACCGCTTCTGGGAGGACGGGGTGGGACCGCCCTTCATCCACGCCTGGCCGTCACCGCCGAACTCCTTGATGGCCTTGGCGATGTCGGTCTGGTACTTGAGCAGGATGTTGATGGTCTCGGTGGCCTGGGCCTCGTCGACCTGCTCGATGCCGAGCAGCACGAGGGTGCGGGCCCAGTCGAGGGTCTCCGACACCGACGGCGACTTCTTCAGCTCGAGCTGGCGGATCGAGCGCACGATGCGGGCGATCTGGTCGGCCAGCGACTCGGTGATGTCCGGCACCTTGGCCAGGACGATCTCCTTCTCGCGCTCCAGGTCGGGGTAGTCGATGTGCAGGAACAGGCAGCGGCGCTTCAGGGCCTCGGAGAGCTCGCGGGTGTTGTTCGAGGTGAGGAACACCAGGGGGATCTGGCGGGCCTGCACCGTGCCGAGCTCGGGGATGGACACCTGGTAGTCGGAGAGGATCTCGAGCAGCAGGGCCTCGGTCTCGACCTCCACCCGGTCGACCTCGTCGATCAGCAGCACGACGGGGTCCTCGGCGCGGATGGCCTCGAGGAGGGGCCGGGTGAGGAGGAAGTCGTCGGAGAAGATGTCCTCCTCGATGTCGCTCCAGGTGCCGTCGGTGTTGCGCTCGGCCTGGATGCGCAGGAGTTGCTTCTTGTAGTTCCACTCGTAGAGCGCCTTGGACTCGTCGAGGCCCTCGTAGCACTGGAGGCGGATCAGGCGGGCGCCGGTGATCTCGGCGACGGACTTGGCCAGCTGGGTCTTGCCGGTGCCCGCCGGGCCCTCCACCAGGATCGGTTTGCCGAGCCGGTCGGCGAGGTAGACGACGCCGGCGATGCCCTCGTCGGCCAGGTAGTTGACGTCGGCGAGGCTCTCGCGCACTCCCGCGACCGACTCGAATCGGGGTTCCATGCGGTGATCGTACCCACCGGCCTTGACCGGGCGGTCAAGATTCCCCGCGCGATCGGGACGCGACCACCGACCGGGGGCGAACCACCCCCGAACCGGCTCTTGACCGGGGCGCAGGGCGGTGCTGCACTCTCGGCCATGGCCATCACCGATGCAGACATCCTCACCGATTGGACCATCGAGCTCGAGACCTCGGTCCCCGGCACCCGCCTGGGCGACGACGGCGATGCCACCGACGGGTCCGACGGCGACGACGGCGGCGCGGACGGTGACGACGGCGGCGACACCGACGGCGGCGACTGAGCACGCCCGCTGAGCACCCGGCCGTCGACCCGACGGCCAGCCCCTCGAGCTCCCCGATCGAACCCCCGGCGACGGTGATGAGCGACGCGCCCCGGCCGCACCTGCGCGCCCTCGTCGGCGACGACCGGGCCTTCCTCGACCGCCACTGGGAGCGAGCGCGCCTGCTCCGGCGTGGCGGGAAGGAGCAGGCGGCGCAGTTCGCCGCACTCCTGTCGTCGGACGACCTCGTCACCGTGATCGCCGACCACGGACTGCGCAGCCCGTTCTTCCGGGTGATCCGCGACGGCGGCACGCTCCCGGCGAGCGCCTACCTGCGATCTGCCGGCGCTGGGCACACCACCGTGCACGACCTGGCCAACCCCGGCCGCATCGCCGACGAGGTGTGGGCCGGTGCCACCATCGTCGGCCAGGCCCTCCAGCGCACGTGGCCTCCGCTGCGGGACCTGTGTGGAGGCCTGGCCGAGGAGCTCGGCCACCGGGTCCAGGCCAACGCCTACCTCTCCCCGCCCGACGCAGCCGGGTTCGACCTCCACTACGACACCCACGACGTGTTCGTCCTGCAGGTCGAGGGCACCAAGCACTGGACCGTGCACGCCCCCGTCGACGAGCTGCCCCACCGGCGGCGCGGCGCCCCGGCGCCGGCGTTCGGCGAGCCCGAGTGGTCGGGCGTGCTCGAGCCGGGTGACTGCCTGTACCTGCCGAGGGGGTTCGGTCACGAGGCCCGCACCAGCGACACCGCGTCGCTGCACCTGACCATCGGGGTGCTCGCCTTCACGTGGCGCCACGTGCTGCGCCTGTTGGCCGATGTCCTCCCCGAGGACGACGTCGCCCTCCGCCGGTCCCTGCCGGTGGGCGCGCTCGGTGCTCGCACTGGCGTCGGCGGCCTCGGCGACACGTGGGACGAGTTCCGCTCGCAGCTCGCCGAGCACCTCGCCACCCTCGATCCCGAGGTCATCGTCCAGCGCCTCGAGCAGGACCTGTGGTCGGCCCACCCCCCGTGCGACGGCGGCGACGAGGTCCGCCGGGCGCTGCGACGCGCCGAGCCCGACGCGACGACCCCCCTCGTGCTGCGGTCCGAGGCCCTCGAGTGGCACGACGTCCGGGACGGGCGCGTCCGCCTCGTGCGGCGGGACCGAGTGATCAGCCTCCCCGAGGCCGCGCTCCCCGTCGTGGACGCCCTCGTCGCCGGGCACACCGTCCGTGCCACCGATCGCCTGCTCGACGTCGACTCGGCGCTCGTGGTCCTGCGTCGTCTCCACCGGGAGGGCCTGGTCGCCCAGGCCGGCGCCTGAGCGTGCCCGAAGGCACGCCCGGTCGTCGGCCGCGCCGCCGGACGATCCCGTACTGCTCGGTCACCAGCCGGGATCATCGGGAGCCGCTGATCGCGACGGCGACGAGGGTCGACGACTGGCTGCTCGTCGAGTGGCCCGGCGCCTGGGGCCGGCACGCGCTGACCGAGAGCGGCCTGCCCCCGGGTCTGGCCACCGCGTTGGGCGCCTTCGACGACCACCCGCGCGCCAAGGCCCTGCTCGTGCGACGGGGGGTGCGGGCCGAGCCGCCCCCCGGTCCCGACCCGAGGGCGAGCGTGATCCGAGCCCGGTCGGTCGTCGGCGACGAGCGGCTGTCGGTGGTTGCCCAGCGCGCCCCCGACGACGTAGGCGACGAGCCCGCCGCCGGCCAGGGCCGCGGTGAGCGATTCCTCGTGGTCTGCACCAACGGCCGCCATGACGCCTGCTGCGCCAACGAGGGACGCCCGCTCGTACGGGCCCTCCGTGCGAGCGGCGCCGAACCGGTCTGGGAGTGCTCCCACGTCGGCGGCGACCGCTTCGCCGCCAACGTCGTCCTGCTCCCCCACGGCTGCTACTTCGGCCGGGTCGGCCCCGACTCGCTGGCCGGCTTTCTCTCGGAGCTCGACCAGGGGCGGTTGCCGCTCGCCCACTACCGCGGCCGCTCGGCCCTCCCGCCGCCGGCGCAGGCCGTCGAGATCGCGGTGCGGACCGAGACCGGCGAGCGGCGCATCGACGCCCTCACGGGTTGGCGCCGTCGGCGCCTCGCCGAGGAGCGCTGGGCGGTGGAGGTCGACCTCGGCCCCCGCCGGTACCGGGCCGAGGTCACCGCGATCCGCGACCACGAGCCCCGGTTGCTCACCTGCCACGCCGACGAGCCCCAGTCGCCGAGGACCTTCCTCGTCGGGGCGGTCGACGATGCCCCGTCTCCCTGACCGCCGGCGGTCAGCCCCGGATCTGGCCCTCGCCGTGGACGACGTACTTGGCGGTGGTGAGCTCGCGCAGGCCCATCGGCCCGCGGGCGTGGAGCTTCTGGGTGGAGATGCCGATCTCGGCGCCGAAGCCGAACTCCTCGCCGTCGACGAACCGGGTCGACGCGTTCACCAGCACCGCAGCGGCGTCGACCTCGTGGGTGAAGCGCTCGGCGGCCTCGAGGTCACGGGTGACGATGGCCTCGCTGTGGCCCGAGCCGTAGCGGTTGACGTGGACGATGGCCTCGTCGAGCGAGTCCACCACCCGCACCGAGAGCTTGAGCTGGAGGAACTCCGTGCCCCAGTCGGCCTCGGTGGCGACGCCCACCGCCGGCAGGATCGAGCGGGTGTGCTCGTCGCCGACGAGCTCCACGCCGTCGAGCGCCGGCGCCAGGCGGCTCAAGAAGGGCTCGGCCACCTTCTGGTGGACGACGAGCGACTCGGCGGCGTTGCAGACCGAGGGCCGCTGGGTCTTGGCGTTGACCACGATGGCCTCGGCCATGGCGAGGTCGGCGGACTCGTCGACGTAGATGTGGCAATTGCCGTCCCCGTCGATCACGTAGGGCACCGTGGCGTGCTCGAGGATCGACGCGATCAGCGACGGGCCCCCACGGGGGATGAGGCAGTCGATGGCCCCGCGCTGCTGCATGAACTCGACGGCCCCCTCCCGGGTCGTGTCCTCGACCAGAACCACCGAGTCCTCGGGCAGGCCGACCGCGGCGAAGGCGTCCCGCAGCACCGCGGCGATGGCGATGTTCGAGTCGATGGCGCCGGACGAACCCCGCAGGAACGCGGCGTTGCCGGCCTTCACGCACAGGGCGGCCGCATCGCTCGTCACGTTGGGCCGGTTCTCGTAGATGATGGCCACGACGCCGAGGGGGACGCGGACCCGGCGGATGCGCAGGCCGTTGGGGCGGGTCCAGCCGTCGAGAACCTCACCCACGGGGTCGGGCAGACCCGCCACCTGGCGCAGGCCGCCGGCCATGCCCTCGAGCTTGGCCGGCGTCAGACGGAGGCGGTCGACCACCGTCGCGCTCGCGCCGCCGGCCTCGGCCCGCTCGACGTCGCCGGCGTTGGCGGCCAACACGTCCTCGGCGCACTCGAGCAGGCCGTCGGCGGCGAGGAGCAGGGCCGCGTCCTTGTCCCGGGTCGACGCGGCGGCCAGTACGCGGGAGGCGGCCTTGGCCCGGAGGCCCAGATCGGCGATGGACATGCCCCGAAGGTTACCGGTGGGGTTCGTTACCATCGCCCCGTGGCCAGGAGCGGGCATCGTGAGTAGCGCGGACCGCGCCCTCGCCGAGGTCGTGGCGGCGTTCGTCGACGAGCTGGGCCCCGTCATGGCCGAGATCGCCGCCGACCTCGACGGTGTCGACGCCGCCGAGCTGCGTCGCGACGTGGCCCTCGAGGCCTACAACCTGAGCCTCGCCTTCATCGACTGCGACGACCGCCAGTCCGACGACGAACTGCTCGCCCTCATCGTGGCGTTCGGCCCCGAGCTCGACACGGCGCTCGACCACGCCACGCCGGCGCTGATCCGTGACGCCGGCCTGGTCACCGGGAAGAAGGCGCTGCTGGCCGAGCCGTCGCTCCTGTTCGACATCCTCCGCCAGGCCGACGAGCGCCACGGCACGGCCCACGCGCGCCGCTACTACGACCTGGCCCTCCGGATCGCCTACACGGTGGCCTCCCTCGACGCCCGCCCGTCCGAGGCGGAGCTCCGCGCCATCGACGAGTTCCGGGGCCTGCTGCTGCGCGAGCTCGACGGCATCCGGGCCAAGCCGCCGGAGCGACGCCCCGACGACGGCTCGGCCGCAACCCCGTCGACCGGACCCTCCGCGGCGTCCGGTGAGCCCGCCCCGGCGACGAGCGCGCCGGACGGGACCCCGACCGGCGGTCCCGAGGAACCGCTGGGCCCGGCCCGCCCCCTCGAGGATCTGCTGGCCGAGCTAGAAGCCCTCGTCGGCCTCGACGCGGTCAAGGCCGAGGTCAAGCTCGTCACCGACCTGATCTCGGTGCAGAACCTGCGTGAGCAGCGCGGCCTGCC
The DNA here is from genome assembly GCA_964649545.1 of uncultured Microthrixaceae bacterium. Lineage (GTDB taxonomy): Bacteria > Actinomycetota > Acidimicrobiia > Acidimicrobiales > DATDAH01 > JAEUJM01. The sequence continues at coordinate 11,963 of CAZYPY010000020.1, read as the reverse complement.
GGTGCTCGAGACGAGCCGCCACCTCGTCTTCACGGGCAATCCCGGCACGGGCAAGACCACCGTCGCCCGCCTCGTCACCCAGATCTACCGCACCCTCGGCGTGGTCGAGCGGGGGCAGCTCGTCGAGACCGACCGCTCCCAGCTCGTGGTCGGCTACATCGGCCAGACCGCAACCCGGGTCCGCGAGGTCTTCGACCGGGCCGACGGCGGGGTCCTGCTGATCGACGAGGCCTACGCGCTCGCCCGCGGCGGCGAGCGCGACTTCGGCATCGAGGCCATCGACACGATCGTCAAGCTGGTCGAGGACCGCCGCGACTCGGTCGTGGTCATCGCCGCGGGCTACCCGGACGAGATGCAGCACTTCATCGAGGCCAACCCGGGCCTGCGCTCCCGCTTCCCCCGCACCATCCACTTCCCCGACTACACCGACGAGGAGCTCGTCGCCATCTTCCGCTTCCAGGCCGACGACGCCGGCTACGACTGCCCGCCCGACACCATCACCGCGGTCACGGCGTGGTTCGAGGCGCAGCCCCGGGTGAAGGGCTTCGGCAACGGCCGGCTGGCGCGGAACCTCTTCGAGGAGGCCGTGGGCCGCCACGCCAGCCGCATCGTCGCCGGCGACACGCCGAGCGACGAGCAGCTCACCACCCTCCTACCGGTCGACGTCCCGGCGCCGGCGCCCGCCCCCGAGCCTCGAACCGGTGCCGACGAGCCGGTGGGGTCGGCGTGAAGCGCCTTCTCGCCGTCGTCGGCGCCGTGGCCATGATCGGCGGCGCGATCCTCGTACGGGGCCTGCTCATCGACGGCGACGACGGCTCGGACGGGGGCGCCGGCGTCGCCGACGGCGACACCCACCTGGTGTGCGCCACCGAGCTCGAGGCCGCCTGCGAGGCGCTGGCCGCCGAGGACGACTCGGTGACGTTCGAGGTCGAGGAGGCCGGCGAGACGGCCGACCGCCTGACGGCCGCCGACTTCCAGCCGGGCGAGAGCGAGGTCGACGGCTGGCTCACCCTGAACCCCTGGCCCGCCCTCGTGAGCCTCCGCGCTGATCTGACCAATCAGCGCGACCCGCTGGGCGAGCCTTCCGACGTGCTCGCGACGACCCGTGTGGCCGTCATCGGGCCCGCCGATCGGACCGAGCTTCTGGTCGATGAATGCGACGCCGCGGGGTCGCTCTCGTGGCGCTGCCTCGGCGAGATCGCCGACGACCCATGGGAGACCCATGGCGCCTCCTCGGACCAGGGCAACGTCGAGGTGGGCCACGACGACCCGACGGTCTCGGCCACTGGCCTGCTCGCGCTTGGCCAGGCCACGGCCGACTACTTCGGCCGGAGCGACTTCGCGAGCAACGACTTCGACGATGGCTTCCGGGACTGGCTCGACCAGCTGGAGGGCAGCGATCCCGGCCTGCCCCTCGCGATCCAGGCCCTCCCGGTCGTCGAACAACTCGAGCGGTTCCCCAACGCCTCCTGGGATGCCGTCGGCACCCTCGACCCCGCGGCGACCGCGGCCGTGGGCCGAGCCGACGGCGAGTTCACCGTCCTCTACCCTGCCCCCATGATCGTGGCCGAAGCGGTGCTCGCCCCGATCCGGGGCCACGAGGTCGACCTCGACGACGACGACCTCGCCGCGGCCCTGGAAGCAGCCGGCTGGGCGCCGGGCCCGGCCCCCCAGGAGGCCGAGACGAGCCCGAGCGCCGGCGTCTTCGAGGCGCTCATCTCCGAGTGGAGGAACGTGACATGAGGACCCGACGACTGGGCGCCGCCGGCCTGTGCCTGCTGCTCGCCGCCGGCGCGGTGGCGTGCTCGAGCAGCGACGACAGCGCCACCCCCGACACCGTCTCCGCCGACGGGCTCCTGGGTGAGGACCCGGGCGACTGCATCGTGGTCGACATGGCGGTCTCCCCCGAGAAGATCGACCTCATGACCGACCTGGCCCGGACCTTCAACGAGTCCGACGACGCCGTCCTCGGCGACGACTGCATCTTCGTGCGCCCCCAGCGCAAGTCCTCGGGCGGCAGCGAGCAGCTCCTGCGCGACGGCTGGGACGAGGAGGTCGAGGGCCCGCTGCCCGTGATCTGGTCGCCGGCGTCGAGCGCCTGGGGCGCGGTGCTGAACCAGCAGCTCACCGACCAGGGCGACGAGCCCATCGCCACCGAGGGAGCGCCCTTCATGCTCACCCCGCTGGTGATCGCCATGCCCGAGCCCATGGCCGAGGCCCTCGGCTACCCCGACGAACCGGTCGGCTGGGAGGACATCCTGCGCCTCTCGCGCGATCCCGAGGGCTGGGCCGCGTTCGGCCACCCCGACTGGGGCCCGTTCCTCCTCGGCAAGACCAACCCCAACTTCTCCACGAGCGGCCTGAGCGCGCTGATCGCCCAGGCCTACGCCAACACGGGCAAGTCCGAGGACCTCACCGTGGAGGACCTCGACCGCCCGCAGGTGGCCCAGGACGCCCGCGACATCGAGTCCGCCGTGGTGCACTACGGCGACACCACGTTGACCTTCCTCAACAACATGTACCGGGCCGACCAGCGGGGCAACTCCTTGAGCTACGCCTCCGCGGTGGCCGTGGAGGAGAAGTCGGTCATCGACTACAACGCCGGCAACCCCGACGGCGTGCTCGACCCCGGCGAGGAGCCCCGACCGCCGCGTGTGCCCTTGGTGGCGATCTACCCCGAGGAGGGCACCCTCTTCTCCGACAACCCCCTCATCACCCTCGACGCCGAGTGGGTGTCCGAGGACGAGCGGGACGCGGCGGCGACCTTCGTCGAGTTCGTCCAGCAGCCCGAGAACCAGGAGCGGGTGCTCGAGTTCGGCTTCCGGCCCGGCAACCCGGACGTCGCCGTCGGGGCGCCGATCGTCCTGGAGAACGGGGTCGACCCCGACCAGCCGCAGACCCTCCTCGAGGTCCCCGAGCCCGAGGTCATGGTCGAGCTGCTCGACAAGTGGGACGAGCAGCGCAAGGGTGCCCGGGTGATGCTGCTCATGGACATCTCCGGGTCGATGGGCGACATCGGCGACCCCGAGACCGGCGAGACCAAGCTCGACCTGGCCAAGCGGGCGGTCATCGAGGCCCTCGACGACTTCGCCCCCCAGGACATCGTGGGGCTGCGCGCCTTCTCGACCGATCTCGGCCCGAGCGGCACGGCCGAGTTCATCGACCTCGTGCCCGTGGGCCGGAGGATGACCGACAACCGTGAATTGCTCGCGAGCGCGATCCAGAACCTCCAGCCGACCAACGGCACGCCGCTGTACAGCGCCACCCAGGCCACCTACGAGGACGCGGTGGAGGCGTTCGACGAGGAGCGCATCAATGCGGTCGTGCTGCTCAGTGACGGCGTCAACGACGACGGCGACGACTCGGACGACGAGCAGCAGCTCGAGGACCTGCTCGCCACCCTCCAGTCCGACAGCGAGGGCCAGCTGAGCCAGCCGGTGCGGGTCTTCCCGATCGCCTACGGCGCCGACGCCGACCAGGCGACGCTGCGCCGCATCGCCGAAGCCTCCACGGCGGCGTCGTACGACGCCAGCGACCCGACGTCGATCGACAAGGTCTTCGCCGCCGTGGTGTCGAACTTCTAGGAGCCAGCGCCGCCCGTGCCCCGCCTCTCGTTCCGCGACCGCTTCTTCACCCCGCCCGTCGCCCAGGCGATGATGTCGCCGTCGGGGATCCTGCTGGCGGGCGCGGGCGCGTCCGTGGCGATCCTCGCCGGGCTCGGTCCGATCGGCGCCCTGGCCCTGGCCGCCGTCGCGTGGGCGGGCCGGGTGGGCTACGCCATCCCCCGAAAGGCCGGCGACGACCGCATCGACCCCTTCACCCTGAACGAGCCCTGGCGACGGTTCGTGCAGTCCGCCCTGCAGTCCCAGGCCCGCTTCGACCAGGCCGTGCACCAGGCCGCACGAGGGCCGCTCCGGGACCGCCTCGGCGAGATCGGCGACCGCGTGCACGACGCCGTGCGCGAGGCGTGGCGGGTCGCGCGCCAGGGCCAGGTCCTCGCCGATGCGGGCGCCCAGATCGACACCGCGGGGGTGCAGCGCCAGCTCGCCGAGGTCCGGGCCAACGCGAGCGCCCCGTGGGCCGCGGGCAGCTCCCTCGAGCAGACCGCGAAGGCGCTCGAGGCCCAGCTGGCCTCCGCCCAGCGCCTGGCGAACGTCACCCGGGAGGCCCAGGACCGCCTGCGCCTGCTCAACGCCCGCATGGACGAGATGGTCGCCCGGGCCATCGAGCTCTCGGTCGACGCCAGCCAGCCGGACGAGCTCGGCGGCCTCGGGTCCGACGTCGACAGCCTGGTCGACGAGATGGAGGCGCTGCGCCTGGCCATGGACGAGACCGACCAACTGGGCGGCTCGGCATCGGCGGCGTCCCTCCCCTCCTCGGCACCCCCGCCGCCGCCTCCTCCCCCCCCCACCGCGGCGCCGGGCACCCCGTCGCCGGCGTGACCGACGAGCCGAGTGCCGCCGGCGAGCGCGACCACGGCGGCGGCCCGCCCGAAGGGCCCGGCGCCGGTGAACGCGAGGCCGCCACCGGTCGCCTCGTCCGCTCCAGCGCCGTCGTCGGCATCGGGACCGGCCTCAGCCGCCTGACCGGCCTGCTCCGGGTCGGCGCCCTCACGTACGCGCTCGGCGCCACGACCCTCAGCGACGCCTACAACCTGGCCAACACCACCCCGAACATCGTCTACGAGCTCATCCTCGGCGGGATCCTCTCGGCCACCCTCGTGCCGATCTTCGTCGACCACCTCGAGCACCGCGACGACGAGGCCACCTCGACGGTGGTCACCGTGGCCGTGGTGCTGCTGGCCGGGCTGACCGCCGTGGCCATGGTCGCGGCGCCGTTCATCATCGACGTGTACGCGCTGCGCCTGCCCGACGACGCCGCGGCGGCGCAGGCCGAGGTGGCGGTCCCCTTGCTCCGGCTCTTCCTCCCGCAGATCTTCTTCTACGGCCTGATGAGCCTCGGCACCGCGCTGCTCAACGCTCGGCGCTCGTTCTTCGCCCCGGCCTACGCGCCGATCCTGAACAACCTCGTGGTGATCACCGTCCTGGTGACCTTCGCCGTCGTGGCGGGGACCTCGCCGAGCCTCGGCCAGGTCGAGGACGACACCTCGCTGCTGCTGCTGCTGGGCCTCGGCACCACGGCCGGCATCGTCGCGATGACCGTGGCGCTGTGGCCGGCCATCCGCCGGGCCGGCATCCGCCTCCGCTTCCGCTTCGACCTGCGCCATCCCTCCGTGCGCAAGGTGGGCAGCCTCTCGGGCTGGACCCTCGGCTACGCCGCCGCCAACCAGGTGGCCCTGTTCGTCATCCTCGCCCTCGCCACGGGCGAGGGAGCTGGCGCGGTCTCGGCCTACACCTACGCCTTCATCTTCTTCCAACTGCCCCACGGCCTGCTGGCCGTGTCGATCATGACCACGTTCCTGCCCGACCTCTCGGCCTTCGCGGCCCGGGACGACCTCGCCGGGTTCCGCGACCGCTTCGGCCTCGGCCTGCGCCTGCTGATCCTCGTCATCCTCCCCGCCGCCGTGGGCTACGTGCTTCTGGCCCGACCCGTGGTGGCAGCACTGCTCGAGCGGGGCGCCTTCGGCGACGCCTCGGGTGACCTCACCGCAGAGGTGCTCGCGGCCATGGCCCTCGGTCTGGTCGGGTTCTCGGTCTACCTGTTCGTCCTGCGGGGCTTCTACGCCCTGAAGGACACCCGGACGCCCTTCTTCCTCAACCTCTTCGAGAACGGGCTCAACATCGCGCTGGCCTTCGCCCTGGTGGGTCGCCTCGGCGTCCAGGGTCTCGCCCTCGCCTACGCCGGCGCCTACTCCGCGGCCGGCCTGCTCGCCGTGTTCGTCCTGCGCCGTCGGGTCCACGGGCTCGACGGCCGCCGCACCGCGGTCGCCCTCGGCCGCATGGTGCTCGCCGCGACGGTGATGGCCGCGGCGGTCTACGGCGCACGAGCCCTGGTGGGCTCCGATGCCGGGCTCGGTGCGGTGTCCCGCACGGCGGCCGGCGTCCTCGTCGGCGCGGCGGTCTACCTCGGGGCGCTCTACGCCCTCCGGCTCCCCGAGCTGCACGAGCTGGTGGACCGCCTCCGTCGCCGCGGCGCCGGGAGCGCCGCGGGCGCTCCCGGGTAGGCTCTCGCCCATGGGAAAGCTCATCCGTCGCTGGTGGAAGTACTGGACCGCGAAGCTCACCGGGAAGTTCAACGAGAGCGCGGATCCGAAGATCCAGCTCGAGCAGGCGATCCAGGAGGCCCAGGACCAGCACCGGCGCCTCAAGGAGCAGGCGGCCAACGTCATCGCCAACCAGAAGCAGACCGAGATGCGGCTGAACCGCACCCTCGAGGAGCTCGAGAAGGTCAACGGCAACGCCCGCCAGGCGGTGATGATGGCCGACGACGCCGCCAAGAAGGGCGACGCCGAGAAGGCGGCCGAGTACACGCGTGCCGCCGAGGCCATCGCCAACCGTCTCATCGCCCTCGAGAGCGAGGTCGAGAACCTCAAGGCGCTCTCGCTGCAGAGCGCCCAGGCGTCCGACCAGGCCAAGGCCGCCGTCGCGCAGAACTCGGCCCAGCTCCAGAAGAAGCTCGCCGAGCGCCAGAAGCTCCTGGGCCAGCTCGACCAGGCCAAGATGCAGGAGCAGGTCAACAGGGCCATGGCCTCGCTCAGCGAGACCGTCGGCGAGGACGTCCCCACCTTCGACGAGGTCCGGGACAAGATCGAGGCCCGCTACGCCCAGGCCAAGGGCATGTCCGAGCTCCAGGAGGAGTCGGTGGAGAGCCGCATGCTCGAGATCGAGCAGGCGACCATGAACACCGAGGCCACCGCCCGCCTGTCCGAGATCCGGGCCCAGCTCGGCCTGGAGGCCCCCGCCGAGCCCGAGCCCGCCAAGGTCGAGGCGCCGGCCGAGCCTGCGGCGGCCGAGACCCCGGAGCCCTCCGCCTGAGCGGCTGCTGATCAGCAGGGCCCGCCGCCGGCGGGCCCGCGCCCGCTAGGGCAGCACCACCAGATCGTCGCGGTGGATGACGAGCTGGTCTCGCACCCCTGCGGCGATCTCGGTCGCCGGCAGGCGCACGAGGCCCTTGGCGAACACCCGACCGGACGGGTCCTGGACCTCGACGGCGTCGTTCACGCCGAAGCCCCCGGTCACCGAGACCACGCCGGCCGCGAGCAGCGAACGGTTGCCCTCGACGAGCGCCCGCCGCGCGCCGTCGTCGACGGTCAGGGCGCCTTCGGACCCGACCGCGAACGCGATCCACAGCTTGCGGGCGGGCAGGTGGCGGTCCTGGGGCAGCACCGTCGTGCCCACCCCGGCGACACCCGCCACGGCGTCGGCGAGGACGTCGCTGCGGTGGGCGGCCGCGACCACGGCGCGCACGCCGGACCATGCGGCGATCTTGGCCGCCCGCAGCTTGGAGGCCATCCCGCCGCTACCCCGGACCGTCCCCGTACCGCCCGCTCGGCGCTCGAGGTCGTGGTCGACCTCGACGATCTCCTCGATCAGCGACGCGCCCTGATCCAGCCGCGGGTCGGCGGTCAGGACGCCCTCGGTGTCGGTCAGCAGCACGAGCACGTCGGCGCCGAGCAGGTGGGCCACCAGTGCCGCGAGCCGGTCGTTGTCACCGAAGCGGATCTCGTCGTCGGCGATAGCGTCGTTCTCGTTGACCACCGGGACGACCCCGAGCTCGAGCAGGCGCTCGAGGGTGGCGCGGGCGTGCAGGTACTGCTGGCGCACGATGAAGTCGAGCGGCGCGAGGAGCAGCTGGCCGGCGACCAGGCCGTGCTCGGCGAAGGCGGCGTCGTAGACCCGCATGAGCCGGCTCTGGCCGATGGCCGAGGCCGCTTGGAGCGTCACCGCGTCACGAGGGCGTTCGGGGAAGGCCAGGCTCGGCAGCCCGGCGGCGATCGCCCCCGAGGTCACCGCCACGACCTGGTGGCCGGCGCTCCGGAGGTCGGCGATCTCGCGGCAGAACTTGGCGATGGCGGCCTCGTCGACGGCGCCGCGCTCGTCGGTGATCGACGACGTCCCGATCTTGGCCACGACCCTCACGACGGCAGTCTCACCGTTCGACGTCGCCCGTCCCAACTGGGTTCAGCCGAAGAGGTCGGGCTCGTAGTCGAACGCGACCCCGCCGATGTGGACGACGTCGCCCTCCCGGGCGCCGGCGCGCGCCAGAGCCCGATCGACGCCCAGCTTGCGCAGACGGTTCTGGGCGTACTCGAGGGCGTCGGCGTTGGTGAGGTCCGACAGCGCGACGGCCCGCTCGGCCTGGCGCCCGACCACCCGCAGGCTGCCGTCGTCCTCGCGCTCGATCCGGACGCCCTCCTGCTCGGGACGGTGCACCACGAAGGCGTGGTCGCGCCCGACGGACTCCACCGCCCGGGCCTCGGTCACCAGCCCGGCCATCCGGCCGACGAGCGCGGGGAGGCCGGCACCGGTGACCGCCGACACGCAGAGCAGGTCGTCCACGCCGGGGACGGCCTCGGCGTCCCCGGGCGCGAGGTCGGCCCGGGACCCGATGACCAGCCGGGGCCGCTCGACCAGCTCGGACCGGTAGTCGCCCAACTCCCGGAGCAGGACCTCGTGCTGTTCGGCGGGAGGCCGCTCGGCCATCGGCGAGAGGTCGAGCAGGACGACGAGGGCACGGGCCCGCTCGACGTGGCGGAGGAACTGGTGGCCCAGGCCCTTGCCCTCGCTGGCACCCTCGATGAGGCCGGGGATGTCCGCGACCACGAACTCCACCCCGTCGTCGAGCCGGACGACACCGAGATGGGGCTCGAGGGTCGTGAACGGGTAGTCCGCGATCTTCGGCTTGGCCGCCGAGATCCGGGAGATCAGGGTGCTCTTGCCGACGTTCGGGAAGCCCACGAGGGCGACGTCGGCCATCAGCCGCAGCTCCAGGCGCAGCCACCGCTCCTCACCCTCCTCGCCCTGCTCGGCGAACGCCGGCGCCCGTCGCCGGTTGCTGAGGAAGCGGGCGTTGCCTCGACCACCCTGGCCCCCGTGGGCGGCCAGCCAGCGATCGCCCGTGGTCACGAGGTCGGCGAGCAGCTCGCCGTCCTGGTCGTACACCGTGGTGCCCTCGGGGACGGGAACGACCAGGTCCTCGCCGCCGGCGCCGTGACGGCGCTTGCCCTGGCCGTGGACGCCGCTCGTGGCCCGCCGGTGCGGATGGTCCCGGAACGCCAACAGCGAGGCCACGTTGTTGTCCGCTTGGAGCCAGACGTCGCCACCCCGGCCGCCGTCGCCCCCGTCGGGGCCGCCCTTGGGCACGTGGGCCTCCCGGCGGAACGAGACGCAGCCCGCGCCGCCGTCACCGCCCCGGACGTTGAGCCCGCACTCGTCGACGAATCCCGACACCCGCTCAGGATAGGGAGACGGAGGCATCCCGCCCCGGCCACCCGACGGACGAGGCGTTCAGCCGTCTCGGACGAGGTGGACCGGGTCGCCGATGATCTGGGCGCTCCAGACGGTCCGGTCGTTGGGCTGGCCGCCGAACTCGTAGTTGATCTTCCACCAGCACCCGGGGATCGTCCCGACCGTGCAGGCGTAGTTCGACGGCAGCGCGATCGAGATGTCGAGCCACTGGCCGTTGAAGATGTTCGCGGGGCTCGCCCCGGCGTTGCGGGTCTGGATGCGACACGAGGCCAGCGTGGTCGTCGTGCCGGTCGAGCGGTTGCGGTAGGTGCACGGCGGGCGTGTTCCGTCGGGCCGCACCACGCTGAGGAAGTAGTCACCCGACGAGCCGTCGCCGGGATCGAAGAGGCTGACCTCGAAGGTCTTGCCGGCGTGGATCTGGTCGACCTCGGCCAGGTAGAAGTCCGCCGTCGACCCGGACGCGTTGTTGAACATCGACATGTCACCGAGCGCGTAGATGCGAGGCTGGCCCGCCGTCGAGGTCGAGGTGCACGACCCGGATCCCGAGCACACCCGGATCGCATACTGGTTCCAGCCGTTGCCCGTGTCGGTGGTGCCGGCGATGCCGCTCGTGCGCACCCGCAACGGGAAGACCCCGGCCTGGCTCACCGTGACCCGGCACAGCAGCGCCCATTGGTTCCGGTAGGTCGCGGCGCCCGTCTCCGGTTCGAGGGTCAGCCTGCCGTTGGCCCCCGTCCCGTTGCACTGGCCGGCGAGCGACGGGTTGTCGGAGTTGTCCAAGGGCGTGGAGTCCGACCGGTACAGCTCGTACTGCGTGCGCAACCCGCCGCCGCTCTGGGTGATGTCGGCGGTCTCGACCGTGGGGTAGTTCGGCCGGTCGTAGTGACCGGCGTCGTACAGCTCCACGGTCAACGCCTGTCCCACCATGGACGCGGGCACGTCGACGGCGAAGGCGTAGCCGGTCGTCCGGTACTCGCCGTTGCTCTGGGTGCAGGAGGTCCCGGAGCCACCCGCACCGCACTTCGTCGAGAAGGGGTCACCGTTGTTGTAGTCCGTGAACGGGCCGGAGATGGACGCCCAGAAGTTCGGGTTCACCCCGGCGGCGGGATCGTTGCCGAACCGGTTCAAGGGGCTTCCGAGGGGCACGGGCAGGATGTACTCCGCCGTCGCGGCGCGGGTGATGGCCACGTCGCCCATGAACAGGGACGAGAAGAACTGGTCGGCCTTGGCGTCCTGGATGACGACCCGGAGCTTCCTCGTGGATCCCGCCGAGGGCGACACCGTGATGGTGATGTCGTCCTGACCGTTCACGAACCCGTTGCGCTGCGCCGTGGCCAGCGCCACGGTCCGGGCCTGGGCGAGGTCGGGCATCCACACCACGCCGGCGAGCGCGGCGGCGTCGGCCGCCCGCTGGATCCGGCTCGCCCGGGCGTACCACGCGCCCACGTCGGTGGCGAAGCCCGTGAAGGCGAGCAGCGGCAGCAGGAGCAGCGCGGCCAGGATCAGCGCGTAGCCCTTCTCCCCCCGGATGCGTCGACGGTTCGTGCGCGTCATCGTCACCCCTACACGCTCGGTTCGAGGCGCATGACGGCCTTGTCGGTGATGGTGAGCCCGTTGCCCGGGAAGATCCGGGTGACGTACGGGTGGCTGATGGACACCCAGATGCCCAGGTAGTCGGCACCGATGGACTGTTGGGACTGGCGGCCCAGCGGGCACCAGGCGGCATCCCAAGAGCTGCTCGAGCAGGTGCTGCCCGACGTCCCACTGAAGTTCGCCGAGGTCATGGAGGCCAGCTGCGCGCCGGTGTAGACGTTGCAGGTGTTCGCGACCGACGCCCCGGTCCGGCACTGTGGGTTCGTCATGTCGCCGTCGGCCGCGTTGGCCCGGTAGATCACGACCCGGTTGACGCGGGCGTCGGGGATGGACGCGATGGCCGCCTCCACCGCGAGGAGGGTGTTGTAGTCGGCGAGGCGGTCGTTGCCGGCGTTGCTGCCGACTCGGGCGCCGGCCCGGCTGGCCCCGGCCACGGTGATCGAGTCCCGCCAGGCGAGGCCGTACTCGAGGATGCCGATGGCGATCATGACGAGCAGCGGCGTGAACAGGATCATCTCGACCAGCGCCGCGCCACGGTCGCCGGCCCGCCGGCGCCGGTGGAGCGAGTGCAGCCGGGTCACGAGGCCGCCGCCGGTTCGATGCGCATGACGGTGGAGTCGGTGAAGGTGAGCGAGCGACCGAAGAGCCCGGTCACCCAGTCGTGGTTGACCTTGATCCACACCCCGACGTAGTCGGGCGGCCCGTTGGCCCCCTGCACCGCGTTCTTGCGGGTGGTGGGGCACCAGAACCGGTCGAGGTTGCGATCGGAGCGGCAGCCGAACTCGGACTCGGCGAGGTCGAGGGCGTTCGCCGAGTACACGTTGCAGTTCGCGCTCGGCGTGCCGTTCACGCACGTGCTGGGCACCGTCGAGTTGGGTCCGGAGCCCTTGTAGATCACGATGCGCTCGATGTCACGGCTCTGGATCACGTTCGAGGCGTTCGCGATCGTCTGGAGGATGTCGAAGTCCGCGCTGCGGTCGTTGCCGTAGACCGATGCGGCGC
>CAZYPY010000019.1:0-34326 GCA_964649545.1 uncultured Microthrixaceae bacterium | reverse complement strand
GCCGCCGGCAAGACGGTGCTGTTCGCCCTGCGCGCCCCGGCCGGCCGGCCCTCGGTCGACGTGGTCGAGGCCGCGCTCGGGGAGCTCGGCATCGAGGTCGAGGGCGTGGACCTCGCCCCGGAGCGCCGCCAGGGCGCGACCCTGATGCGAGCGGAGACGGCCGACGGCCCCCCGCTGTCGGTGAAGGTCCTGGGGCGCGATCAGCGCGACGCCCAGTTCCTGTCCAAGGCGTGGCGCTGGCTCACCACCAAAGACTCGGGGCCCACGCTGTACCTGACCCGCCGCCAGGAGGTCGAGCACGAGGCCTTCGTCGACCTGCTCGCCGCGCGGGGTGGGGTGTCGGTGCCCGAGGTCGTGGCCGCGGCGACGGCGGGCCCGGACGCCGCGCTGCTCGTCGAACGGCGTCCGCTCGGGCGGACCCTCGACGACCTCGCCGACGACGAGGCCACCGACGAGGTGCTCGACGCGGTCTGGGCCCAGGTCGGCAGTCTCCGCGAGGCGCGGATCGCCCACGGCTCGCTCAGCGCCGACCACCTGGTCCTCACCGAGGGTCCGGGGATCACCGTCACCGACTTCGGTCGGGCCTCGACCTCGGCCCCCGCCGATCGCCTCGACGCGGACGTCGCAGAGGTCCTGGCCTGGTCGTCGCTGCTCGTCGACGAGGAGCGGGCCGCGGCGGCGGCGATACGGGGCATGGGTGCGGACGTGGTCTCGGCGGCGCTGCCCCGGCTCCAGCCGGTCGCCTTGACCCGCACGACCCGACACTCCATGAAGGGGGCCCGCAAGCACCTCGACGGTGTGCGCAAGGCCACCGCGGAGGCGCTCGGCGTCGAGCCGCCCGAGCTCCAGGAGCTGCGCCGCGTCAAGCCCGCCAGCATCTTCATGGCGGTGGCGACCCTGTTCGCGGTCGTCTACCTGATGGGCCAGGTGTCCAACCTCGAGGACCTGGGCAGCGCCTTCGCCGATGCCGTCTACGCCTGGTTGGTGGTGGCGTTCTGCTTCTCCCTCGTCCCCCGCCTGGCCGGCTCGACGGCGATCATGGCCGCCTCACCCGTGAAGCTGCAGCTCGCGCCCACCATCGAGCTCCAGTACGCCACCGCCTTCACCACCCTGGCGACCCCCGGCGGTTACGGGGCCTCGGTGATGAACATCCGCTACCTCCAGCGCCAGGGCATGGACGTGACCACCGCCGTGGGGCCGAGCCTGCTCGTGAGCTGGTCGGGCTCCGCGGTGCAGGCGGTGCTGTTCCTCGGCGCGCTCTGGGTCACGGGCCAGACCGTGGACACGGGCAGCACCCTGAGCGGCAACGCCGGGCTGATCCTCGCGCTGGTGATCGCCGCGGGGCTCCTGGTGGCGCTGCTGTGGCGGATCCCGAAGCTGCGCAACCTGGCGCTGCCGCCGCTGCAACGTATCTGGTCCACCTTCCGAGAGGTGTTCGCCCACCCGCGCCGGGCCGCTGTCCTGCTGTCGAGCGCCGCGGCGTCGAGCATCGGCTTCGCCCTCTGCCTGGGCTCGTGCGTGCACGCCTACGGCGGGTCGATCAGCCTCGCGCAGGCCGTGGTCGTGAACATCGGCGCGTCGACGCTGTCGAGCGTGGTGCCGGTACCGGGCGGCATGGGCGTGGCTGAGGCCACCATGGTCGCCGGGCTCACCGCGATGGGGGTGCCCACCGAGATCGCGGTGCCCGCCGTGCTCACCCACCGCATCTTCACCTTCTGGCTGCCACCGCCGATCGGCTGGTTCACGACGAGGTCGCTGCTGAACCGCGGCTACCTCTGAATCCGGGCCACGTTCACCCCCAAGGGGTGAGGGTCCGCGGCGGTGGGTTGCACTAGGTTGACGCCGAGGTGTGTGCCACCGGCTGACCACACCCCCGAATTCCGAACGAGCCGATCCGACAAGAGGTTTCGACAATGGTTCTCGCCGACGTGGGTCAGGGCGACCTGATCATCACCATGTTCTGGCTGTTCATCCTGATGCTGTGGTTCTGGCTGCTCATCACGGTGTTCGCCGACCTGTTCGCCGACAAGGACGAGTCCACCACCAAGAAGGTGCTGTGGACCCTGTTCGTGATCTTCATGCCCTACCTGGGCGTGTTCGTCTACCTGATCGCCCGGGGCCACGGCATGGCCGAGCGCGCGGCCAAGCGCCAGAGCGAGGCCGAGGCACAGTTCCGCCAGTACGTCCAGGAGACCGCCAGCGCCGGCAGTGCGGCCGACCAGCTCGCGAAGCTGGCCGAGCTCAAGTCGAGTGGCGCCATCTCGGATGCGGAGTACGAGACCATGAAGGCGAAGGTCGTCAACGGCTGATGGCCGCTGCGGGAGGGGCCGGTCCGGTGCGCCGGGTCGGCCCCTTTCGCCGTTTCGGGGCCGCGTTCCGTTGCGGGATCGGTTCAGCGTCGCAGTCGTGCGGGGAGCGCGCTGCGCATCGCCTTGGCCGCCACGGTGTAGGCCGCGCCGGCGGCGATCCATGCGGCGTAGCGGGACCACCGAGGGGTGACGGCACGGGCCACGGAGCGCGGGGTCACGGCCTGGATCCGCGGCATGAGCGACGGGACGACGTCGACGTCGAGGAACTCGTTGACCGCACTGGCCACGACCTCGTAGGCCACCACGGCCACGACCGCGTTGCCCACCGCCGAGCGGGTGGCGGGGTCGGTGGCGCCGAGGTGGTGGTGATGATGATGGTGCTCGGTGGACGCGGCCATGGCGTGCCCACCGTAGGCGATGACCGGCGCGACGATCGTCGCGACGACACGGCAACGAAGGATGGGTGGACGTGAGCGACGAGGCGCGAGACGACGTGAACGAGGACGAGGTGAGCGACGCAGGCGCGGCCGATGCGGCCGCCGACGTGCCGACGACCGAGGAGGCGCCGGCCGAGGGGGCGAGCGAGCCCGTCGGTGACGGCGCCCTCCCCGAGGACGCCGGGGCCGAGCTGGAACGCCTGCGGGCCGAGGTGGCCACGCTGGAGGCCAAGGTCGACCGCCGTGAGGCCCGGCGCGCCACGGGGCGGCGCGTGCGCCGAGGCGCGCGCAACGGGCTGGTGGGGGTGCTCGTCGTGGTCACGGCCCTCGCCTTCACCGCGGCCTCGATCGGCGTGTGGGCCAGCCGCAACTTCCTGGACAACGAGGTGTTCGCCAGCCGCATCGGCACCGTGATCGAGGAGCAGGCGGTGCAGGAGGCGCTGGCCCGCTTCACCACCCAGGAGGTCATGACCCTCGTCGATGTGCAGAACCTCATCGCCGAGGCCCTGCCCGAGCGGGCCCAGATCCTGGCCCCGACCTTGGCCAGCGGGGTCGAGAGCTTCGTTCGGGGCAAGGTCGAGGAGGTCTTCGCCACGCCCGAGTTCCAGCAGCTCTTCGAGACCATCGTGAACACCGCGCACGACCAGGCCGTGGCCCTGCTCGAGGGCAAGGACTCCGAGATCGTGCAGGCCAACGCCGATTCCGTCACCCTCAACTTCCTGCCGGTGATCAACGAGGTCCTCGCCCGCATCGGTGACGCATCGCCCGAGATCCTGGGACGCAACATCGACATCCCCACGGTCACCGTCGACGACCTCCCCGACGAGGCCCGCGACAAGATCGCCGACGCCCTCGGCGTGAACCTCGACGACGACTTCGGCACCATCACCGTCTACGACCAGGGCGCGCTGAAGGCGGCGCAGGAGGGCGTGGAGCTGTTCAACAAGGTGGTCTGGGTGCTCGTCGCCCTCGCCCTGATCCTCATCCCGATCACCCTCGTGGCCTCGGCCCACCGCCGCCGGACCCTGCTGCAGCTCGTGGTGGCCATCGCCGTGGGCATGGTCCTGGTCCGTCGGCTGTCCCTGCGGATCCAGCAGGACCTGTTGAACCTGGTGAGGGTCCCCGACAACGTGCCCGCGGTGGAGATCGTCACCGACCGGGTGATCGACCCGCTGCGGATGGGGGCTGAGGTCGTGCTCTGGGTGGCGGCCGCGATCGTGGTGATCGCCGTGCTGACCGGCCCGTACCCCTGGGTGGTCTCGCTCCGGGCCAGGGTGGTCGGCCTGGCCCGCTCGCTCGGCGCCCGCAGCCGGGACGAGGAGACCGTGGTGTGGATCGACGACCACCGCGACGCGCTCCAGTGGGGCGGGGCCGGCGTGGGCCTGCTCCTGCTCTGGTTCCTCGACGTCTCCTGGCTCGGCTTCTTCGTGCTGGTGGCCCTCGTCGGGGCCTACGAGCTCGCGGTGGTCCGCCTGGCCGACCGCGCCCCGGGCGACGACGGCGCCGGCCCCGAGGGCGACCCCGGCCTTCCGGCGGCGCCGGCCGACGCGGGCTGATCCATGGGCGGCTCGGCGGTGTCGTCGCGGGCGCCGTGGCGCCCGCCGGCGCCGGACCAGTCGGTCGAGCGGGTCCGGTTCGGGCCCTTCCTCGTCCGGGAGGTCGTGCGGCGCCCGGACGGGTCCCTCCTCGTCTACAGCTCCCGCCGACAACGCAAGGGCCTGCCCCCGCACCTCGAGGGTCAGGCTCCCGCCCACCGCCGGGTCATCTGGGCCCCGGACCAGCTCGGCTGGTGGGTGTCGGTCCTGTTCATGGTCGGATCGGCCTGCTTCGCGCTCGGAGCGGTGCCGTTCCTCTCGTCGGTGCTGTCGGCGTCGGTGATCGGCCTGGTCTTCTTCGTGGGCTCGATCTTCTTCACCTCGGCCGGGTACGCCCAGTTCGTCCAGTCGATCAACGCCGGCCGGCCCGACGGCACCCGGTTCCGCCTGTTCGCGGTCCAGCCCCGCCGCATCGACTGGTGGGCGTGTGCGGTCCAGTCGGTCGGCACCCTGTGGTTCAACGTCAACACCTTCAACGCCATGCGCACCGGCCTCGACGCCCAGGAGGAGCTGCTCCGGGTGTGGACGCCCGACTTCGTCGGGTCCATCTGCTTCCTCGTGGCCAGCGAGCTCGCCATCATCGAGGTCTGCAACCGGTGGTTCGCCCTACGGCCGCGCGGCACCGCCTGGTGGATCGTCGTGTTGAACATGGTGGGCTCGATCTTCTTCATGATCTCGGCCCTCGCCGCATGGATCGTCCCCGACACCGGTGACCTGCTCGACGCCAACCTGGCCAACTCGGGCACGTTCCTCGGAGCGGTCTGCTTCCTGCTCGGCGCCCGCCTGCTGCTCGATGAGATGGCGGCGTCCGAGCCGCCCCCCGCCGTCGCTCAGACGTAGTCGCGCTGGCGGAGGCCCTGCAGTGCGACCCAGCCCCAGATCGGCGGCAGGTAGGCGGTGCACATGCGGGCCGTGAAGGTGGCGGCGACGGCCTCGGCCTGGGGCACCCCGGCGGCGGTGAAGCCGGCGATGAGGCCGGTCTCGACCACGCCCATGCCGCCCGGCACCGGCATGGCGCCGCCGATGAACGAGGCGAAGCTGTTGATCACGATCAGCTGCATGAGCGGCAGGGACTCGCCGTAGGCGTGCAGGGCGGCGCCGAGCACCATGGCGAACAGCACCTGCGACACGAGCTGGCCCCCGAAGAGCTCGACCGCCTTGGTCGGTGTCTCCAGGATCCCTCGGATGTTGGCGATGGCCGCACGGAGCTGGGTCTCCACCACGTCGCGGATGCGCCGGCGGAACCGGGGGACGACCACCGCGGCGATGACGGCGACGACCGCCAGCGCGAGCAGCGCGTACAGCCAGTTGGGGATGCCGCCGCTCGACGAGCCGGACGACCCCGAGGAATCGGAGCGGGCCGTGGCGGCGCCGAAGGCGACCCCGGTGACCACCAGGATGATCTGGACGATGAAGCCCGCGGCCGAGTTCAGCAGGCCCGAGCTGACCGCCACCGCGGGTTGGAGCCCTTGTTGCTGGAAGAAGCGGATGACCAGGGTCGCGTTGCCGGCGGTGCCGCCGACCAGGCCGGTGAAGGCGTTGGCGAACTGGACCCCGACCACCGGGCCGAGCGGGAGGGGCGACGACACACTGCCGAGCATGGCCACGGCTTGCGCGAACGGCGGCAACTGGGAGAGCACGAAGGTGAGCACGACCCACTCCCAGATGGCGCCCGAGAAGATGTCGCCCATCTGGGCCACGCCGACGAGTTGGCCGATGAGGAGGTAGAGGCCGAAGCAGAACGCGCCCGCCATCAAGATGCTGCCCAGCGAGAACCGGCGCAGCGCCGCCGGCGTCGGGACCTCGGTGGCGGTGCGGTCCGCCACTCCCTCGGAGAGGGCCTTGAGCGAGGCCTTGGGCTCGGCGAGGGTGCGCCGGGTCGTGGTGGTGAGGGCCGAGGGCTGCAGCAGGGGCAGCCGGTCGGCGAGCGTGTCGTGGCCGAGGGCCCGCTCGGCGGCGGCGATCGCCCGGTCGGGGCCGACGACCTCGGCGGTGGTGGCGAGCAGCGTGACGTCGTCGAGTGCCAGGCGGTCGGGATCGGCCGACGTGGCCGCCGTGCTCAGGTCCACGAGGCCGGTCCGCCCGTCGTCGCCGAGGACGACGTTCCGGGCCGCGGGGTCGCCGTGGGCGATGCGGGCCTCGTGGAGCTCGGCGAGGTTGGCCCAGGCGTCGTCGAGCACGGCGTCGGTGAGCGCCTCGGGCTCGAGGGTGGTCAGGCGGTGACCCACCGGGTCGCGGGCGACGAGCACCGCGTCGTCGCGGGCGCCGGACACCCCCGCGGCCACGACGTCGGGCACTCGGGCGCCGGTGCGGGCCGCCAGCAGCAGGACGTAGGCCTCGTGCTCGACCTGGCCCATGCGGGTCAGCGACAGGGTCGGGCCCGAGTCCTTGTACCAGACGAAGCGCCAGAGCTTGTGGAAGAGGCGGGCGTCGGTGCTGTCACGTCCGAGCACGGTGATGCTCAGCTCGCCGTCGGTGCCCGCGTGGTAGCGGCTCCGGCCCCAGGTCTGGAGGTCGGCGAGCAGGAGCCCGTCGGTGGGCACGCCGAGACCTCTCAGCGACTCCTCGACCTGGCGGATCGACGGCGTGGCCGCAGGAGAGCCGAACGCCAGATGGGCGAGTGCCGCGAGGCCCCATCCGAGCAGCAGGCTGGCGACGACCGCCAACGGCAGGCCGGCACCCAGCCCGATGGCGCCGACGGCGGTCAGCCAGTAGGCCACCTCGAGCAGGCGCCGGGCGGGTCGGGTCAGGTACGGCCGGGCGGCGAGGATGACCGCCGCGACGGTGGCGAGCGGGACCACGGGGTAGTCGGGTTCGGTCCCGTGCAACGACGAACCGGTGTCGCTCAGGGCGTCGGGGAGGTCCACGACCGCCCGCAGGGCCGTGGCGAGGCCCCAGGAGACGACGCCGGCGGTGACCAGCGTCAGCAGCAGGCGTCCGCGGCGGGCGACGAGGGCGGTGACCACGAGCACGCCGGCCAACGCCGCGCCCGTCACGTAGAAGCTCCGGAAGACGGGGTCGAGGGCGGTGGGCACCGCGGCGAGCAGGTCGACCACGGCGACCTCGACCTGGGTGCCGGCCAGCGCCCCGGCGGCGGTGAGCGACACGAAGACGGTCGAGAGGACGACCTTGGCGATGTCGCTCGGTCGTCGGCGCACGCGACCCTCGGACACGATCCCGAACACCGACGACGTCCACCGGCGCTCGATCACCGACGTGACGACGGGGAGGAACCGGGTCGATCCACGCTCCTCCGGTATCGCCGTGGCCCCCATCGTCGCCGGATCCTAAGGGAGCCCAGGTCACCCCGTGTGACCTTGCGGTTAGCCTCCAGCAGCCATGGACGCCACCAGCGCCTCCTCGCTGACCCTCATCGTCGTGGTGGCGGTGCTGGCCCCGCTCGCCGCCGAGGCGCTACGACGGTTCCGGCTGCCCGGAGTCGTGCTCGAGATCCTGCTCGGGATGCTGATCGGCCCCCAGGTGCTCGGCCTGGCCGAGGTCACGCCGATCGTGGCCGGCTTCGGGAACCTGGGTCTCAGCTTCTTGATGTTCCTGGCCGGCTTCGAGATCGAGCTGTCCCGCATCAAGGGCCGCCCGCTGAAGCTCGCGACCGGCGGCTGGTTCCTGTCGCTCGTCATCGCCCTGGCGGTCGCCGGGGTGCTGGTGCTCGACGGGTTCGCGCACTCGGACCTGATCGTCGGCCTGGCCCTCACCACGACCGCGCTGGGCACGCTGCTGCCCATGCTCTCGGACGCCGGCGTGCTCGAGAGCCGGTTCGGTGGGTTCGTGCTCGCGGCGGGGACGGTGGGCGAGTTCCTGCCCATCGTGGCCATCGCGCTGCTGCTCACGAGTGACAACCCGGTGTCGACGACGCTGTTCCTCGCCGCCTTCGTGGTCCTCGCCGTCGGCGCGACCCTCGTGGCGACGCGGGCGCGATCGCCGAGGATCCTCGACCTCATGCGCAAGCACCTGCACTCGAGCGCGCAGCTGCCCGTGCGCATCTCGGTGCTGCTGGTCGTGGCCCTGGTGTGGGTCGCCGGCCATCTCGGCCTCGACGTGCTGCTCGGGGCGTTCACCGCCGGCATCGTGGTGCGCCTCTTCGTGGAGGGCGAGCAGTTCGAGGCGGTGAGCTCGAAGCTCTCCGCCATCGGGTTCGGCTTCCTCGTCCCCATCTTCTTCATCGTCAGCGGCATGAAGTTCGACGTCGACGCCTTCGTCGACGAGCCCGCGACCCTCCTTCGCGTCCCGGTCTTCCTGGCCCTGTTCCTCGTCGCGCGTGGCATCCCCGCGGTCCTGTTGCACCGCCACGAGCTCGCGGGACGGGACCGTGCCGCGCTGGCGTTCTTCTCCGCGACCGCGCTCCCGCTCGTCGTCGTGATCACCGAGATCGGCGTGGAGTCCGGCCGGATGCTGACCGAGAACGCGGCGGCGCTGGTCGGCGCCGGCATGGTGTCGGTCCTGGTGTTCCCGCTCGTGGGCTTCTCGCTGCACCGCCGCGTGGGGGGTGACGACGCCGACCGAGCGGCACCGGATGCCGCAGATCCGGCGCCGCGCTGACCTGCGGGTCAGTCACGGAGGGCGCACCGAAAAACCACTTTCAGCGTTTGCAGAGTCACGTCGAGTGATTTAGAGTCACCTCGGCAAAGCGGAGAGACCGCGAGAGCGGACAACCTGGGGGGCGAAGTGGGGCGATCCTCGGGGCGGGAGAACATGGCGCGGGGACGGCGGTGGCGAGCGACCGCCCTGACGGCGGTCGCGCTCGCGGTGGTGACCACGCTGAGCGCACTGGGTGCCTCGGTGCCGGCAGCTCACGCGGACGGCGACCGGGGCCGCGAGGCGGGCTGGGCCGAGCGGGAGTCCCGCCAGCGGTGGGGCAACGAGTTCCGCGCCTGGGGCACGGCCCGGCCGATCCTGCGCCGGGAGATCCGCGACATCATCCGGTCGGACTGGGCCGACCGCCGTGATGCCGACGGTGCGGGCATCGACGTCGCGCTCGTCGACACGGGCATCGCCCCGGTGCCGGGGCTCGACGATCCCGACCAGGTGCTGAACGGGCCGGACCTGTCACTCGACTTCCAGGCGGGCATGCCGGCCGGCCTCGACGCCTACGGCCACGGCACCCACATGGCGAGCATCATCGGTGGCGATGGAGGCATGGCCCGCGAGGCGCGTCTCGTCAACGTCAAGGTGGGGGCCGCCGACGGCGCGGTCGACGTGTCGCAGATGATCGCCGCCATCGACTGGGTCGTGCAGCACCGCAACCACGACGGCATGAACATCCGGGTGCTCAGCCTCTCGGGGGGTACCGACTCGACCCAGTCGTACCTCGTCGATCCCTTGGCCCACGCCGTCGAGTCGGCCTGGCACCACGGCATCGTCGTGGTGGCCGCGGCCGGGAATTCCGGCGGGCCGTTGGCCGATCCCGCCGTCGACCCCTACGTGATCAACGTGGGCGCCGCCGACATGGTGGATCCGCGCAACCCCTTCGACGACGTCGTCGCACCGTTCTCGGCGGTGGGCACCCCTGAGCGCGGGGTCGATCTGGTGGCCCCGGGTGTCTCGGTGCTCGGCCTGCGGGTCCCGGGTTCCACCATCGACCTCGCGAACCCGGGCGCGGTGGTGGGCGGGTCGCTGTTCCGGGGCTCGGGCACCTCGCAGGCCGCCGCGGTGGTCGCCGGCGCCGCAGCCCAGCTCTTGAGCGATCGTCCGGAGCTCCGGCCCGACCAGGTCAAGGCGCTGTTCGCGGCCTCGGCCCGCCGCCTGCTCACGGCCCCACCCGAGGGCCAGGGCGCCGGCGTCCTCGACCTCCGGGTGGCGCTCCGGCTCCCCACCCCTGCCACAGAGCAGAACCACCCGCGCTCCTCCGGGTCGGGCTCACTCGAGCTCGCCCGGGGCGGTGAGCACCTCATCGCCGAGGACGGCACCGTGCTGGAGGGGGAGTTCGACCTCCAGGGCGGGCCCTGGGACCCGAAGCGCTGGGCGCCGCTCGCCAGCGCCGGCCAGGCATGGGACGGGGGGACCTGGAACGGCAACGTGTGGGCCGGCGGCGCGTGGGGCACCGCCGCCGAGTCGACCGGGTCGCCGCTGCTGGGTCGGACCTGGCGCTCCGAGATCTGGGCGGGCCGTACCTGGCGCGCCGACCTCTGGCTCGGCCGCACCTGGCGCGGCCACACCTGGCGAAACGGCGTCTGGGAGTAGGGGGGAGCGGACCAGGTGGCGGACACGGCGGCGGCGATCGACCCGGTCGCGCCCGAGCGCCTGCGTGCGGTCGACGAGGAGGCCGACCTCGCCGCCGGGCGGCGTCGGGTGCTGCGCCTGTGCGCCGTGCTCGGCGCCGTGGTCGCCGTGGCCTTCGTGGCGACCTTCCGCACCTCGGTCCATGTCGACGGGCACGGACTGCACTGGGGCATCCTCCTCGTCGTCCCGATCCTCTTCCTGTTGGCCGAGCTGTTCGAGGTGGAGATCGAGCTGCGGCGGGAGTCCCACTCGTTCGCCCTGACCTCGATCCCGCTCGTGCTCGGACTGTTCTTCCTGCCCGTCCCGTTGGTGGTCGGGGCCCGGGTCGCAACCTCGGCGATCGTGCTCGGCGGGGTGCATCGCCAGGAGCACCCCAAGCTGCTGTTGAACCTGCTCTCGCACGCCCTCGAGGTGGTCGTCGCCGGGTTGGTGGTGGCCGCCATTGGCGTGCCGGAGGAGCTCGGGCCGCAGGCCTGG
Organism: uncultured Microthrixaceae bacterium; assembly: GCA_964649545.1. GTDB lineage: Bacteria > Actinomycetota > Acidimicrobiia > Acidimicrobiales > DATDAH01 > JAEUJM01. The sequence goes on along the minus strand of CAZYPY010000019.1, from coordinate 23,271 downwards.
GTCGCGGCGGCCGTCGCGGTGATCGCCGCGGACCTGGCCGGCGGCGCCGTGATCTCGGTGGCCATCAGCCTCCACCAGGGGTCCTGGGAGTCCTCGCTGTTCCGGGGGATCTGGGTCCCGATGCTCCTGGCCGTCGTCGACCTGTCGTTGGCCCTGATCATCGCCGGCGCGATCGCCGACGGTGGGACGGAGGCCTGGCTGGCGATCCCGGTGGTGGCGTTCGTGGTCGGGCTCTCCCGCTCCTACGCACGGGTGGTGGCGCGTCACCACGCCATGGCCCGCCTCGACGACTTCGCCCGCGACCTCGGCGCCGCGGTGGCCGCGGGCGACGTCGAGTCGAGCCTCCTGCCGAGCATCGCGGACGTCCTGCGGGCCGACACCGCGTGGGTGTGGTCGCCGGACGCGCCCGACACGCCCAAGCGCGTGCACCGGGTGGGCGAGCGGGAGATCGCGCTGGAGCCGGTATCGGCGTTCGACCGGCTGACCGCTGCCGACCCCGAGGCGGGAGTCCAGCTCTACGGCCCGGACGGACGTTCGCCGGTCGAGATGGAGCGCAGCGGCATCTCGGACGCCCTCGTGGCCTGCCTTCCGGTGGGTGAGGGCCACCGCGTCGTCATCGGGGTCGGAGATCGAAGCGGGGTGACGCGGCGGTTCGACCAGGAGGACGCGGTCCTGCTCCGCACCCTCTGCTCCCATGCGGCGGTGTCGCTGCGCAACGTCGGCCTCGTCGACCGCCTGCGGGCGGAGTCGGCCGACAACGAGTTCCTGGCCACGCACGACCCCCTCACGGGCCTGCCCAACCGCACGCTGTTCCTGCGCCGTCTCGAGGAGCGCCTCGACCGCGACCCCGACGGCCTGGCGGTCCTGCTCATCGACCTCGACCGCTTCAAGGAGGTCAACGACACCCTGGGCCACGCCAGCGGTGACGACCTACTGATCGAGGTGGGTCGGCGCCTCGGGCCATGGCTCACCGAAGGGGACGTCCTCGCCCGACTCGGGGGTGACGAGTTCGCGCTCCTGATCGAGTCCGCCGACGCACCGGACGCCACCGGGCGGGCCACCGAGGTGCTCCACCAGCTCCGGCGACCCTTCAGCGTCGGCGAGATCGACGTGGACGTGGACGCGAGCATCGGTGTGGCCGTCCCGGCCGAGCAGTCGGTGGACGCCTCGGGTCTGCTCCGCCAGGCCGACGTCGCCATGTACGCGGCCAAGGCCGAGCACGCCGGCGTGGCGGTCTACGCCGCCGACCTCGACCACTACAGCCCGAAGCGGTTGGCGGTGGTGGGCCGACTGCGCCAGGCCATCGAGGCGGACGAGCTCGTGCTCGAGTACCAGCCCCAGGTCGACCTCCGGGACGGCTCGGTGGTGGGCGTCGAAGCCCTCGTCCGCTGGCGTCAACCCAACCGCCGCCTGCTCCCTCCCTCCGAGTTCATCCCGGTGGCCGAGCGCACCGACATCATCCACCCCCTCACCCGGCACGTCCTCGCCCGGGCCATCGCCCAGGCCGCGGCGTGGCGCCGAGCGGGCCGACCGCTGCGGGTCTCGGTCAACGTGTCGGCCCGCAACCTCGTCGAGGACGACCTCGTCGACGCCATCGGCGCGATCCTCGACGCCGAGGGCCTCCCGGCCTGGCTCCTCGAGGTCGAGCTCACCGAGACGACGCTCATGGCGAACCCCGGCCGAGCCGCGGTCATGATGCGGCAGTTGCGGGACCTGGGGGCGCGCATCGCCATCGACGACTTCGGCACGGGTCACTCCTCGCTGTCGTACCTGACGACCCTCGACGTCGACACGCTCAAGATCGATCAGTCCTTCATCGCGGCGATGGCCGCGGACCGCACCGCCGAGACCGTCGTGCACGCCATCGTCGACCTCGCCCGCAACCTCGACCTCGACATCGTCGCCGAAGGGGTCGAGACGACCGCGTCGGCGCGTGCGCTGGTGCGCATGGGCGCGGTCGCCGTCCAGGGCTACCTGTTCAGTCGGCCGCTGCTGCCCGAGCGCCTCGAGGAGTGGTTCGTGAACCACGACCTCGAGCTGCTCGACCCGGCTCCGCCGGCGGTGTTCGAGATCGACCTCCGCGACGGTGCCCGCCCGACGCCGCTGACCCGACCCTGAGGCCGCGCTGATCCGCCGCGGGCCCGGCTCGCGCGCCGGACGAGGTCAGCGCCCGTGGCAGTGCTTCGCCTTGCGGCCGCTCCCGCACGGGCACGGCTCGTTCCGCGGAGCCCGGGCGAAGAGCGCCCCGATCTCGTCGGCGTAGCGTCCCTGGCGCAACAGGTCCGCCATCAGGCGCATCGGCCCGTCGACGTGGTGGAAGAAGCGCAGGTAGCCGGCGCACAGGTGGTTGAGGCCCGGTTCACCGTCGGCGGTGGTGGCGAAGCGGTTCTTCGGACATTCGCCGTGACAGGCGAAGCGCACGTCGCACTCACGGCACTGGCGCGGCAGCGAGTCACGCTTGGCCGCCCCGAACGCACGTTGCTGCGGCGACGCCAACAGCTCGACCAGGTGGGTCTCGCGCAAGTTGCCCAGCAGATGGGCGGGCTCGACGAAGTGGTCGCACGAGTAGACGTCGCCGTTGTGCTCGAGGGCGACCGCGTCGCCGCACGTCTCCGCGAAGATGCACAGCGAGGCGGGCGCCCCGACCCACGAGGCCAGGGCGGCGTCGAAGTGGGGCACGAACACCCGGCCCACGTCGTGGGCCAGCCATTCGTCGAACACGGCGACGAGGAACTCGCCCCACGCCTCGGGGTCGACCGATCGTTCGGTGACCCGGTCGCCCTCCTGGAACCCGGTCTCGTTGTCCCGCTCGACGATGGGGATGAGCTGGATGTGGGTCGCGCCGAGGTCGTCGCGCAGGTAGCGGTAGACCTCCAGGGGCTGGTGCTGGTTGGCGGCGTGGACGGTGCAGAGCACGTTCCAGTCGACCTCGTGGGCTTTCAGGACCGCGAGGCCCCGGAGCACCTTGGCCGACGTCGGCTCGCCCCGCTTGTCCACCCGGTAGGCGTCGTGGAGGGCGGGTGGGCCGTCGATGCTGATGCCCACGAGGAACCGGTGGCGGGCGAGCAGCTCCCCCCACTCGTCGGTGAGCAGGGTGGCGTTGGTCTGGATGGTGTGCTCGAGGCGCTGGCCCGGGGGCGCGAGGGACTCGGCCAGCTCGACCGCCCGCCGGAAGAAGTCGACGCCCATGAGGGTGGGCTCGCCGCCCTGCCAGGCGATCGTGACCAGCGGCGCGCCCCGGTGGGCCTCGAGCAACTGGCGCACGTACTGCTCGAGCACGTCGTCGCCCATCCGGAACCGGTCGCCGGGGTAGAGCGCCTCCTTCGACAGGAAGAAGCAGTAGGTGCAGTCGAGGTTGCAGATCGGGCCGGTGGGCTTGGCCAGCACGTGGAACTGCGCCGGCGCTGTCGGCGGGCGGGGCGACGGAAGGGCCGGAGCGGCGGGGTCGCCCGCGTCCCGCCGACCGAGGGGCACGGGCACCGGGTTCACCCGGACGAGGCTAGAGACTGCGGGGGCCGGTGGGGCTACGTTGCTGCGCAGCGGTGACACCGACGCGAGGGGGAGACGTGAGCGACGCAGCACCCGCGGCCGACGAGGCCGCCGCGAACGAGCAGGAGGAGGAGTCGACCCAGCCGGCGCAGGCCAAGGTCGTGCTGATCGCCCTGATCCTGGTCGCGGCGGTGGCGAACCTGAACCTGGCCGTCGCGAACGTCGCGCTGCCCGACATCGGCAAGGCGTTCACGGCCTCGCAGACGTCGCTGGACCTCGTGGCCGTGGGCTACTCGTTGGGCCTGGCCGCCTCGGTGCTCTGGCTGGGCGCCCTGGGTGACCGCTACGGCCGGAAGATGATGCTGATCCTCGGGATGGCCCTGTCGATCCCGGCGTGCATCCTCGCCGCGGTGGCGCCGAGCATCGAGGTGCTGGTGCTGGCGCGCATCCTGGGCGGCCTCTCGGCGGGCATGGCCTTCCCGACCACCCTGGCGCTCATCACCGCCCTGTGGTCCGGCCCCGCCCGCACGCGCACCATCGCCCTGTGGTCGGCCCTCGGCGGCGCCATCTCGTCCCTCGGTCCGCTGGTCAGCGGCGCCCTGCTCGAGTCGTTCTACTGGGGCTCGGTCTTCCTCGTCACCCTCCCCTTGGCCGTCCTCGCGCTGCTCCTGGCGCTGAAGTTCGTACCGGCCCACGTGAACGAGGCCACCGACCCGGTCGACAACCTCGGCGGCATCCTCTCGGTGCTGATGGTGGCCGCTCTGGTGCTGGCCATCAACATCGCCCCGGTCCCCGACGAGGGCACCGTCGCGCTGGGGCTGGGGGTGATCGCCTTGGCCGCCGGCGTCGCCTTCGTGATCCGGCAGCGGCGAGCCGCCAACCCCCTCTACGACCTCGACGTGGCCAAGCGGCGGATCTTCTGGGTGGCGGCCTGCGCCGGCATCATCGTCTTCGGCTCGCTCATGGGCGCCATGTTCATCGGCCAGCAGTTCCTCCAGAACGTGCTCGGCTACTCGAGCCTCGACGCCGGCATGGCCATCCTGCCCGCGGCCTTCTGCATGGTCCTGGCCGCGCCCCGGTCGGCCAAGCTCGTCGAGGCGAAGGGGGCGCGGTTCACGCTGCTCAGCGGCTACGTCTTCTGCCTCCTCGGCTTCGCCAGCATGCTCGTGTTCTGGGACGACGGCATCTCGTACCCACTCGTCGGCCTCGCCTACGCGCTCATGGGCATCGGCGTGGGCCTGGCGGGCACCCCCGCGTCGCACTCGCTCACGGGCTCGGTGCCGGTCACCCGGGCGGGCATGGCGTCGGGCACCGCCGATCTCCAACGCGACCTCGGCGGGGCCATCGTGCAGTCGATCATGGGCGCCCTGCTGACCGCGGGCTACGCCGCCGCCGTGGCCGGCGCCATCGCCGGGGCGCCGGCCGCCGAGCAGGCCAAGATCACCGACGGGGTGCAGTCGCAGCTCCAGAGCTCGTTCTCGAGCGCGGAGGCGGTCGCCGCCCAGCACCCGCAGTACGCGTCACCGATCACCGCCGCAGCCAAGACCTCCTTCGTGGATGGCCAGGACTGGGCCTTCGCCGCCGGTGTCGTGTTCGTCCTGCTCGGCGCCGCGCTGGTCTGGTTCCTCTTCCCGAATCGGGATCGTGAGCGCGAGCTCCTCGAGGAGTACCACCGGGCCGACGTCGCCGCTGCGTCCGTCTGACCCGCCGCCCGGGGCGCGCCGGCTCGCTCAGGCGGTCGTGGGCTCCGCCATCGTCGGCAGGCGTCCGTCCTCGAGGGCCGCGAGCAGCGCGGCGTGGTCCCGTACGTTCTGGTCGGCGTAGGCCCGTGCGAACGCGGTGATGGCCTTGTCGAACTTGGAGCCCGCGCCGAGATAGGCGTCGATGGCGATGGGGTCGCCCGAGCGGGCGTGGGCCTTGGCCAGCGTCCAGCCGCACATCTCGCCGTACATGCCCATCGTCTTCGGCGTCATGGTCTCCACCACCGCCGACCCCTTGCCGTCCCAGAGCTGGCGCACGTAGTAGTCGTGGGGCCGGGCGTCGATCGAGTCCTCCGCCGCGACACGGTGCCAGCCGAGGAAGATGTCCGACGACGACTGCATGAGCCGCTGGCCCTCGACGACCCGCTGGCCGTGCTCGGGGTAGTCGCTGGGGCCGAGGAACCGCTCGAGGACCGAGGCCTCGGCCTCCTTGATCTGGAGGAACAGCGGGTCCTGGGAGTCGCGGCCCACGAACAGGGCCAGCCAGCACCGGGTGCCGACCGAGCCCACCCCCACGACCTTGCGGGCCAGGTCGACGAACCGGTAGGTCTCGAGCAGGTGCCGCCGGTCGTCGCTCAGGGTCGCCCGGTACTCGTGGAGGGCGTCCACCACGACCTTGCGGATGCGCTCGTCGTGGCCCTCGGGCAGGTCGTCCAGGGGGACGAGCAGCGGCGGGTCCGACCGGAACCGGAGGTGGCCGTCGACGGTCTGGGTGAGCTTGGACAGCGCCTTCATCCGGGTCTTGGACTCGGCCTTGGCGACCAGCTTCTGGAAGCCGGCGTTCTCCTTCTGGGTGGCGGAGGTGCCCCACCGGCGCTCGATGTCGGCGACGTCGAGGCGCACGTACCAGGTGTCGAGGTTGCTCGTGGCTGCGAACGACGCCATGGCCTCGCGGTAGGACCGCACCGTCTGCTCGACGATCATGGTGCTCGTGCCGTCGGCGAAGGCGCGGGACCGCGCCGCGATCTCCATGCTCGCCGCCAGCCGCTTCACGTCCCACTCGAAGGGCCCGGGCAGGGTCTCGTCGAAGTCGTTGACGCTGAAGACCAGGTTGCGCTCGGGGGTGTTGAAGATGCCGAAGTTGGCCAGGTGGGCGTCGCCGCAGAGCTGGACCTCGATCCCCGAGCTCGGTTGTGCGGCGAGGTCCGCGGCCATGACGAGTGCGGCCCCCCGGTAGAACGCGAACGCCGACGCCGACATCCGGGCGTGCCGCAGGGGCACCAGGTCGGGCAGGCGGGTGGTGGCCTGCTCGGCGATGAGCTCGACGGGGTCGGGACGGTCCGACGCCGGTGCCCACTCGCCGTGGGACCGGCGGCTGGCCTGCTCGCGGGCGGCCTTGCCGCGGGCGATGCGCTCGTCGATGGTCAGGTGGGTCACGAGGTGGACCTGGTCGTCGTGCACGGTGCTGTCGGGTCCTCGGGGGCGTCGGGTGGATGGCATCGAGCCCGCCGGGAGGGTTCGATGCGGTGCGGCGGTGAACGCTCGGCGACCCGACCGTAACCGCCAGGTGCCCCGCCAGCTTCACCCGATGCGGGCGATGGTCGCCGGGTTACGCTGCGCGCTCCGACCGAGGAGGCGGCCCGTGTTCACCCACTCGAAGAACGACCCCGAGGATCTCCTGGCCCCGGCCTACGGCAGCCGCGAGCTGTCCGAGCCGATCCCGAAGTACCGGCTGGCCGACGGCGACATGCCCGCTCAGCTCGCCTACCAGCTGATCCACGACGAGCTCGCCCTCGACGGGAACCCGGCGCTCAACCTCGCCACCTTCGTCACCACCTGGATGGAGCCGGAGGCCGAGCGGCTCATCGCCGAGACGCTGAACGTCAACAGCATCGACCAGGACGAGTACCCCCAGACCACCGAGATCCAGAACCGGTGCGTCAGCATCATCGCCGACCTGTTCCACGCCGATGACGCCGAGCACGCGATGGGCACCGCCACGGTGGGGTCCTCCGAGGCGATCCACCTCGCCGGCCTGGCCATGAAGTGGCGCTGGCGGGCGGCGAGGGAAGCCGCCGGACGGTCCACCGACCGGCCCAACCTGGTCATGAGCGAGACCGTGCAGGTCTGCTGGGAGAAGTTCGTCCGCTACTTCGATGTCGAGCCCCGCTTCGTCCCCATCACGGCCGAGCGCACGGTGATCGACCCCGAGCTGGCCATGGCCCTGGTCGACGAGAACACCATCGGCGTGGTCGGCATCCTGGGCTCCACCTACACCGGCGAGTTCGAGGACATCAAGGGGCTCTCCGACGCCCTCGACGACGTGCAGGAGCGCACGGGCCTCGACGTCCCGCTGCACGTCGACGGCGCCAGCGGTGCGTTCGTGGCCCCGTTCACCCAGCCCGACCTCCTGTGGGACTTCCGCCTGCCCCGGGTGAAGTCGATCAACACCTCGGGCCACAAGTACGGCCTGGTGTACCCGGGGGTGGGATGGGCCCTCTGGCGGGACAAGAGCCAGCTCCCCGAGGACCTCATCTTCCACACCAACTACCTCGGGGGCGACCAGCCCACCTTCGACCTCAACTTCTCGCGTGGCGCGAGCCAGATCGTGGCGCAGTACTACAACTTCCTGCGCATGGGCCGAGCGGGGTACACGGACGTGATGAAGCGCCTCTCGGCGACGGCCGACTACCTGGCCGGCCTCGTCGACGAGAGCCCGCACGTGACGCTCATGAGCAAGCCGAACGCCCTGCCGCTCGTCTGCGCCCGGGTCAACGACGACGAGCCCTTCACCGCCTACGACATCAGCGCCAAGATGAAGGAGCGGGGCTGGATCGTGCCCGCCTACACGCTGGCCAAGGACGCCGACGACGTCTCGGTCCTGCGGGTCGTGGTCCGCGAGGGCATGAGCCGCGACATGGCCGACCTGCTCGTCGCCGACTTCCACCGGGTGACCGCCGAGCTCGGCGCCCTGCCCCCCGAGCAGGCGTCGCCCGTCGGCCACCAACCCCACAAGCGCGCCAAGGTCTGCTGACGCGACGCCCCTGCCCGGCGCTCAGGTGAACGCCGGGCGGCGACGGCAGACCCGTCCGACGGGGTTTACTGCGTGCAGTCGGCGAGGCCCTCGAGGATGCCCTCGCGCACCGCTCGCGTCACCTCGTTCGTGTCATCGGCGATGTTGGCGATGCTCCGCTGGAGCACCGCGAGGTCCTGTTGCATCAGGGCGGTGTTCCCCTGGATGGCGTGCTCGTGGAGGTCCGCGAGGTTGTTCTGCACATCGTCGCGATCCTCGGCGGTGAACAGGGTGTACTTGTTCGCCACGTCCTCGAGCTGGGCGTTCAGGTCGTCGAGCGCGGCCTCGATCTCGTCGGGTGAATCCGCGTCACGGAGGTCGCACGCCGCCTCGCCCAGCTTCTTGCCGTCCCGCTCGGCCGAGTACTTCTGGCTGCAGCCGGCGGCGATGAGCACGAGTGCGATCACGATGGCGACGATGGGCAGGTTCCACTTCTTGGTCATGGGAGGATCCTCGGGTCGAATCGGTCGGGTGCTCAGGCGACGACGGCGGTCGGCTCGTGGCGCTGTCCACGCAGCTCGAAGGCGAGGACGATCTCGGTGATGCCGCGGATCAGCGCGCCCACCCCGATCCACACCACCAGCAGCCAGGCCGACCGTCCCGGGTACCCGATGGCCCAGGCACCGATGGCCATCTCGAGCAGCCCGGCGGCGAGGAGGAGCCCCCACAGCGGGAGCGCGTGGCGGCCCGCGATGCTCAGGACCACGCTGGCCAGACCCTTGAAGAGCAGGTACCAGCCGATGAGCAGAGCGAGGATGCCGAAGGTCTGGAACGGCGCCGTCAAGGCGAGGAAGCCGGCGACGATGAACGTGGCTCCGAGCACGCCGTACAGCCACTTCCAGCTGTCCACGAAACCGATGGTCACGAGCTCGTTGACACCGGCGGCGATCAGGAGGAAGCCGACGAGGTAGCCGATCAGCGCCGCGGTCCCGGGGTCCCAGGTGAGCACGACGAAGGCGAGAAGGACCCAGGCGATCCCGGTCAGGAGGAACAGCCACCAGGCGGTGGCGAGCCGGCGGTTCGCCGTGGCGACCTCGGTGTCGGTCAGCGTGTCCATCGCATTCCTTTCGTACTGCGGGCCAAGGCTCGTCCGACGATGGTCGCTCTTCCCCCTGGCACCGGCGACTGGTGCGCGTGGGGATGGTAGTGGACCCGATCGCACCGTACCGTAGGTCCGATCGGTCAGGAAGGAGCCCGCATGCCGGCCACGTCCACCCCCCAGCCACCGACGGCGGCGCCCGGGGCGGTGTGGCACGCCCTGCCGGTCGAGGAGGTCGCCACACGCCTCGAGGTCGACCTCGCCACGGGGCTGAGCGCCGACGAGGCGCGAGCCCGCCTGGAGGCGTGGGGCCCGAACCGCCTCCGGGCCACCCCCCCCGCCGCCCTGGTGGCGAACCCTTTTTAGCCAGTTCACGGACGGCCTCATCTTGATCCTGGTCGGTGCCGCGGTGCTGTCGCTGGCGGTGGGCGAGGTGGAGGAGGCGATCTTCATCGCGGTGCTCCTCGTCTTCAACGGGGTGCTCGGCTTCTGGCAGGAGCGACAGGCTCAGCAGTCGGTCTCGGCCATCGAGTCCCTGGTGGTCCCCCAGGCGAGGGTGCGCCGAGGCGGGGTGCTGCAGTCGGTTGCGGCGGACGGGCTGGTACCTGGTGATCTCCTGCTGCTCGAGGCGGGGGACGCGGTGGCCGCCGACGCACGGGTCGTCCTGTCGGCTCGTGCCGCCGTCGCAGAGGCCGCCCTCACGGGCGAGGCGGTACCGGTGCCGAAGCAGACCGAGCCCGTAGACGAGGCAACGCCGCTCGGTGATCGGGCCGACATGGTGTTCACGCACACGGCGCTGACCGCTGGGCGTGCCGAGGCCGTGGTGACGGCCACGGGGATGCGGTCCGAGATCGGTCGGTTGGCCGGGCTGCTCGACGAGGTGGAGAGCGAGCCCACCCCCCTGCAGGCGCAGACCGCGACCCTCGGCCATCGCCTCGCCCTCATCGCCGGCGCCGCCGTCGTCCTGGTGTTCGTCGTCGGCCTCCTCCGCGGCGGCGAGCTCCACGAGATCTTGCTCGAGTCGATCTCGCTGGCCGTCGCCGCGATCCCCGAAGCGCTGCCCGCCACGGTCACGGTGACGCTGGCGGTGGGCATGAGTCGCCTGGCCCGACAGCGGGCGGTGGTGAAGCGCCTCCACGCCGTCGAGACGCTGGGGTCGACGTCCACCATCTGCAGCGACAAGACCGGCACGTTGACCCTGAACCAGATGACCGTCCACGCCGTGGTGCGTGACGGTGAGCCGCTGACCGTCGAGGACGAGGGCTACTCCCCGGAGGGCCGCATCACCGGCACCCGGATCGACGGCAGCCTGCCCGATCTGCGCCAGCAGGCGGCGGTGTTGGCACTGTGCAACGACGCATCCGTCCGTGACGGCGAGTGCGTCGGCGAGCCCACCGAGGGGGCGTTGGTGGTGTTCGCCGCCAAGGCGGGAGTCGACGTCACCGGGGTCCGGCGACGGTTCCCGAGAGTGGCCGAGGTGCCGTTCAACTCGACTCGACCACGAAGTACATGGCGACCTTCCACGAGGACTGCTCCGGCGACCACGCCGACGCGCTGCTGATCGCAGTGAAGGGCGCCACCGAGAGCGTCCTCGAGCGGGTGGACCGTATCGCCGACCGGACCGGGGAGGCCCGGCCCCTCACCGAAGCAGACCGGGTCTCGGTCCTGCGGGCCGTGGAAGAGCTGGCCGCTCGGGGCCAGCGGGTCCTGGCGGCGGCCGGCGAGTGGCGGGCCCGGTCGAGCGTCGACCTCGACGGCGACCTCGCCGCTGCGGCACGGGGGCTCGTGTTCCTCGGCCTGGTCGGGATCGTTGACCCGGCGCGGCTCGAGGCCGGCGACGCCATCGCCGCCGCTCACCGCTCGGGCATCGACGTGAAGATGATCACGGGCGACCACCCGGTCACCGCCCATGCGATCGCAGGCCAGCTCGGCATCGGTGGCGAGGTCGTACGAGGGATCGACCTCGAGGCGATGGAGGACGCCGAATTGCAGGCGCGGGTGGCCGACATCGGCGTCTTCGCGCGGGTGGCGCCGGAGCACAAGCTGCGCATCGTCCGGGCGCTGCAGGCGGGCGATCGCGTTGTCTCCATGACGGGCGACGGCGTCAACGACGCGCCCGCCCTCGAGCAGGCGGACATCGGCGTGGCCATGGGGATCACCGGCACCGAGGTGACGAAGCAGGCGGCAGACATGATCCTCCTCGATGACAACTTCGCGACGATCGTCACCGCCGTGCGCGAGGGACGGACGATCTACGAGAACATCGTCAAGTTCGTGCGCTTCCAGTTGGCCACGAACCTGAGCGCCATCGCGACGGTGCTCACGAGCACGCTCTTCGGCATGGTGGACCCCTTCACCACGATCCAGATCCTGTGGGTCAACCTCATCTGCGACGGGCCGCCGGCCCTCGCACTCGGCGTCGACCCGCCGCGGCCACAGGCCATGGACGACCCGCCGCGACCCAAGTCTGCGCAGATCCTCCCGGGGCGGCGCCTCGTCGGCCTCCTGTGGCTCGCCGGCGTCATGGCCGCCTGCACGCTGCTCGTCGTGGCGTGGGCGGCGCCTCGCCATGGCGAGCACGTCGCCGCGACGATGGGCTGGACCACGTTCGTGTACGCCCAGCTGTTCAACGCGTTCAACGCGCGGGCCGAGCAGGTGTCGGCCTTCCGGGCCGGCTTCTTCGCCAACCGCCAGCTCTGGCTGGCACTTGCCGCAGTCGCGGTCGCCCAAGTGGCGCTGGTCCACGTCGAGTGGCTGCGCGACTTCTTCGACGCCGCGTACATCACCGGGTGGCAGGTCGCGCTCTGCGTGGCCGCGGGCTCGACGGTGTTGTGGCTGGAGGAGGCCCGCAAGCTCGTGGCGCGACGTCGACGGTCCACGCCCGCCCGCAGCGCAGCTCCGGTGTCGTAGCGCATCGCCGGTTCGGCGATCGAGGCGAACGTGCCGATCCGTCCGTGGCGGCCTGACCGGGTGTAGACATCGGAGGCGTGACGCCTTCCCAGCGGGACCCCGACGTCGCCAGCCTGTCGATCCGACAGGCGGCGTTCATCGGTGTCGGCGCGATGGTCGGGGCCGGGATCTTCTCGCTGTTGGGGGCCGCTGGGGAGGTCGCCGGTTCGGCGGTGTGGATCTCGTTCGTCCTCGCCGGTGCGGTGGCCGGGCTACAGGGCTACTCGTTCGGGAAGCTCGGTGCCCGCTACCCGACCGCCGGCGGCATGCTCGAGTACGTCAACAAGGGCTTCGGTGGCGGTCACGCCACTGGCATCATCGCCTGGCTGCTGTTCGCCACCAACATCATCATCACCGCGATGGTGGCGGTCAGCTTCGGCAGCTACGCCAGCTCGATGTTCGCCGACGGTGACGCCGGCTGGATCGCGCCGTTCGCCGTGCTCGTGGTGGCGGTCATGACCGTGCTCAACGTCGTCGGCTCGCAGGCCGTCGCCCGGGTGCAGACGATCGTGGTCGTGGTGGTGATCGGCATCCTGTCGATCTTCGCGGTGACGACGCTCGTCACGATGGATCCGCACCTGCTGGCTCCCTCGGGCTATCCGCCGTTCGAGGACGTCGTCTCGAGCGTGGCCTTGACGTTCTTCGCCTTCCTGGGCTTCGGGGTCATCACCTTCACGGCCAAGGATCTCCGCGACCCCGCCCACGAGCTGCCCAAGGCGATGTACCTCGCGCTCGCCATCGCCGCAGTCATCTACGTGGCGGTCTCGCTCGGCGTGTTCGGCACCCTCACCGTCCAAGAGGTGATCGACTCGGGCGGGACGGCCTTGGCCGTGGCCGCCGAGCCCGTGCTCGGCCGGGCCGGTTTCTGGATGATGAGCATCACGGCGCTGTTCGCCACGGCGGGGGCGACGAACGCCGGGCTGTACCCGGCCACCGGGCTCTGCCAGCAGATGGCCGAGGAGGGCCAGTTCCCCCCGGCGATGGCCAGGAGCGTCGGGGGGAAGGTGTCCGTCGGGCTCCTGGTGACCGCAGGGGGCGCCGCGCTCCTGGCCGCGTTCTTCGACCTGAGCGCCATCGCCTCGCTGGGCAGCGCGATCGCCCTGCTCGTCTTCGCGCTCGTCACGGCCTCGCACCTGCGGGTGCGCGTCGAGACGGGAGCGAAGGCGGGGATCCTCGTCCTCGGCGTCCTGACCACGGCGACGGTCTTGGTGTCGTTCGTGGCGACCACCGTCGTCCACGAGCCGGCGACGATGGCGACCCTCCTCGGGATCCTGGTCGGCAGCGTCGTGGCCGACCTGCTCTGGAAGCAGCGGCTCCGGCGTGGACGGGCCGCTTCGGTATGACCGCGTCGCCGGCTCCAGACGCGGCAGGGGGCGTCCACGTCTGCTACGAAAGGACCAATGGGTGACCCGGGGAGCCTCATCGTGAGCACGGACTCGGACTCGGAACGAACGGCCGAAACGGCGTCGCGCGAGGGCGGCCGGTTCGGCCTCAACGCCGCCGTCGCCCTGATCGTCGGCAGCATCATCGGGGTCGGCATCTTCAACCTGCCCACGTCGTTGGCGGGTTACGGACCCATCAGCCTGGTGTCGATGGCGCTGACCACGCTGGGTGCCCTCGCGCTGGCCCTGCTCTTCGCCTCGCTCTCGCGCCGACTGCCGGCCGACGGCGGACCGTACGCCTACGCGCGCGTCGCCTACGGCAACGGCCTCGGCTTCGCCAACGCCTGGTCGTACTGGATCACCGCCTGGGCGGGCAACGCCGCGATCGCGGTCGGGTGGGTGCTCTACGTCGAGGAGTTCGTCAATACGGGCCACAACCGCCTGGGATCGGTCCTGCTGGTGCTGGTCGGCCTCTGGATCCCCGCGGCCATCAACCTCTCCGGCGTCAAGAACATGGGGTCGGTGCAGGTCATCACCACGGTGATCAAGTTCGCCGCCCTGGCGGTCGTGTCCGTGGCCGGGCTGTTCTACATCTCCACGGCCAACTACACCCCGTGGAACGTCAGTGGCGAGGGCGCCATCGGCGCCATCGGTGGCGGCATGGCCATCGCCTTGTTCAGCTACCTCGGCGTGGAGACCGCGTCGGTCGCAGCTGGCAAGGTCGAGGACCCCGATCGCAACATCCCGCGCGCGACCATCCTCGGGACGCTCGCCACCGCAGCGGTGTACATGCTCTCGCTGACCGTCATCTTCGGCGTGCTGCCGACATCGCAGCTGGCCGACGCCACCGCCCCGTTCTCGGACGCGGTCGACTCGATGTTCGGCGGCACGTGGGCGGGCAACCTCATGGCCGTGGCCGTCATCATCTCCGGGTTCGGGGCACTGAACGGCTGGACGATGATCTGCGCCGAGATGCCGCTCGCGGCGGCGAACGACGGCCTGTTCCCGGCGCAGTTCAAGAAGCTGTCGCCGAAGGGCGTCCCGGCGTTCGGGATCATCGCCTCGACGGTGCTGGCCTCGATCGCGATGGCCATCAACTACCTGGGGTCCAACGGCGCCACCGTGTTCACGACGCTGGTGCTCATGACGGGCATCACCGCGGCGATCCCCTACGGGTTCTCGGCGTTGGCGCAGATCAAGTGGCGCCTGGCGGACCGGCGTGAGCTGGAGACGCCCCGCTTCGCCCGGGACCTGGCCGTGGCCGTCATCAGCGTGATCTTCTCCGTCTTGTTCATCTGGTACTCCCGCTTCACGGGCGAGAGCTTCTGGGTGTACTGGTCGCCGTTCCTGCTGGCCGGCGGCGCCCTCGTGCTCGGCATCCCCGTGTACCGCATGCAGCGCTCGAAGATGACCGAGCCCGAGCCGGTCCCGCCGTACCGGCCGTGAGGATCGTCGCCGCCCTGGGGGGCAACGCGCTGCTGCGCCGCGGCCAGCCGATGACCATCGAGAACCAACGCGAGAACGTGGCCGTCGCCTGCGAGCACCTCGCCCCCGTCGCCGCCGCCCACGAGCTCGTCGTCTCGCACGGCAACGGCCCGCAGATCGGCCTGTTGGCGCTCGAAGCGGCGGCCTACACCGAGGTGCCCGCGTACCCGCTCGACGTCCTCGGCGCCGAGAGCCAAGGGATGATCGGCTACCTCCTCGAGCAGGAGCTCGGGAACCTGCTGCCCGCCGACCGGCCCCTGGCCACGCTCCTCACCATGATCGAGGTGGACCCGGCCGACCCCGCCTTCGCGGCGCCGAGCAAGCCCATCGGGCCCCTCTACCGAGCCGACGAGGCGGCCGCGCTCGAGCGCGACCGGGGCTGGACCTTCCGGCCGGACGGCGATGCCCTGCGCCGGGTGGTCCCGTCGCCGGCGCCGAAGCGCATCTTCGAGGAGCACCAGATCCGGCTGCTGCTCGAGGCGGGCTGCGTGGTGATCTGCGCCGGCGGTGGCGGCATCCCCACCGCGTACGACGGCCAGCGGCACCTCGGTGGGATCGAGGCGGTCATCGACAAGGACCACGCCAGCGGGCTGCTGGCGCGCGACCTCGAGGCGGACCTCTTCCTCATGGCCACCGACGCGGCCGCCGCCTACCTGGACTTCGGCACGCCGGACCAGCGGGCCATCACCGCCGCCGACCCGGACGCCCTGTTGGGAGGCCACTCGGACCAGTTCGCGGCCGGCTCGATGCTCCCCAAGGTCATCGCCGCCTGCGACTTCGCCCGGTCGTCCGGCCAGCCGGCGGTGATCGGCCGTCTCGCCGAGATCGACGCGATGGTGGCCGGCACGGCCGGCACCCGCATCACCACGGAGGTGACCGGCGTCGAGTCGGTCGCCAGCCCGCCCCCACCCCCCACACGCGAGAAGGAGCACCCCTGATGGCCCTCGGCGTCCACTCCGAAGTCGGCAAGCTGCGCAAGGTCATGGTCCACCGGCCGGGCCTGGAGCACACCCGCCTCACCCCGTCGAACGCCGAGGAGCTCCTCTTCGACGACGTGTTGTGGGTGGCGCAGGCCAAGCGGGAACATGACGCCTTCTGCGAGGCCATGCGCGAGCGCGACGTCGAGGTCTTCGAGGTCGAGACGCTTCTCGCCGAGCTGCTGGTGAAGCCGGAAGCCAAGGACTGGGTGTGTGCGCACGTCCTGAACGAGCGCCAGGTGGGCGTGGGCGCCGCCGAGAGAGCCCAGCAGTGGGTGGAGACCGCCGAGCCCGCCCGCGTCGCCGACTTCCTGATCGGCGGCATCGCCCGCGAAGACGTCGACGGCCTGGGTCTCGGGCTGGTCTGGCAGTCGAGCGACCCCAACTCGTTGCTCCTGCCGCCGCTCCCCAACTTCTTGTTCCAGCGGGACCCGTCCTGCTGGATCTTCGAGGGGGTGACGATCAACCCGATGACCAAGCCGGCCCGCAAGCCGGAGTCGCTGATCATGGAGGCCATCTACACGTTCCACCCGATGTTCGCCGCCGAGGAGTTCCCCGTGTGGCTCGGAGGGGCGGACGAGGACTGGGGCACGTGCCACGTCGAGGGCGGCGACGTCCAGCCCATCGGCAACGGGACCGTGATGATCGGCATGGGCGAGCGCACGACGGCGCAGGCGGTCCTGATCATCGCCCGCGAGTTGTTCGCCGCCGGCGCGGCCACCCAGGTACTGGCGGTGCACCTGCCGAAGTCGCGGAGCTACATGCACCTCGACACGGTCATCACGATGTGCGACCGCGACCTCGTCACGATGTTCCCGCAGGTGGTCGACGGCGCCCGGACCTGGTCCATCCGCCCTGGTGACGCCGAGGGCGAGTTGGTGGTCGAGGAGTTCGACGGGTCCCTCGTCGAGGCGATGACCGCCGCGCTCGGCCTCGACTCGATGCGGGTCATCCCCACCGGTGGCGACCAGTTCGAGGCCGAACGCGAGCAGTGGGACGACGGCAACAACGTCGTCTGCCTCGAGCCCGGGGTCGTCGTGGCCTACGAGCGCAACACCGGCACGAACACGGCGCTGCGCAAGGCGTGCATCGAGGTCATCACCATCGAAGGCTTCGAGCTCGGTCGCGGACGGGGCGGCTCGCACTGCATGACCTGCCCCATCGAGCGCGACGCCGCCTACTGAACGGAGCCTCCCCCGTGTACAACCTGCGCAACCGCAGCTTCCTCAAGGAGATCGACTTCGAGCCGGACGAGCTGGCCTTCCTGCTCGACCTCTCGAGTGCGTTGAAGACGGCGAAGTACTCGGGCACCGAGACCCCCCACCTCGCCGGCAAGGAGATCGCGCTGATCTTCGAGAAGACATCCACCCGGACCCGGGCGGCGTTCGAGGTGGCCGCCCACGACCAGGGCGCCCACGTCACCTACCTCGACCCGACGGGATCGCAGCTCGGGCACAAGGAGTCGATCGCCGACACCGCCCGGGTGCTGGGTCGGATGTACGACGCCATCGAGTTCCGGGGCAGCGCGCAGGACGACGTCGAGGAGCTGGCCCGGCACGCCGGCGTACCCGTCTACAACGGACTGACCAACGAGTGGCACCCGACCCAGATGCTGGCCGACTTCCTGACCATGCACGAGGCGTCCCACAAGCCCTATGACGAGCTGTCGTACGCCTTCGTGGGCGACTGCCGGTTCAACATGGGTCGGTCCCTCCTGGTGATGGGGGCGCTGATGGGTGCCGATGTCCGCCTGGGCGGTCCCGGCTCGCTGGCCCCGCCGGCCGACGTCGTGGCCACGGCCCAGGACATCGCGGAGCGCACCGGTGCCACCGTCACCATCACCGAGGATCCCCACGAGGCGGTGGCGGGCGTCGACTTCGTCCACACCGACGTCTGGGTCTCGATGGGCGAGGACAAGTCCGTGTGGATCGAGCGGGTCCGGCTGCTGAAGGACTTCCAGGTGAACCGAGCACTGCTCGACGCTTCCGGCAATGCGAAGGTCCGGTTCATGCACTGCCTGCCCGCCTTCCACGACACGAACACCGTGGTGGGAGCGGAGATCATGGCGGAGACCGGCATGACCGAGGGGCTCGAGGTGACCGACGAGGTGTTCGAGTCGTCGGCGTCGATCGTCTTCGACCAGGCCGAGAACCGGCTGCACACGATCAAGGCTGTGCTCGTGGCCACCCTCGGAAGCTGAGGGGTCGCCGTGCGCGCCACCCACCTCCGTGAGCTCGTCGCCGCCATCTGGCGCGACCAGCGGGGTCGTCGCTGGCTGATCCTGTCGCAGCTGGCGCTGCTGGTGATGGTGTGCTTCGACCTGCTCATCCCGCAGGCCATCCGCGTCATCGTCAATGGCGGCATCCTCACCGGTGACTTCGACGTCGTGCTGCGGGGTTCGCTCTACATGGCGATCTTCGCCGTGTGCAGCATGGTCTTCGCCACGATCAACGCCTGGTTCGCGGCGAAGGTCGGCGAGACGGTGGGGCACCGGCTCCGGGTCTCGCTGTACCGCCACATCTCCGAGCTGTCGTGGGGTGACGTCGACCGGCTCGAGACCAGCGAGCTGCTCGTGCGGCTCACCGCCGACGTGAACCAGGCCCGGGTCGTCACAACGAGCAGCGTCACGACGTTGCTCAGGGCGCCCCTGATGATCGTCGGCGCCATCGGGATCCTCCTCGCGCTCGAGCCGAAGCTGGCAGTGGTGATGGTCGTGTTCCTGCCGATCACCATCGCCGTCCTCGGCTTCTACCAGCGGTTCGGCGCGCCGCTGTACCGCGACGTGCTCCATCGCTTCGACGGCCTCAACCAGGTCTTGCAGGAGAACATGGCCGGGGTGCGCGTCGTGAAGGCGTTCGTCCGGGCGGAGTACGAGAACGAGCGCTTCGACGGCGAGAACAAGGGCCTGCAGGGGGCTGCGACCGCGGCGCAGCGCTCGGCGGCGTTCCTCAACCCCGCACTCCTCCTCGTGATCAACCTCGGCCTGGCCGGCGCGCTCTGGGTCGGCGGGGACCTCGTCATCGGCGGCGAGATCGAGCTCGGCTCGATGTTCGTGCTCTTGAACTACCTGGTCGCGGTGATGATCCCGCTGATCCTGCTGTCGGTCCTGTTGCCGCAGATGGCGTCGGCCGACTCGTCGATCGGCCGCATCCTCGAGGTCATCGCGGTCCAGCCGGAGGTCCAGGACGCACCCGACGCTCCGACGTTGACCGAGGCCGTCGGGGGGCCGGTGCAGGGCCGGGTCGTCTTCGACGACGTCACGTTCTCGTATCGGGGCGCCGACGGGCAGCCCAACCCCACGCCGGTGCTGAGCGGGATCGACCTCGTGGCCGAGCCGGGGCAGGTCGTCGGCATCCTCGGCCCCACTGGCTCGGGGAAGTCGACGTTGGTCAACCTGATCGGTCGCTTCTACGACGTCACCGGCGGCAAGGTGACCATCGACGGGGTGGACGTGCGCGCCGTGACCCAGGAGTCGCTGCGCGAGGCGGTCACCCCGGTGCTGCAGCAACCGAGCCTGTTCAGCGGGAGCCTCGAGGAGAACCTGCGCTTCGGCGCCGGCGACGAGGGCGACGACCTCCCGGTGGACGTCGTCACGGCGGCCCGCGCCGCCGAGGCCTCGACGTTCATCGAGACCAGGGAGGAGGGCTACCGCGGCGAGGTCAAGCGCCGGGGAGCGAACTTCTCCGGCGGCCAGCGCCAGCGCCTCTCGATCGCGCGCGCACTCGTGCGCAAGCCACGGATCCTGATCCTCGACGACACGACGAGCGCTCTCGACGTCGCCACCGAGGGTCGCGTGCAGGACGCCATGCGCGAGCTCATGGGCGACAGCACGGTCTTCCTGGTCGCGCAACGCATCAGCGCGGTGCTCACCGCCGACGTGATCATCGTCCTGGAGGAGGGACGCATCGTGGCCAAGGGCTCGCATCTCGAGCTGCTCCACGGCAACGAGGCCTACCGCTCCATCTACGAGAGCCAGCTCGGGGCGGTGCCCGCCGATGCCTGACGCCACCGACACCGTGCTCGCCGCCCCCAAGAAGGCGTCGGCGGCCAAGCCGCTGCGGCGCCTCTTCGGGTACCTGTGGGCCGAGCGCAGCCGCCTGGTCGGCGTGGTCGTGGCCAGCGCTGTCGGCACGCTGTTCGCGCTGGCGCCGGCAGTGATGGTCGGCTCGATCATCAACGGCCCGATCGCCGACGGCGACAAGACCGCGCTGGCGGAGCAGCTCGGGGCCTTGCTGCTCTTCGCCGTGGGCGGGTTCGCTGGGCTCTGGATCGGCGGCCGGCTCTTGGCCGTCGCCGCACAGAGGGCCATGTACCGGCTCCGACGTGAGGTGTTCGAGCACACCCAGACGCTGTCGCTGCGCTTCTTCGACCGCCAGCCCATCGGTGACCTCATGAGCCGGATCACCAACGACCTCGACTCGGTCGGCCAGCTCTTCGACAAGGGCTTGTACCCGGCGGTCAACGCGGTCTTCACGCTCGTGGTCACGACGGTCCTCATGTTCATCGTGAGCTGGCAGCTGTCGCTGGTGGTCGTCCTGATCGCCCCGTTGATCCTCGTGCTGATGCAGATCACGTCGCACTTCTCGGCGCCGGCGTTCGCGGTGCTGCAAGAACGCACGGGCGGGCTGAACGGCGCCGCCGAGGAGATGATCACCGGCGACCGCACGGTCAAGGCCTATCGCGTGCAGGAGAAGGCCATTGACAAGCTCGAGGAGCTGAGCGACGACGCTCGCGCCGCGGGCACGAGGGCCAACTTCGTGGCACTCACCGCCATGCCGCTGTCGGCGATGCTCTCGAACCTCGACGTGGCCCTCGTCGCCCTCGCCGGCGGCTGGCTGACGCTGCGGGGCACCATCGACGTGGGCACGGTGGCGTCGTTCTTCATCTTCGCCCGCATGTTCGCCCGACCGCTCAACCAATTCGCCCAGATCCTCAACATGGCGCTGCAGGCCGGCGCCGGTGCCGCCCGGGTGTTCGAGATCCTCGACGAGGAACCAGAGATCCTCGATCGCTCGTCGGCGAACGCGATCTCGACGGTCGAGGGGCTCGTCGAGATGGACCACGTCGACTTCTCGTACGTCTCCGGTGTCCCCATCCTCCACGACGTGACGCTGACGGCACGTCCCGGCCAGAAGATCGGCCTCGTCGGCCCGACCGGCGCAGGCAAGAGCACGATCATCAACGTCATCACCCGCTACTACGACATCGATCGGGGCGACATCCGCCTGGACGGCGCCAGCATCTACGACGTCACCCAGGAGAGCCTGCGCACCTTGGTGGGCATGGTGCTCCAGGAGCCGTACCTGTTCTCCGACACGGTGCTGGCCAACATCCGCTACGCCAGGCTCGATGCCACCGACGAGGAGTGCATCGAGGCCGCCATGGCGGCCTCGGCGCACCCCTTCATCGAACTGCTGCCGGACGGCTACCACACGGTCCTCACCGGTGGCGGCGCCAACCTCAGCCAGGGTCAGCGTCAGCTCATCACCATCGCCCGAATCGTGCTGGCCGACCGACCGGTGCTCATCCTCGACGAGGCGACGTCCAGCGTGGACACCCGCACCGAGCGGCGGCTGCAGGAGGCGCTGACCACCATGATGCAGGGCCGCACCAGCTTCGTGATCGCCCACCGGCTGTCGACCATCCGAGACGCCGACGTGATCGTCGCCATCGACGACGGCCGCGTGGTCGACGTCGGCAGCCACGACGAGCTCATGGCCGCCAAGGGCTTCTACCATCGCCTCTACATGAGCCAGTTCCGGGGTGACGCCGTGCCGACCGAACTGGCGGGCGAGCAGGGCTGACCGCCGTCGCCAGGGGGCGGCCGCCCACCGGGCGCAGCACCTTCAGGTGAACGCGGGGCGGGGGCCCACGCCGTCGACCGGGGCCTCGGCCCCGGTCTCGTCGCGGTCGGGGCCCGGCAGGTTCGTGGTGCCGGCGAACGACAGCAGCGCGATCGCCGCAGCGAGCAGCACGCCGCCCTTCAGCGCGGCGAGCTGCGCGTCGCCGTACTCCTCGAGCAGCGCCTCGCCCTCTGCGGGCGGCAGGCCCGCGGCCTCGACGGCGGCCTGGGCCTGGGGCTCGGACACGAACGAGATGCCGGCCTCGAGCTGCACGCCGACCTGCTCCTGGGTGGCGTCGCTCACGGCCGGGTTGTCCTGGACCTGGCTGAGGAAGGTGCTGGCGAGCCCGCCGATCACCACCGCGCCGATGAGGGCGGTGCCGAGCGCGGCGCCCAGCTGCAGTGCGGTGTTCTGGAGGCCGCCCGCCTCGCTGCGGCCCTCCTCGCCCACGCTCGACTGCACCACGTTGCCGAGCTGGCTGACGATCAGGCCCATGCCGACGCCGAGCACGGCCATGACGATCAGGAAGGCGGTGGTGTCGATCTCGGGCTCGAGCACCTGGAGCAGGCCGACGCAGCTGAGCACGATGACGACCAGGCCCACCCGGACGACCCGGCGGGGGCCGGCCCGGCCTGCGAAGCGGGGGCCGAGCAGCGACGTGGCGAACATCGTCACCGAGACGGGGAGCATGCGCAGGCCCGTCTCGAAGGCGTCGTACCCCTGCACGATCTGCAGGTACAGCGGCATGATGAAGAACAGGCCGAGCAGGATCGTGTTGTGGGCGAGGAACATCACCAGGCCGGAGCGCAGGGTCGGGATGCGCAGGCGGTCCAGGCGCACGAGCGGGTCACGCCCCGCACGCTCGCGGTGGCGCTGCCAGCGGGTGAAGGCGTAGAGCAGGGCGCCGCCGGCGGCGATCACGAACAGGGTCGGGCTGTAGCCGAAGGGCTCGACGGGCGCGTTGCGTGGCTCCACCCACCCCCAGGTGCCCGACTGCAGCGCCCCCAGCACGATGAGGGTGAGACCGGAGGCCGAGAGGACCGATCCCACCCAGTCGAGCTGCGGCGGCGCACCCTCGCGGGGGGCGTCGTCGAGCTTGCGCAGCATCACGAGGATGAACGTCACGAGGACGACCTCGCCCGCGAAGACGAGTCGCCAGGTGAGGTTCGTGGTGACCCAGCCGCCGAGGATCGGGCCCACCGCGATGCCCGCGCCGCCGACGCCGCCCAGCACCGCGTAGGCGCCGGCACGCGCCTTGCCCTGGAAGTTGCCCGCCACGAGCGCGGCGAGCGCCGGCATGACGAGGGCGGCGCCGATGCCCTCGAGGACCGACC
>CAZYPY010000018.1:0-34845 GCA_964649545.1 uncultured Microthrixaceae bacterium | reverse complement strand
GAGGCGCAGGACGTCGGCCGGCCGGCCGTGCTCGTGGACCCGCCAGGCGCGCATGGCGCGACACTACGTTCCCGTCGAGGTCGACCCGATGGCCGGGACCGCCCGATCGGCGTCGTGGTACAAGAGAGGGATGGCGGCAGGGGACGGGTCGGCTGACCGGGAGCCGCTGGTCGAGGGCTACGACGAGCTCGTACCGCTCGGGCGGGGCGGCTTCGCCACCGTGTACCGGGCCCGCCAGCACCGGTTCGACCGGACGGTGGCGCTCAAGGTGCTTGACCTCGAACGTCCGGACGAGGAGGACCGTCGGCGCTTCGATCGCGAGTGCCGAGCGGTGGGTGCCCTCTCGTGGCACCCGAACATCGTGGTGGTCCACGACTCCGGCCTCACGTCGGACGGCCGCCTGTACCTCGCCATGGAGTACCTCGCCGAGGGGTCGCTCGCGAGCCGGGTCCGGGCCGAGGGGCCGCTGCCGTGGGCCGAGGCGCTGCCCGTCGGCGTCGAACTGGCGGGAGCGCTCGAGGTCGCCCATCGGGCGGGAACCCTCCACCGGGACCTCAAGCCCGACAACGTGCTCATCGGCCCCTTCGGCGAGGCCAAGCTCGCCGACTTCGGCATCGCCGCCGTGGACGGCGGGACGGTCACCGCCACCGGCCACGGCGCCCTCACCGTGCTCTACGCCGCGCCCGAAATCCTCCAGGGTGGCCGAGCGTCCGTCCGCACCGAGGTGTACGGCCTGGCGTCGACGCTCTACGCGCTCCTCGCCGCTCGTGCGGCGCACGCCCGGGACCACGACGAGTCCATCGCCGCCGTGGTGCTGCGAGCCTGCTCGCAGCCGGCGCCCGATCTCGCCGAGCGGGGCGTCCCTGGCGATCTGGCCGTCGTCGTGGCCGCGGGTATGGCCATCGATCCCGACGACCGTCCCGAGACCGCCGCCGAGCTCGGGCGGGCCCTGCAGGAGGTGGAGGCCGCGCACGGGCTCACCGTGACCGCGTTGCGCACCGAGCCCGGCGGCCGGCGGGCGGCGCCGCGTCGCGCCCCGGGTGACGCCGCGCCGAGTGCCGAGGCGCGGGGGGACGGTGCCCCGACGGTGGCCGCGCCGACGCGCGTGGCTCCGAGGTGGTGCTCGAGCCCGCCGCCCCGAGCACCACCGCGTCGACCACGAGGACCAGCACGTCGACGACGTCCACCACCGCCCCGCCGAGTGCCTCGTCGGCCGACGAGGCCGCCACCCTGCTGGTCGAGGCCTGGCTGGCCGGCGACGCGGCGGCGGCGGGAGCGGTCGCCGAGGCGGCCGTGGTGGACGAGTTGTTCGCCTCGTCGACCGCCGGGGTGACCGCGTCGTCGGCCAACTGCCTGTCGTTCAGCTTCGACACCGGTGACACGATCTGCACGTTCGACTCGGCGGCGGGAACCGGGTCGTTCACCGTGAGCGAACCGCCGCGGCGAGTTCACGGTGACGGCCGTGACTCGGGGCTGAGGACCCACCGGACGCGGCCGCGGCGACGCTACGTTCTGGCCATGGCTGGCCCCGGCGTCGACCGTCAACCCACCGGCGCCCCGTGAGCCCGCCCGCCGACCCGGCGCGCATGCACCGCTACGACGAGGACTCCGCGGCCCTCGCCCGGGCGGTCTTCGAGTACGTCAGCGACCGCACCCAGCGGGAGGTGCCCCTCGACGGGCCCCGCGCCGCGGCCGAGCTCGCGGCCGAGGTGGGGGGCAGCGTGACCGCCGGCGGCCTCGGCTGGGAGGAGGCTCTGCGCCGATTCACCGAGGTGCTGGCGCCGGCGACCATCTCGATGGACCACCCGCTGCACCTCGCCTACGTGCCCGCGGCGCCCACCGAGGCCGCGGTGCTGTTCGACCTGGTGGTCAGCGCCTCGAGCATCTTCGGCGGCTCGTGGCAGGAGGGCGCCGGTGCGGTCTTCGCCGAGAACCAGGCCCTCGCCTGGCTCGCCGGCCTGTGCGGCCTCCCCGACGACGCCGGCGGCTGCTTCGTGAGCGGTGGGTCGGCGGCGAACCTGAGCGCGCTCGTGGCGGCCCGTCACGCGGCCGCGTTCGCCCGTGGCGGCCGCCCGCCGCGCTGGCGCATCGCGGCGACGGCCGAGGCCCACTCGTCGGTGCGGTCGGCCACCGAGATCATGGACGTCGAGGTGCTCGAGGTCCCCGGTGACCCGAGGGGCGCGCTTCGGGGCGACGCGCTGCGGGCCGCGCTCGGCGCCGACCCCGAGGGCGGGGAGGGGATCTTCGCGGTGGTCGCGACGGCGGGCAGCACCAACGTGGGCGTGGTCGACGATCTGGCCGGCGCCGCCGAGGTCGCCGCCGAGCGGGGCCTGTGGCTCCACGTGGACGCCGCCTACGGCGGCGCCGGCCTCGCCGCGCCCACCGTCCGGCCCCTCTTCGCCGGCATCGAGCGAGCGGATTCCGTCACCATCGACCCGCACAAGTGGCTGTTCAGCCCCTTCGACTGCGCCGCGCTCCTGTACCGGGACCCGGCGGCGGCCGCCGCCGCCCACACCCAGGAGGCCGCCTACCTCGACGCCGTCACCCGGGACGAGTGGAACCCCCACGACTTCGCGTTCCACCTCTCCCGACGGGCGCGGGGGCTGCCGTTCTGGTTCTCGCTCGTCACCCACGGCAGCGACGCCTACCGTGACGCGGTCGAGGCCAGCCTCACGCTGGCCCGTCGCGTGGCCGCGGAGATCTCGGGGCGGGGCGGCCTCGAACTCGTCATCGAGCCCGAGCTCTCGGTCGTGCTGTTCCGTCGCCTCGGCTGGGCGCGGGCGGACTACGACCGGTGGGCCGACGCCCTCCTCGCGGAGCAGCGGGCCTTCGTCCGGGCCACCTCCTGGCAGGGCGCGCCGGTGATGCGGTTCTGCTTCGTCAACCCGAGGACGACGGTGGAGATGGTGCGGCCGCTGCTCGACTCGATGCTCGCCTGAGCGCGGCGTCGCCGCCCAGCGCCGCCGCCACCACGAGCAGGCCCTCGGCCGAGGCCCGGTACCGCGTCACGCCGAACGTCGACCCCGCCGCCAGCGTGACGATCAACGCCACGGCGAGGAACGGGATGATCGGGATCCGGCGCCGTCGCAGCGAGACGAGCCCGACCACCGCGAACGGCACGAGCACCCAGTAGGCGGCCAGGCCGAGCCAGGACTCGACCCGCCCCCGGTTCTCGACGTCGATGTCGAGCCGGGTGTTCTGGATCGGCGCGTACACCCCCCACACTCGGCCGACACGGGCGGCCACGACGACCGGGAGGCGGTCGAGGTGGGCCCGGATGTACGAGCGGGCCTGCTCGCCGTAGGGCTGGTCCGACTGGCTCTCGTCGTAGAGACGGGGGTCGCGCAGCGAGACCACGACGGCGTCCACCCCCTCGTCGGTGGCGAGGCAGTCGTCGGGGCGCTCGATGCGCGCGCACAGCTCCGCCTGTGTCGTCGGGGAGAGGGTGCGCGGGTCGAAGCACTCGGCGTAGGAACCGGTCAGCGGCCCGTACCACGAGCCGTCGCAACTGGCCCCCGAGAGGACCACACCACTGGCGCTGCTGAGCAGCACCGGCTCCTCGAACCGGGTCAGGTTGTGGCCGAGCCACGGGGCGAGCACGACCAGCGCGGCGGCGCCGGTGAGCGCAGCCAGCCCGATGCGACGACCCCACGACCGGTCGGCGGCGAGCAGGGCGAGCGGGAGGGCCAGGAAGGCGAGCAGGCCGAGCGCCTCGGTCCGGCTCAGCGCGGCGAGGCCGATGGCGGCCCCGAGCAGCGCGGCCCGGGCCCAGGTCGGGGAGCGCCAGAAGGCGTAGCCGGCGATCACCGCCAGGGTCACCGTGAACACGGCCGCGGTCTCGGACAGCAGCACCACGTCGTTGATCCAGAGTCCCGGGTAGAGGGCGGCGACCACGCCGGCGGCCAGACCGACCCGGTTCGCCGTCGCCGCAGGGGCGAGGCGCCGGGCGAGGACGCCGACGAGCACGATGGTGGCGGCGCCGAGCAGGCAGGACACGAGGCGGTGGCCGGTGATGGTGTCGATGCCGAGCCTCGACCAGATCGCGAGGTACGTCGAGTAGAAGGGCGGGTGGGCGGCGCTCGGCGTGATGAGCTCGGAACCGGCCGTGACGGGTCGCAGGTCGGTGCCGAGCGGGACGATGTAGCCCAGCCCGTCGGCCAGGGCGTTGGCCTGGAAGTGGTAGTAGAGCGAGTCGCCGGCGATGACGTAGCCGCCGGGGCCGGCGTCGCGGGTCGGGCGCAGCACGAGCACGACGACCAACCGGAGGGCCAGGCCCGCCAGGGCGATGGCGCCGAGCGCCAACCGGAAGCGGCGCTCGTCCGCAGTTTTCTCGCTCACGGGCCCTCGGGCATACCGTAACCAGTGCATGCGCTTCACCGTGATCGGACACGCCAGCCTGTACATCGAGACCGACGGCCCGGGCGGGGAGGGCACCGGGCCCACGATCCTGATCGACCCCTGGCTCTTCGGCTCCTGCTACTGGCGCTCCTGGTGGCACATCGCCCCCCAGGAGGAGCTGAAGCCCGAGTGGCTGGCGCCGGACTACCTGTACCTCACCCACCACCACTTCGATCACTTCCACTACCCGTCGATGCGCAAGATCGACAAGCGCACCCACGTGCTGGTCTCGAAGTTCGGTGTCGACGTGATGGGCGGAGAGGTGCGCTCGCTCGGCTTCGACCAGGTCACCGAGCTGCCCCACGGGGAGATCACGACCCTGGCGCCCGGCGTGCGGGTGGCGTCGTACCAGTACGGGTTCGACGACACCGCCTTCGTGGTGGGCGACGGGGACGACGTGATCGCCGATCTCAACGACTGCAAGATCCGCGGGCGTGCCCTCGACCAGATCGCCTACGACTTCGGGCACCCGACCTTCATGTTCAAGACCCACTCGTGGGCCCAGTCGTACCCGATCGGCTACGAGGCGGAGGACCCGGCGGACCTCACCCTGCTGACCCGCCACACCTACATCGAGGACTTCGTCGACGCCGCCCGCCAGCTCCAACCCCACTACGCGGTGCCCTTCGCCAACATGGTGGCGTTCCTGCACCCCGAGTCGCAGTGGGTCAACCCCCACCTGATCACGCCCGCCGAGGTCGCCGAGGAGTTCGCCGGCGCCGCGGGTGTCGAGCACACCGAGCTCACGATCCTGTCGCCCGGTGACTCCTGGTCGGCCTCGGTCGGGTTCGAGCTGCGGGGCGACGACTGGTTCGCCGACCCCGACGCGGCCATCGCCGCCCGGCTCGCCGAGCACCAGGCGTCCCTCGACGCCCTGGCCGAGGAGGAGGCGGGCGTGACGCTGTCGTGGGACGCGTTCTCCGCCTACCTCGAGCAGTTCCTCCACGCCCTGCCCCCGCTGGTGCCACGCGTCCTGCTCAAGCGACCGGTGGTGTTCGAGGTGCCGTCCTCGCCCGAGCCCTACTGGGTGGTCGACTTCGCCCACCGCCGGGTGTTCCGGGCCGTCGAGCCCCCGGACGACCGGGCCAGCCTGATCCAGATCAACGAGGCCGTGCTCGC
This sequence comes from uncultured Microthrixaceae bacterium, assembly GCA_964649545.1. Taxonomy (GTDB): domain Bacteria; phylum Actinomycetota; class Acidimicrobiia; order Acidimicrobiales; family DATDAH01; genus JAEUJM01. The sequence continues at coordinate 29,328 of CAZYPY010000018.1, read as the reverse complement.
GGACGCCATCGACAAGCGCATCCTGCACTTCACCCACGGGGGCATGCGCATCCACGTGAAGCTCCGACCCGGCGGCGCCAGCGGCGACCTCGCCTTCTGGGGCGTGCTCATGGTCTGGGAGATCGGCTACCTGCCCGTCCACAAGCTCGTGCGGCCGCGGTTCCTGTCGGCGCTGTGGCGGCGGCGCCGGGAGGCCTACGACTCGCTCGCCGCGCTGCGCGGCTCGGGCACGCCGCTCGAGCGCCTGGCCGGCGGGTTCGCGTCCTCCGAGGGGTGAGCCCGCGCGTGCCCGTCCCGGGGCGCGCCTACCAGGGGGCGTCGATGCCGATGGTCGCGGCGGCGGTCGGCGCGGCGCCGCCGGGGCCGGTCACGGCCTGGCGGGCCTGGTCGGGGGTCCACCCGCTGGTGGAGGGCTCGCCCATGATCTGGTCGATCACGTCGGCGGGTTGGGGCTTGCAGTAGTAGAAGCCCTGGGCCATGTGGCAGTCGAGGCTGCGCAGGTACTTGACCTGGTCGGCGGTCTCGACGCCCTCGGCGACGGTCACCATGCCGAGGCCGCGGGCCATGCCGATCAGGTGCTCGACGATGGTGGTGTCCTCGCGGCTGTGGCCGAGGCCGTCCACGAAGCTCTTGTCGATCTTGAGGATGTCCATCGAGAACTTGCGCAGGAAGCTCAGCGAGGAGAACCCGGTGCCGAAGTCGTCGAGGGCGAGGGCCACCCCGCTGGTCTTGGCCGTGCGCAGCATCGTCCACGCCGCCTCGACGTCGTGCATGAGGGCGCCCTCGGTGATCTCCAGGCAGATGAGGCTGGGGTCCACCTGGGTGACGGTGAGGGCCCGGGTCAGCACGTCCGGGAAGTTGTACTGCGCGAGCTGGCGGGTCGAGACGTTCAGGGTCACCGCCAGCGGCGCACGGTCGGCGTAGAGGTCCTGCCAGCGCTTGGCCTGCCGGCAGGCCTCCTCGAGCACCCAGTCGCCGACGGGCACGATGAGGCCGGTGTCCTCGAGCGCGGGGATGAACTCGCCCGGCGGCACGAGGCCCCGCTCGGGGTCCTGCCAGCGGATGAGCGCCTCGACCTTGACCATGCGCTGGGTCTGGAGGGACACCACCGGCTGGTAGTGCAGGACGAACTGGCCCCGCTCGAGGGCCTCGCGGAGCCGGCGCTCGGTCGTCGAGGGCGTGACGCGCTGCGCGAGCGAGCGGTCGAACATGGCGTACCCGCCGCCGTCCTTCTGCTTCGCTTGGCGCAGGGCGGAGTGGGCGTCGCGGATGAGGTCGTCGGGCTGGGTGCAGTTCTCCTCGGCGATGGTGATGCCGATGTTGGCGACGAGCCGGATGCGGTCGTGGCCGATCGAGAACGGGGCCTCGAGCCCGGAGATGACGTTGGCGGCGAGTCGCTCGACCGACGGGCCGCCGGTCGTGTCGGGGCAGATCACCACGAACTCGCCGCCCCCGTAGCGGATCACGGTGTCACCCTCCGCGACGAGCTCGCGCAGCCTCGTGGTCACCGCGACCACGAGGTGGTCGCCGACCTCGCGGCCGTGCGCGTCGTTCACGTTCTTCAGGCGGTCGATGTCGAGGACCATCACCGCCACCTGCCCGCCGCCACGCTGGCTGCGTCGGATGATCTGGTCGAAGTGCTCGTTCAGGAAGCGACGGTTCGGGAGCCCGGTGAGGGGGTCGTGCAGGGCCCGGCGGTCGAGCTCCTCGCGGAGCTGCTGCGCGTCACGGTGGCGGCGCCGGGCGAGCACCACGGCGGCAACGGGCAGCACGACGAGCAACGCGACCAGTGCGCTCACGTCCACGGTGGCGTCGACCAGCCAGCCCGTGACCGTGGCGCCCAGCCCGACCAGCACGGCCACGACCACGACCGCCACGCAGCCGACGACGGCCCAGGCGAGGTCACGGCCGGCCGCGTCCGAGCGGGTCTGCTCGGGTGCGGATGCCTTGGCCGCTCGGCGTCCCATCGCTCGCCGTTCCTCCCCAGGTGGTCCACGGACGGGCCCCGACCGATCGGGGGCCCCGTGATCCATCGGACCCGGAGGGTGCGCTCTTGAGGCAACGGCGCCGAACCTCTGACTGCTCGGTCAGCGCCGGCGAGCGCTCTTCTGCCTTCGAGGAAGTCGTCAGGTCATCAGCCGAGGAAGTCCAGGGCGGCGTCGAGGAAGCCCATGGCCTTCGGGGTGGCGAAGTGGTCCACGTTGCGCAAGGTGACGAGGCGGGCGTCCGGCAGGGCGTCGAGGAGCGGGTCGGCGGGCCCGGCGAAGTCGCGGTCACCCAGCACCACCAGCACCGGTCGGTCGATGCGGCCGAGCTCGGCGGGCCCCAGCGGCAGGTGCTCCCGGCGGAGGCAGGCGGCCAGCGCCTGCGGGTCGTTCCCGGGGGCGCCGGCGAGCAGGGCGAAGTGCTGGCCGAGGCGGTCGTCCTCGCCGGCCCCGCCCTCGACGGCACGGGCGATGACTTCGGGATCCTGGTCGCGGAACAGGTTGTCGCCGACGCCGGCCACGACGAGGCGGCGGAACCGGCCGGGGTCGTCGGCGGCCACCCCGAGCAGGACCCGGGCACCGAGCGAGAAGCCGACGGCGTCCACCGGTTCGTCGGGAAGCGCCGCGGCGACCTCGGCCTCGAGGCCGGCGTAGGCGGCGGGGTCGTGGGGCTTGGCGCTGGCGCCGTGGCCGAGGAGGTCGACCGCGATCACCTCGCGCCCGAGGTCCGCGAGCAGGTCGACCCACCCGTTGTCGCGCCACGTGCGGTCGAACGAGGCGGCGAACCCGTGCAGCAACAGGACCGGTGGGGCGTCGGCGTCGGCCATCGCGGGCGACACTACCGGTCGGGCCACCTACCCTCGGTGGGTGGCCCAACGCCTGCGCGTCGCCCCCGGGTGCGAGATCCCCCTCGCGGAGGTCGAATGGTCGTTCGTGCCCTCGGGCGGCCCCGGCGGCCAGCACGCCAACCGGTCCCACACCCGGGCCGTGGCCCGGCTCGACCTGACCACGTGCACGGGGCCGACCGAGGCCCAGCGGGCCCGCCTGGTCGAGCGGCTCGGCGCCGTGGTCACGGTGAGCGCGGACGACTCCCGGTCACAGCACCGCAACCGCGGCCTGGCCACGGACCGGCTGCGCGACCTGCTGGCCTCGGCGCTGCGCGTCGAGCCTCCCAGGCGCCCCACCCGGCCCACTGCGGGCAGTCGTCGCCGGCGGCTGGAGGACAAGCGCCGGCGGTCCGAGCGCAAGCGGGAGCGGCGCGCCCCCGAGGTCGACTGATCCGCCGGCGCGCTCAGCGCCGGCGGCGGGCCTCTTCGGCCAGTGCGAGCAGCGTGCCGGCCGCGGTCGCCTCCCAGGTGAAGGCCGAGGCGTGGTCGAGGGCGCCCTCGCTGAGGCGCGCCCGAAGCTCGCGGTCGCTCAGCACGGACACCAGCTGGTCCCGCAGCTCCCGCTCGTCGCGGGCGAGCAGGCCGCCGGTGCCCTCGGCCACGGCGTCGAGGTGCCCGGAGATCCGCGTGGCCACCGCAGGGGTCCCGCAGGCCGCCGCCTCGGTGAGGGTCATGCCCCAGCCCTCGTGGGACGAGGCGCTGGCCACGACCCAGGCCCGGCGGTAGAGGTCGACGAGCTCGTCGTCGGTCACGCGGCCGGCGAAGGTGACCCAGGACTCGGCGTCGAGGTCGCGGACGAGCTGGTCGAGGGCCCGGCGCTCGTAACCCTCGCCCACGATGGTGAGCGTGGCGTCGGGGCGGTGCGCCCGGACCTCGGCCATCGTGCGCAGGAGGACGTCGAAGTGCTTGACGGGGACGAGCCGGCCGACCGCGACGACCAGGGGCTCGGGGGAGCGCTCGCCGCCGGGGGCGAACTGCGGGTCGATGCCCGGCGGGACGACCGAGACGAGCTCGGGGCGGAAGCGCAGCTCGGACACCAGTTGGCGCTTGCTCGACTCCGACAGCGTGACGATGCGGGTCCGGCGGTACAGGGCGGGCGCGATGCGATGCTCGAGGCTCTGGCCCATGGCCGCGAGGCGGGGCGGCAGGACCATCTTCCACATGTCGCCGTGCACGTGGTGGAGCCAGACGACGCGTGGCTGGCGGGCCCAGAGCGGGGAGAGGAAGGGCATGCCGTTCCAGATCTCGACCAGACCGTCACGGGGGCCGTGGCGGCCGGTGGCCTCGGTGAAGGCGGCTCGAGGGAACACCAGGTAGCGCCCGGCCTTGCGGATGACGTGGTACCCGTCGCGGACATCGGCGGGCGGGTGGCCCTGCGCGTACGACGTCCGCATCGTGACCTCGATGCCGGCCTCGGCCCACAGGCGGGCCACGTTGGCGGCGTGCACCTCGGAGCCGCCGGCCTCGACGTCGTCGAGGTCGCGCCAGGCCAGGAGGTGGATGCGGTGCAGGCCCGCCGCCGCGGCGATGTCACCGAGCTTGGCGCGGGCGGAGGGCGAGAGGGCGTCCACAGGAGATCCAGGGGAAGAGGTGGGCCGATGCCCCGGATCGGGGGGCCCGGCTCGTATGCTAGGTGAGCCTCTCGAGGCGGCTCCAAGTCCGTGGCGCCGCCCCCGACCCCGCCCGAGCCTCGGGCTCGCCGGCCAGGAACCGCTGCATGCACCCGAGTTCGATCACCGTCGTCATGCCCGTCTACAACGAGCGGGCGACCCTCCGCCACGCCCTCGAGCGACTGCTCGCGGTCGAGATGCCCCTCGAGACCGAGGTGCTGGTCGTCGACGACGGCTCGACCGACGGCTGCCTCGACACCATCGAGGACCTCGTCGAGAAGGGGGCGGTGCGCGTGGTGCGCCAGACCGCGAACCAGGGCAAGGGCGCGGCGTTGCGGCGCGGCATCCAGGAGGCCGAGGGCGACCTGCTCACCGTCCTGGACGCGGACCTCGAGTACGACCCGGCGGACTTCCCGGCGCTGCTCGAGCCCATCCTCGACGAGGGCGCGCGGGTCGTGTACGGCAAGCGGTCCTACGGGGGTCACTCGGCGTACTCGTTCTGGTACGTCATCGGGAACAAGGCGCTCGCGTTCTGGGCCAGCTTCCTCTACGACGCGTGGCTCTCCGACATCGAGACCTGCCTGAAGGTGGCGCCCACCGAGCTGTGGCGCACGGTGGCGTTGCGGTCGTCGGGCTTCGGTATCGAGGCCGAGGTCACCGGCAAGTTCCTGCGCTCCGGCGAGCGCATCTTCGAGGTGCCCATCAGCTATCGCGCCCGGGGCCGCGAGGAGGGCAAGAAGATCCAGTGGACCGACGGTGTGGCCGCGCTCTGGATCCTGCTCAAGCTCCGCCTGGCGCCCGGCCCCAAGGCCGTGCGGGCATGACGCGGGTGCGCCGCGCCGCGTGGGCGCTCGTCCCCGCACTGGTCGTGCTGGCCGCGGCCACCGCGTGCGCCACCGACGTCGAGGCGCCGGCGGTGGCCCAGGGCACCGAGCCCGCCAGCGCCGACACCGACGCGCCCACCACGACGACCACGTCCGTGCCCCCGGGCGGCCGCCAGCCGACCCCCGAGGACCCGCTTCGCGTCGTGCTGGCCGGCGACTCGGTCATGAACGGCCTGGCCCCGGCCATCGCCACCGCCCTCAACGAGGGGGGTGACTCGCAGGTCCAGTTCGATCTCGCCCCGAGCATCGCCCGCGACACCGCGTCGAGGGTCCTCTGGCAGCAGCAGCTCGACGCCACCAGCCCGGACCTCGTGGTCATGTTGATCGGCACGTGGGAGCGCGGCGACGCCGCCTTCGAGCCCGGCGACCCGAACTGGGCGCCGCAGTACCAGCAGCAGGTCCTCGACCCGTTCGCCGAGATGGTGACCGACTCGGGGGCGCAGATCCTCTGGATCGGCATGCCGGCGGTGGACAGCGAGTCCGACACCCTCCAGCTGGTCGCCCTGAACTCGCAGTTCCGCGCCCTGGCCGACCGTGACGACGACGTCGACTACGTCGAGGGCGGCGACTACCTGAACGGCCCCGACGGTGGCTACACCGACCGCCTGCCGGGCGCCGACGGCACCCTCGAGCGGGTCCGACGGCTCGACGGGCTGCACCTGTGCCCCGAGGGGTCCGAGCGCCTGGCCGTGCCGGTGCTCGAGTACGCCCAGCAGCAGTGGAACGTGCGCGTCGCCGACGGCTGGGAGACCATGCCGTGGCGCGAGCCCCCGACGCTCGACAAGCCCGAGGAGTGCCCGCCGGTCTGACGGGCGCCGCCCGGTCGAGCTCAGAACGGTCTCAGGCGGCGGGGGCGACCTCGCCGCCGGTGGCCTCGGCGGCGGCCTCGGCGACGGGGGCGGTCTCGACCTCGATGGTCCAGTTGGCGCCGTAGACCAGGGCCGGGGCACCGGCTGCGGCCACGTCGGCCACCACCGCGGGGTCGGTGTAGATGTAGATGAGGGCCTGCTCACCCTCGAAGACGCAGGTGCTGTACTCGCGGTCGGCGTCGACGATGCCGTCGTACTCGAGCTCGCAGCCGAGCGCGGTGCCGATCGCGGCCACGTCGTCGAAGCTGGGGAGGTCGGCGGTGTCCACCGCGTCGTCGCCGGTGTCGGCGGTGTCGCCGGTCACGGTGGCCGCGGTGTCGCCCCCCGAGGTGGTGTCCGAGGCGTTGTCGTCGCCGCCGTCGCTGGAGCAGGCGGCGAGCACGAGGGCGGCGGCGGCGAGGAGGAGGGCGAGTCGCTTCATGCCCACGATTGTGGTCGCCCGGGAGCGCGAGTTGCCAGCAGGCCCCTCAGGGCCGGCAGGCGGGGGTGGTGGCGCCGGCGTCGGCGAGCAGGCCCGGCAGCTCGGCGCTGAAGGCGAGGGCCCCGTCGCCGTTGAGGTGGTGGGTGTCCGCGAACTGCTCGTCACCCGTGGCCCACCCCTGGGCCTCGACCAGCGTCGCCCCGGTGCGCTCGGCCAGGCGGCGGGCGGTGACCAGGTAGCGCTGGAAGTCGGCGCCGCCCTCGGGGTGCAGCTCGATGTAGTCGGCGGTCACCGGGAGCAGGAGCAGCACGACCTCGACGTCGCGGCCCTGGAGCTCCTCGATGAGGCCCTCGGCGGCCGCCACCTGCGCCCCGCCGAGGTGGAAGTCGTTGAGCAGCTCGGTCTGCGCGAAGCGCTGGATGCTCACCGCGCCGGTGTACGACAGCTCGCGGCGGGACAGGCCCTCGCCATCGGGGCCGATGATGCCGTCGATGCCGTCGGCGGAGAGGCGCTCCTGGCGATCGCCCGCACGGGCGTCCTGGAGGCCGGCCCAGAGCTGACTGGGATCCCGCAGCTCGGTCCGGTAGCGGAACAGCGCGGAGTGCTCGACGAACGGGGCCTGGAGGCGCCCGAAGACGTCGTCACGGGAGAGCGTGGCGGTCGAGTAGCTCTCGAGCGCGGAGGCTGCGATGCGGGCGTTGTCGTTCAGGTCGAAGCTCGACAGGCCGAGCACGACCGTGGCGGGACCGAGGCGGGGCTCGACCTCCTCGAGCGTCCACCGTCGCAGCAGGGCGGGGGTCGCCGCGTCGAGGGCCGCGTTGTAGGCGGTGCGGTGCTGCGGGTCGGCGGCCGTGTAGGCACGGGGGTCGATGGCGTCCCGGGTCATCGAGTTGCCGACGAAGGCGACGTCGACACAGCCCGCTCGTCGGGCGAGGCGGTCCATCTGCGCCACCTTGACCTGGGTGCTGCGGTCCGACCAGACGAGTGGCTCGGCCAGGTACGGCGCGAGCGCTCGGGCGCTCATCTCGGCAGCGGCCAGGACGAGCAGCACCATGGCGGCGATCACCGCGGTGACCCTCACGATTCGGATGGCCCGTCACCTCCAGGAGCGGGCCCGGCCGGCGCCGGGCCCTCAGCGGACCCCGGCACCCTACGGGCCAGGGCCACGTCGACCAGGGTCGCGACCACGAGCAGGGCCAAGGCGGTGAACACCGGCCAGTTGGTGACGTCGAAGCGCACGGGCCAGTCGAAGTCGGCGGGGTAGCGGTGCCGGGCCTGGCTGACCGTGGTGTAGGCGATCGCGCCCCCGAAGCCGACGAGGGCACCGAGGCGCACCGCGGGGAGTCCCCAGCGCCACCGCAGCGCCGCGAGCGCGCTTGCGCCGGCCAGGACCCCCCAGACGATCCCGCTGAAGGCGGCGGTGAGCACCAGGGCCACTGCGCCCGCCGTCAGCGCCGCCCCCCACCGAGCGGGGCGGTCGATCCCGACGCGCGGGTCGGCCCAGATGGGGCGCAGGCCCGGGTCGTGCTCGGCGGCCTTGGCCTCCGCGGCGACCACGCGCCGCCGGCGGGGGTCGAGGACGAGCAGTACGAGGCAGGCCACGATCCCGACCCCCGAGAGCGCCATGGCGACCCAGACCAGGCGTTGGGGGGTCCACGCCAGCGCGATGGTGACGTCGCCGCCGCCCTCGGGTGGGTCGACCAGCCACGCGTTGGCGTAGCCGTTCACGAGGGTGGGCTCACCGAGATCGCCGCTGCCGTCGCCATCGGTGACCTCGGCGGTCCAGCCGGGGTTCCAGCTCTGGCCGAGGATCAGCCAGAACGGCTCGCTCGGCTCCTCGACACGGACGTTGGCGTGGACGAAGCCCTCGTCCTCGACGACCACATCGGGCCCCGGCGCGTGGGGCTCGTCGGCCCGACCCGCCCCGCCCCCGGCGCGCGAGGCCAGGTCCAGCGAGTCGAGGTCGACGCCGGTGGCCCGACCGGGAGCGGCGCGCAGGATGCTCTCACCGTCGTCGAGCGAGACCGAGCGCTCCTCGCCGCACTGCTCGAGGCCGAGAGGGCGGCGAGCGATCGCGTCCTCGGTGGTGCCGGTGAGGCGGACGGGGACGGCCTCGCCGGCGATGGTCAGCAGGTCGTCCCGGCACGCCGGGGACACGGTGCGGTCGGGCCGGCCCACCTCGATGCCGTCGATCCCGACCTCGGCGATGCCCACCGGGAGCGGCAGCGGCGCGTTGCCGTACCAGTCCTGGGTGAGGAGGGGGTCGACACCGGAGAGGGTGACCCGGATGGTCCGGCCCCGCAGCGTCGCCGGCAGGTCGACGGGGACCGTCACCGTGTGGCCGATCCCGTCGCCACGCTCGATCGGGGGCAGGTCGACCGCGATGGCGCCGGCACCCCCGTCGGTGGTCACGGTCAGCTGGGTGGGCAGCGAGTGGCGGGGGTCGGCCACCACCTGGAGGTCGAGGTGGTCCACCGAGATCGGCTCGGCCACGGTGTAGGCCACCCAGGCGCCCTGCGGTCGCTCGTACGGGGACTCCCAGGCCGTCGCCGGGTCGCCGTCGACCGCCGACGACGCCCGGGCCGACAGCTTGCCGGCGAGGTGCGCGGAGGAGCGGGCCGTGACGCCACCCTCGTCGGCCCCCGGGAGGCCCACGAGGGCGTCGATGACGTCGTCGGGGGCCTGCGCGCTCAGGCGGGCGTCGCCGGTGACCGAGAACGAGCGGCCCGCGGGCAGGTCGATGATCCTCGCCATGGCGGCCTCCTCGTCCGAGCGCACCGGCTCGGCCGGGTTCGTGCGCTGCCGGGAGAACAGGTAGGTGAGGGGGTGGTCGAGGGATGCGGCGCCGGCCGCGTCCAACAGGTCGGTCGGCGGGCGGACCAACTCGTCGACGGCGATGCCCTCGAGGCCGACCTCGGCGAAGCCGACGGGGGAGAGCCCGGTGTACTTCACCCGGGACCCCACGCTGTCGCTCGTGATCTCGACGGTCAGGTGCGAGAACGTCCGCTCGTCGAAGGTCACCGTCTGACCCGCTCCCGAGAGGGAGGCGTCGTCGAGGGTCGCGTCCACCGGGTCGCCGCGGTCGAAGCGCAGCTGCAGGCCGGTGATGGTGCGGTTGCGCACCCCGTTCTGGGGCTGGAGGAACGACACCTCGTCGGTGGTGAGGGGCTCGTCCAGCTCGATCTCGAGGCGCTCGCCCTCGACCTCGGAGAACGCCCCCACCCGCCAGGCCGTGGCGGGGTCGCCGTCCATGGCCAGCGCGGCCCGTTCACCGGGGGTCAAGGTGATGGGGTTCCCGTACCCCGTGGCAGAGACCGTCGCGCCACCACGTTGCTCGGACACGGTGAAGGCGTCGTCGCCCGCGTCGGGGAACACCTCGAGGCGGTTGTCGCCGGGGTCGTCGACGAGCGGCTCCTCGCCGGCGCGCTCGGTGTAGCCCTCGTTCTCCCGCACCGCGCTCCACCGCCGGGCCCGCTTGCGGTTCGAGTCGGTCACGACGAGCTCGGCGCCCTCGTCGAGCCGGTCCTGGAGGGCGGCGGGGTCGGCGGCGAAGCTGCCGGCGTAGAAGACGGCCTGGTTCGGGTCGACCAGGCCGGCGCCGGCGGCCTGCACCAGCCCGTCGCCGTCGCCGGCCAGGAGCATCGGGCGGTCGCGGGGTACGGCACGGATGATCGGCTCGGGATCCTCGACCGGGTAGACCGACACCTTGGGCGGCTCCGGCAGGGTCGGATCGGTGCCCAGCTCGACCTCGTCCATCAGCGGCAGCGACGGCCGGGCGAGGTTCGGCGGCTCGGGGGAGCCGAAGCCCGTGGGGGCGCCCAGGCCGGGGACCGAGCCCATGAGCTCGTACGTGGCGCGCGGGCGGGGCGTCCGGTAGCGCTCGTAGGCGAGGTCCGAGCGCAGCACGACGTCGCCGACCCCGAGAAGTCGGGCCATCGGGGCCAGCGCGTCGAGGTCGAAGGTGTCCTCCTGCAGGGGCCGGTCGAGGGCGTTCAGGAGGTTGGCCGACGGGTGCGAGCCGTAGGGGATGAGCTCGCGCGCGACGTACGGGCGATCCATCAGGCCGGGGGTGATCGGGTCGACGGTGGTGCCCCACCGGTAGGCGGCGAAGTCCGAGCCCGGGAGCTCGAGCACCCGCGTCCGGTGATCGCCGGCATCGAGGGCGGCCGCCGCCTCCAGCCAGTACGCGGGCACGTCCTCGGCCCGGTCGAGGTTGCGGTCGACGAGGTTGCCGCCCCACGTGGCCGGCATGTTGGCCAGGACCAGCACGACGGCCACGAGGCCCGCGGGCAGGGCCAGGCGGGGAAGGGCGCGGGCGAGCGCGTTGACGCCGGCGCCGAGCAGCACCGCGGTCCCCAGCACGACGAGGGGCACGGCCCGGGCGGTGCTGCGGAAGGCCAGGCCGGCGTCGAGGTTGGTGAAGTCCCGGAAGACGCGCCCGAGCGGCGACGGGTCCGCGTACGGGTGCCCGCCGATCCCGACGACCACGCCGACGGCGATGCACAGCACGAAGAACGCACGGTGCCGGAAGCGGGTGACCACCGCGGACACGAATGCCAGGAAGGGGAGCCCGTAGCTGAGGGGGACGCCCCAGCTCAGGTAGCCGATGCTCGGGAGGATCCACTGGCCGAACTTGTCGTTGCCGTAGAAGAACCAGTAGCCGAGGCCCCGCAGCAGCTCGGGAGCGCTCGAGGTCACGGCCACGGCCTGGTAGGTCTCGGTGTAGCGCAGGATGGGGATGCCGAAGCTGCCCTGCAGGGCCAGGCCGGCCACCCACCACAACGAGGTCACGACGGTGAGCGCGCCGATGCGCAGCACCGCGCCGGCCGCGCGGCGCCAGGGAACCTCGCGCTCGACGGCCACCGCCCAGAGCACCCAGAGCAGCGGGCCCAGGCCGACGAGGATGAGCGAGGTGGCGTTGATCGCCCCCACGGTCAGCACGACGAGGGCGAACATCGCCGGGTGGCGCCAGCCGCCGTGGCGCAGCGACCGGGCGGTCAGCGCGACGAGCCAGGGCAGGGCGGCCCAGGGGAGCAGGATCACCGACAGCCGGGCGGCGTAGGCGAGCACGTACGGGCTGAGGGCGTAGGCGAGGGCGGCGACGATCAGCCCGAGGTCCCACCACCGCCGGGCCCACGGTCCGTCACCGCTGCGGGGCCCCGCCGGCACCCAGTGCAGGGTGCGCAGGAGGTAGACGACCCCGGCGCCCGCCGCGAAGAGCACGGAGCCGAGCCACAGCCGCTGGGCGACCCAGTCGGGGAGGCCCACGGCCTCGAGCGCCCAGTAGAAGGGCCCCATCGGCCAGAGGTAGCCGATGTTCTGGTGCGTCACCGTGCCGAGCCCGATCCCCGGGTCCCACAGGAACGGGGCGTCGCCCAGCAGTCGGCCCGGGTCCAGGTAGAGGTAGGTCTTGGTGTCGGCGCCCACACGCCCCGGCTTGGTGAGCAGCAGCGGCAGGTAGGTGACCGCGGCGAGCACCAGCAGCGGTACGGACGCCACCAGCGCCCCGACGGCCAGGGGCGTGCGGGGACCCGCCGAGGCGGAGGGCTCGGTGGTCATGGGAGCATCGGGCACGCGGACGTTGAGGGGATGCGTCGACTCCGTCGGGGCTGCGGACGGTCGGGGAGCGGGCGGGGGACGGGGCCCGCGTCGCCGTCGCCGGGCGCATCATCGTAACCCTGGCCCCTGAGTAGGATGGCGCGCCGTGCCCACACGCCTGCGGTCCTTCCCGGTCCTGCTGGCGCTCGTCGTGGGCCTGGCCTTCGCGGTGCGCGTCGGTGCCACCCTGGCGGGGTACCAGAACCTCCCCCTCGGCCTCGACGACAACAACTGGTACCACACCCAGAGCCTGCTGCTGGCCGATCACGGGGACCTCTACGACCCGTTCGCCTGCCTCGACTCGGTGCGCGAGCCCGGGATGAGCAACGACCAGGCCGTCGCCCTGTGCCGCGAGCGGGGCGTGCTCGAGCCCTCGGCGGGGCACCCGCCGCTCTACCTCGTCTACCTCGCCGGCGTGGCGAAGCTGGGCTTCGAGAGCGTCCTGGCCCAGCGCATCGCCAGCTGCCTCCTCGGCGCCCTCGCGGTCGCGTTCGTGGGCCTCGTCGGCCGCCAGGTGGCCGGTCGGCGGGCCGGGCTGATCGCCGCCGCGCTGGCCGCGGTGTACCCCAACCTCTGGATCAACGACGGCCTGATCCTCGCCGAGTCGCTCTACACCGTCGCGGTCGGCGCGGTGCTGCTGCTGTGCTACCGGTTGTGGCGGGAGCCGCGGTGGGGCACCGCCGCGCTCCTGGGCCTGGCCATCGGCCTCGCCGCCCTGACCCGCTCGGAGGGCACCACCTTCCTCGTGTTCGTGGTCGCTCCGCTGGCGCTCGTGCTGCCCGCGATCGGCTGGGGTCGCAAGGTGGCCCTCGTCGCCGTGACCGGGGCGGTGACGGTCGCGGTCCTGGCGCCGTGGGTGGTGCACAACCTGGGGAGGTTCAGCGAGCCGGTCTACCTGGCGTCGGGCACGGGCCGGGTCATGGCCTACGGCAACTGCGACGCCACCTACTACGGCGACAAGATCGGCTACTGGGACGACAGCTGCACGCTGAAGGACTTCCCCGAGGGTGACGAGTCGGTGGTGGACGAGGCCCACCGCGAGCTCGCCACCGAGTACATGTCCGACCACGCCGGCCGCCTGCCCGTCGTGGTGGCCGCCAGGGTTGGGCGCATGTGGGGCCTCTACGCACCGATCCAGGGCGCCAACCTCGACATCTTGTTCGAGCGGCGCGGCCAGGTGCCGGTGCGCACCGGCCTGGCCATGTATTACGGGCTGCTGGCGCTCTCCGTCGTCGGTCTCGTCGTGCTCCGCAAGCGCGGGGTGACGATCATCCCCTTCGTCGGCATCGCCGCCATGGTCACGTTCACCGCCGCGGCCTCGTTCGGCGTGACCCGTTATCGCACGCCCGTCGACCTCATCCTCTGCATCCTGGCCGCCGTCGCCCTCGACGCCTGGTGGCGTCGGCGCTGCGGTGAGGACCAGACGGTGGTGGAGCCGGGCGAGCCCGAGGCGGTCGAGGTGGCCGACACCCCCACCGGGGACGAGCCGGGCACCGACCCGGGCCCCGCGGCCGCGCCCGAGCCGGTCGGCGCACCCGCCGAGTGAGCCCGGTCGCCGGCGCCGAGGCGCCCAGCGGCGATCGCGGCGCCGAGGACCCGCCGGCACCCGACGCCGACGTCGGCACCGCGACCCGGTGGCGCCCGAGCCGGTACCAGTGGGGGCTCGTCATGGTCGGGGCCGTGGCGGTGGTGGTGCGGTGGTACGAGATCCTCGTCGTGCGGCCCGAGTGCGGTCCCGACGGCCGTGGCCCAGCGGGATGCGTGGCCATCGTCGCCGGCATCAACGACCCGCTCTACGTCCACCTCCAGGGCAAGGCCATCGCCGACGGCCACTGGTTCGTCGACCCGCTCTGGCTGCGGTCGACCGGCGAGGCGGTGGCCAGCGCCCAGAAGCCCCCGCTGTACCCCCTGCTGCTCGGGCTGGCGTCGTGGCTGGGCCTCACCAGCGTCACCGCCCACCGCCTGGTCTCGGGCGTCGTCGGCGTGGTGGCGGTGCTGCTCGTCGCCACGGTCGCGAACCGGCTCGGCGGGCACCGGGCGGGCCTGGCCGCCGGGGCCATCGCCGCGGTCTACCCGATGTTCTGGGTGAACGACCTGCTCTTGCAGACCGAGTCGCTGTTCGCCGCGATCGCCGCGGTCGTCCTGCTGGCCTCGTACCGGTTCTGGCGGGCGCCGAGCCTCGCCAACGCCGCCTGGCTCGGCGCGGCGGTGGCGCTGGCCACGCTGACGCGTGCCGAGTCGGCGTTGCTGTGCGTGTTCCTGGTGGTGCCCCTCGCCCTGCGGGCGCGCGACCTGGGCTGGCGGGACCGGATCCTGCGCCTGGTGGCGAGCGGCCTGGTGACCCTGGTCGTGATCGCCCCCTGGGTGGCCTGGAACCTCTCCCGGTTCGCCGAGCCGGTCTACCTGTCGACCGGCGCCGGCGCGGTCCTGAACACCGCCAGCTGCGACGACACGTACTACGGCTCGAACCTCGGCTACTACGGCGAGTGCTTCGACCTCGCCACCGTCCCGGTGGCCACCCAGCGCCGGATGTGCGAACGCATCGACCTGCCCGCCGACTGCTTCGCCGACCCCGAGCAGTTCCGGCAGGTGCAGGCGTCGCTGCAGGACCGCCACGTGTACGACGAGTCCGAGCGCGAGCTCGTCGCCCGGGACCAGGCCGTCGAGTACATCGGCGAGCACACCGGGCGCCTGCCGGTGGTGATGGCCGCCCGGGTGGGGCGCATGTGGGACCTCTACCGCCCGGCCCAGAACGTCCGCTTCAACGACCAGCTCGAGGGCCGGGGGCAGCGGGCGTCACAGGCGGGCCTGGCCATGTACTACGTGCTGTTGCCGCTGGCTGTGGTCGGCGCCGTGTGGCTGCACCGCCGCCGGATCACGCTCATCCCCCTCGTCGCCCCCATGATCGTGATCACGGTCACGGCGGCGCTCGCGTTCGGCACCACGCGCTACCGCGTTCCCGCCGACGTGGCCCTCGTGGTGCTCGCCGGGGTGGGCGTGGCCGCCCTGGTGGGGCGGTGGGGGCGGCGCGCGGGCCAAGATGGTCGGGACATGACCGAGGTGGCCCCATGACCGACGCCGACGCGCCCGCCGGCGCCGGCGACGTGCAGCGCGAGCACGAGCGCAACACCGAGCTGCTCAACGCCGAGTTGCCGGACAAGCGCTTCGACGGTCCCGACTACCTCGCCTGGC
Organism: uncultured Microthrixaceae bacterium; assembly: GCA_964649545.1. GTDB lineage: Bacteria > Actinomycetota > Acidimicrobiia > Acidimicrobiales > DATDAH01 > JAEUJM01. The sequence goes on along the minus strand of CAZYPY010000018.1, from coordinate 13,882 downwards.
TCTACGACGAGAACCCCGAGGGCGGCGGCGTCTACGAGGGCATCGACGAGGACGGGCGGCGCATGGCGCACTACGCGCTGATCCCGCAGCGGTGGCGCAACGCCGGCGGCCCCGCCCCCGTGTACTTCTCGCTCAACGCGGTCACCCGCTCGGGGGCGCAGCGCAAGGGCTACTTCGTCCAGATCGGTCACCGCATCTACGAGCGGGCCCGGCTCGACGGCGCCAAGGGCATCCTCGCCGTGCCCAACGAGAAGTCGACGCCCGGCGCCCTGAAGTACCTCGGCTACCGCTTCCTCGGGCCGCTGCCCGTGCGGATCGTGCACCCGTTCGGCTCCGCCAAGGGCGTCGAGAGCCGGGTCGCCGACGACGCCTGGCTGGCCTCGGATGAGTTCGCCACCCTCGCCGGCGAGATCGATCAGCACGCGGCGTCCGGATGGACGCAGGCCTGGACGCCCGAGCAGCTGCGCTGGCGCCTGTCCCAGCCTCGGGCGGGCTTCGTGGCCCACACCAGCGATGACCTGCTCGCGGTGTCGGTGGAGCACCGTTTCGGCGGCGTGCCGTTCGCGGTCATCGTCAAGCTGCTGCCCCGCCGGCCGCTGGCCGTGGGCGAGACCGTGTCGCCCCGAGCCGTGGTCGCCGCGGCCTGCCGCCACCACCGGGCCCCGGCCGCCGTGTACGCCGGGTTCAACGCCCACGTCCCCGTGCGGGGCCTGCGGCCGCCGCGCAAGCTCCAGCCCGCGCCGCTCAACCTGCTGTTCCGGAGCCTCTCGGACGAGGTGCCCCAGGAGACCTTCACCCTCGACACCTACGAGTTCCTCGACTTCGATGCCTACTGAGCCCGTGCCGGCGCGGGGAGCCCGCCGGGCCCCGGTGACCTTCAGCTTCGACGTCGAGCCCCACCGGCCCGATCCCGACGACGACACCAGCTACCCCGTGGTCACCCGCCGGGTGTACGAGTGGCTGGCCGAGCGGGGCATCCGGGGAACGATCTTCATCGTGGGCACCACCGCCGTCGCCAACCCCGAGCTCGTCACCGAGGCCCGGGACGCCGGCCACGAGGTGGGCCTGCACTCGTGGGACCACACCCCGCTCACCGAGCTGTCGCGTGAGCGCTTCGTCGACGAGACCCGCCGGGGCAAGGACCTGCTCGAGGACCTCCTGGGTGAGCCGATCGTGGGCTACCGGGCGCCGACGTTCTCGCTCGTGAAGGAGACGGTCTGGGTGACGGACGTGCTGCCGGAGCTGGGCTTCACCTACTCGTCGAGCGTGCTGCCCGCCCGCAGCCCGCTCCACGGCTTCCCCGGCCTGCCCCGGGAGCCGTTCACGTGGCCGAGCGGCCTGGTCGAGCTGCCGTGCCCGATCGCCCGGTTCGGCCCGGTGGCCGCGCCGTACATGGGCGGGGTATACCTGCGCGTGCTCCCCTGGCCCCTCGTGAGGCTCACGTGGCGGCTCAACGGCGGTGGCCCGGTGCCGTTGACCTACTGCCACCCGTACGACTTCGACACCGAGGAGCCCTTCTGGGTCGTGCCCGGCACGGGCCGCCTCGGCAGCCGGCTGCTCTGGGTCGGCCGGCGCACCATGTTCGACAAGCTGGAGCGGCTCTTCGCCGACGGGGCCGGGCCGCCCCTCCGCGAGCTGCTCCACACCGCCGACCCGGTCGGCGCCCACCTGATTCCGGGGGTCCCCCAATGACGAGCAACGCTGCGGAGCGGAGCGGAGCAGCACCAAGCGCCGGCGTCGGATCCCGAAGGGGCGCCGACGAAGGAGGCGCAAAGCAGGGCGCGCAGATGGAGATGGTCCACACCCTGCCGGAGGCACGGGTGGTGAACCGCATCGAGTACGTGACCGGGCTGGCGCGCGGCAAGCGGGTGATCCACGTCGGCTTCGTCGACGCGGGCTACGAGGACATGCAGGCCGAGACCGGCACGTGGCTGCACGAGCACCTGGGCGGCGTGGCGTCGTCGCTCGTGGGCGTGGACGTGGACGAGGCCGGCGTCGAGCGGGCCAAGGCGCGCGGCTACGAGGCCCACGTGGCCGACGGCCGGGATCCCGACGGGCTCGCGGCCCTCGGCCTCGAGCCGGCCGAGCTGCTCATCGCCGGCGAGGTCATCGAGCACCTCGACGACCCCGGCTCGTTCCTCGACGGCCTCCACGACCTGCTCGCCCCCGGTGGCACGCTCGTGCTGACCACCCCGAACGCGTCCGGCCTGCTCAACGGCTTCGCGGCGATGGCCGGGGCCGAGATCAACCACCCCGACCACGTGATCCTGTTCTCGTGGCGCACCCTCACGAACCTGTTGTGCCGCCACGGCTGGGAGCCGGTGCGCACCGCCACCTACGTGCCGGCGGTGAAGCAGGCCCAGGGCCAGGGCGTGAAGGGCCGGATGCTGGGCCTCGCCGGCCGCTTCGTGCTCTTCCTCGAGCGCTCGATCGGCAAGGGCTGGGCCCCGTTCGTGGCCGACGGCCTCATCGTGGAGTCCCGCGCCGTCGACTGAGTCGGCGCTCAGCCCTCCGGGTCGGGCTCCTGGGTCTCGGCGCGGAGGAGGGCGAGCTCCTCGGCGAGGGTGCGGGTGCGGTCCTCGAGCCGGGACAGCTCGTAGGAGAAGTGCACGATCACCACGAAGAGGAACGCGATCGCGGCCATGAAGATGATCGCCGGCTCGTAGCTGATGCCGAGGCCCTCGGAGATGGGCACGAGGACGTCGGGGTAGATCGCGAAGCCGACCATCGCCGCTCCGACGCCCAGCCACAGCAGGGCGTACTTGCCCCGGAGCTGGCCGCGTCGCACGAGGCGGAGCAGGAACAACAGGGTGAGGGCGGTGAGAGCAGCGACCAGGATGCGGCCGCCGATGCTCATGGCGTGGACGTCGTCGACCGGCGACGCGTCGCCGTCGGCGTGGCTCGCGAGCACCGCCAGCGTCGTGAGGTGGCCGATCACGCCGTCACCCCGTGCGCATCGGCCTCGGCGGGCGGGGGTGGCGCGACCGGTCGCCGTGAGCGCGGGGCCTGGGCGAGCAGCACCACGAAGAGCCGCAGGTAGTGGTAGACGAGCCGCCAGGTGCGGTTCGAGGGGGCACCGAGCTCACGCTCGCGCATCTGCACCGGCACCTCGACCACGTCGTAGCCGGCGCGCACGGTGGAGAACAGCGCCTCGACCGACTCCATGTACTCGGCCGGGTAGGTCTCGGCGAAGAACTCCAGCACGGGTCGGGAGAAGGCCCGGAAGCCCGAGCTGGTGTCGCTGAAGTGCTTCCCGGCGATGCGGCGCATGGTGACGGTCAGCACGCCCATGGCCGCCTTGCGCAGGCGTCCCACCTTGTAGGGCGGCGGCCCGTCGGAGAAGCGGCTCCCGACCACCATGTCGGCGCCGGCGTCGAGGCCGGCGAGCAGGGCCGGCACCTCGTCCGCATGGTGCTGGCCGTCGGCGTCGAACTGCACGCCCCGCTGGTAGCCCTTGCGCACGGCGTAGCGGAACCCCGTGCGCAAGGCGCCGCCGATCCCCAGGTTGTAGGGGAGCTGGAGCACCACGGCGCCACCGGCACGGGCGACCGCCGCGGTCGCGTCGGAGGAGCCGTCGTCGACGACCACCACATCGGCGTCGGGGTAGGCGTCGGCCAGTTCCGTGAGGACACCGGGGAGAGACTCCTCCTCGTTGTACGCCGGGATGATGAAGAGCAGCGACGTCGGTCCACCGGGGGTCATGACGGGGCCACGCTAGGGCGACCGCGCCGGATCAGCCCGTCGAGGGCGGCCGCGGCGAGCACCACGACGGCGATCTCGGCCGGGATGCGGAAGCGGACGAGCCCGTAGAAGGCGACCGCCGTCACCGTGATGACCGCGGCGGTCATCACGAGGGGCAGCACCAGTCGGCCCTGCCGGCGGAGCAGGACGGCGCCGTAGACCGACAGCGGCACCATGGCCCACCACATGGCGTAGCCCCACCACGAGGCCCAGCCTTCGCGGCCCTCGCCCGTGGTCTCGAGGTCGCCCTCGCTGTAGTCGACCATCTGGGCCGGGGCGTACACCCCCCAGATCCGTCCGGCCCGGGCGGCGGCCACGACCGGGAGCCGGGATTTGTGGTTCGAGATGTACTCGATGCCGGCCTGGCGGAAGGCCTTGGCCACCTCGGACTGGTCGGCGCAGGCGAAGGGGTCGTCGGACTCGGGGGCACAGCCCTCGGCGGTGGGCAGGGGGTCGGGGAGCGGGATGGGGACGGTGAAGGGGCAGGCGAACGACCAGAGCCCCACGCCGTCGCCGTAGTACGTGTCGTCGCAATTCGCCCCGAGGATGGTGAGGCCGTCGTTGGTGGACAGCATCACGGGCTCCTCGAACCGGGTCAGGTTGTACGCGGTCCAGGGGACGACGACCGCGACCGCGGCGACGCCGGAGACGGCGACCACGCCGAGGCGTTGCCACGGCGAGCGGTCGCTCGCGAACCACACGGTGGGCAGCACGACGAGGGGCAGGAACAGCGCCGACTCGGCCCGGGCGAGGATGGCCACGCCGCAGAGCGCGCCGATCAGGGCGAGGCGGCCGACCGTGTACCGGCCCTGGAACCGATAGAGGGCCAGGAAGAGGGCGACGAGGGTGAGGGTGGCGAGCGACTCCGACATCACCACGCCGTCGTTGAGCCAGAGGTTGGGGTAGACCGCGGCCAGCCCGGCCGCGATCAGCCCGACGCGGCTCGAGCCGCTGACGGTCCGTCCCAGCACGCCCAGGCCGGCGACGGTGAGCGTGCCGACGACGGCCATGGCGAGGCGCTGCGCCAGCACGCTCGAGCCGAAGACCCACGCGACGGGCGCCATGGCCAGGGCGGTGAGCGGCGGGTGATCCGCCGCCGCGGCGACCGATCCTGCCGGATAGGGCTCGACGAAGCCCCGGCCCTCCGCGAGCCGGATGGCCTGGCCGGCGTAGTAGATCGCGTCGCCGATGGCGGGCTCGTCGCGCTTGAACACGAGGATGTAGAGCACTCGCACGGCGAGCGCTCCGAGGGCGATCACGGCCAGCCACCGGAAGAAGCGGCGCCGGTCGATGCCGTCGTCGGTCACGGCGGTGGCCGCCGCATCCTCGGCATCCGCGGCGGCACTGGTGGTGTCGATGGCGGCGGGCTCGCTCACCCCGGCTCGTCTCCTGGCTCGTCGGCACGCAGTCCACTCGTCCGGTCTGCGGGGTCGTCGCCCGCCACGGGCGCGGACCCCGGGAGGCTAGCGGCCGGACGACCCCGCATCGGGAGGGTGGCGGCCACCACGAGCACGACCATCGCCAGGGTGGGTCGGTGCGCCACCGCCACGGTCTGGACCCAGCCGAAGCCGGCCAACGGGTCGCGGACCGCCTGGCGCACCACCACGGCGGCGGCCACGCCCGCGAGGCCGACGAGGCCCACCGCGCCGACCAGCGCGCTTCGGCGCCACCAGACGAGGGGCAGGGCGATGGCGAAGGTCGCGGCACCCCAGAGCGGCGCCACCAGCACCGTGGCGGCGAGGGCCGCGGTGATCCACACCACGTGGTGGCGGTGATCGTCGGGCGCCCACGGGGCGGCGAGGGCGGGCCGGTCGGCCCGGCCTGCCGTCACGGTGGCGCGACGCCGGTCGAGCACGACGAGGGCGACGCAGCCGAGCACTGCGACCACCGAGAGACCGAGCGCGAGCCAGGTCCACCGCTGTGGCGTCCACCGGAGCTCGACGGTGGTGGCGGTGTCCGAGGCAGGGAGGAACCATCCGTTGGTGCCACCGTTGATCTGGGTCGGCTCACCCAGCGAGGCGCCGTCCACGGTGGCCTCCCATCCGGGGTTCCAGCCCAGGCCCTGGTCGAGCCAGCAGCCCTCGGGGCAGGGGCCCACGGTCACGGTCTGGTGCGCCCGCCCGCCGGTCACCTCGACGGCGGGCGCGGCGGGGGCGGGGGTCGCCAGCGCGGTCTCGGCGGCCTCGTTGGTGAGGACCACCCGGTCGACGTCGACGCCGGTGGAGGACCCGATGGCGCTCTCGACGAGGTGCTCGCCGGGGCCCAGATCGAGTCGCTCCTGGGCGTCGGGGCCGCACCGGCGGGTCGTGAGCGCGGCGCCGGCCAGGACGTCGGCGGTGGGCCCCGAGACCCGCAGGCCCACCGGGGTCTCGTCCACCTCGAGGAGGTCCTGGCGACAGCCGGTGTCCAGGCGGTCGGGGAGGGGTGCGGCGCTCAGACCCCGACCGGACACCTCGGCGAGGCCGCTCGGGAGGCCGACCACCTCGCCGTACCGGCGGTCGACCGTCGTCGCGCCATCGGTCGCGGCGACGGTGACGGTGAGGGGTCCCGTGGCGTCGGCCAGGGGGCCAGGGTCCACGACGACCGGACCGGTGCCGGCCCCGGCGGGGAGGTCGACCGCGATTCGTTGGGGCCCGCGGGCCAACTCCAGACGGGTGGGTCGAGCGAGGTGCTCGCCCTCCGCCGCGGTGATCTCGAGGGTTCCCAGGCGCCCCTCGGTCGGCACGGTGAGGGTGGCGCCGACCGCGGCACCGAAGGGCGTCACCCACGCGGTGGCGTCGTCGCCGTCGACCGCCGCCCATCCGCCCGATGCGAGGTCGCCGGCCAGGCGCCCGGTGCTGGTGGCGGTCGAGACGCCGTAGAGGTCGGCGATGACCTCGTCGGAGGCTCGACGGTCCACCCGGGTGGTGGTGTCGACGGCGAACGCCTGTGGCGCGCCGAGGGTGAAGGACCGGACGAGGGCGCGCTCGGGGTCGCGGCGCCACCGGTCGAGCGGGTCGGTGCGCAGGCGGGTGAGCACGATGGCGACCGGGTCGTCGGTGCCCGCGACGCCGAGGGCGTCGGTCGGCAGCCGCACGACCTCCTGGCTCGGCCCGAGGGCGGTCGTGACCTCGGCGACGCCCACCGCCACCTGGTCCGGGTAGGCCGCGGCCTCGGGCGTGCTGACGTCGGTGATCTCGAGGGTCCACCAGTCGGCGGGGGCCTCGAGGTCGATGGGCTGGCCCGTACCGGTGCGCGACGCCTCGGTCAGCGCGATGGTGCGGTCCTCGCCGGTCGAGGTGGTGAGGCGCACCTCGGTGATCCACCGGTTGGCACGCGGCACCTGGGCCTGGAGCACCTCGATCGCGTCGACCGGCTCGTCGGCGTCGATGCGGAGCCGCTCGCCCCGGGGGTCGGCCCGGTCGGCGACGAGCCACGCGGTCGTCGGGTCACCGTCGACCGCGTGGGCGGCCCGGTCCTCGGGTCGGTAGGCGTTGGGCTCGCCGTAGGCGCTGGCGGTGGCCCGGACGGGTCCGACCTGGACCGCGGTGGTGACGTTCTCGTCGGTCTGGTCGGGGAAGACCTCGAGGCGGTGGTCGGCGGCGTCGTCCTCGAGGAGCCCGGGGTTCTCGCCGTCCTCGGTGAAGCCCCAGACATCCTGGCTGCCCCGCCACTGCCGGGCGCGGACCCGGTTGCTGTCGGTGGCCACCACGAGGCTCCCCTCGGCGATGGCCGCCTCGAGGTCGTCGGTGGCCGCGGCGTACCGGACGGTCTCGGACCCGTCGACGAGGCCTGCGGCCGCGGCATCCACGAGCCCGTCGCCGCTGCCGGACAGCACCACCGGCGCCCCGCCGGCGCGCACGATCGGCTGCGAGTCCTCCACCGGCACGAGGGCGATCGGCGGCACCGCGGTGCCGAGGTCGGCGGCGGCGAGCGCCTCCTCGTCCACCATGGCCGCCGCGGGCGGGTCGGTAGGGGCGAGGTTCGGCCGAGCGGTCCCGTAGGCGACCGCGGCGCCGAGGCCGTCGCCGGGCTCGGCGAACAGGCGCCACGTGCGCTTGGGCCGGGGGGTCTGGAACCGCTCGAAGGCGGTCTCGGGCGTGACCAGCACGGTGTCGGCGCCGAGCAGGCGGGCGATGGGCGCCACCGAGGCGCGCTCCTCCACCCCGGCCTGGAAGCGGTCGTCGAGGGCGTAGACGGTGTCCATGGCCGGTGGGCTACCGAGCGGCAGCAGGTCGCGCGTCAGCAGGGGCCGCTCGCTGATCCCCGGCAACACCGGGTCCACGGTGTGGCCCCAGCGGTAGGTCGAGAACTCCATGCCGGGCAGTTGGAGCACCCGGTAGCCCTTGGGGGCGGCGTCGAGGTCGGCGGCCGCCTCGGACCACCAGGCGGGCAGTGCCTCGGGACGGTCGAGGTCCGGGTCGACGAAGCCGCCGGTCCACGCCGGCGGCAGGTTCACCACCGCGAGTAGGACGAGGGCGACCGCGGCGAGGCGGCCGAGACGGGGGCGCAGCCCACCCAGGGCGGTCACGATCGAACCGGCGCCGAGGGCGAGGGCGAAAACCACGAGGGGCACCGCCCGGGTACTCGAACGCAGGGCGAGGACCAGGGTCGAGCGTGACGAGCCGGCGAGGGCGGAGCCGAGCGGCGAGGGGTCATCGATGGGGTAGGCGCCGACGGCCAGCACCACGCCGGCGGCGAGGCACAGCGCGGCGAAGCGGCGGTGGGCCCAGCGGGCCACGACGAGGCCGGCCAGCCCGGCCAGGACCAGGGTGAAGCCGACCGCGATCAGCGGCGCGGACTCCTGGTACGCCCGAGACGCGGTGGTGGCCGCGGTGACCGGGTCGCCCACGTAGAACAACCAGTAGCCGAGGCCCCGCAGCACCTCGCTCGCCACCGCGGTCGACGAGACCGCCTCGAGGGTCTCGCTGAAGGACAGCGCCGCGGCCCCGTACCGGGCCTGGATGGCCAGCGCGGTCATCCACCACAACGACACGCCGAGGGAGAGGCTGCCCAGGGTGACCGCGGTGCGGCCCGCTCGGCGCCAGGTGATGGTGCCACGCGCGGCCGCGTCGGCCAGCCAGAGGACCGGCGCCGGGGCCACCATCAACAGGGCGGTGGCGTTGATGCCGCCGACGGTCGCTACCAGGAGCGCGAACAGGCCGGCGTCGCGCCACCGGGTGCGCGTGGCGGCGCCCTGGGTCAGTCCGACGAGCCAGCCGAGCGCGGCCCAGGGCAGCAGCAGGACCGAGGTGCGCGAGACGTAGGCGAGCACGTAGGGCGACAGCTGGTAGACGACCGCGGCGACGAGGGCGGCGCCCGGCGCCAGGTCGAGGCGGCGGGCGGCCCAGCGCAGGCCCGCGCCGGCCACGAACAGGATGGTCCCCAGCCACAGCCGCTGGGCGACCCAGTCGGGCACGCCGAGCTGCTCCATGACCCAGTAGAAGGGCCCGCTCGGCCAGAGGTAGCCGATGATCTGGTGGGGGACCCACCCGGCGAACTGGCGGGTGTCGAACGACCACAGGGCGTCCGCCATCTGCCGGCCGGGGTCGAGGTACAGGTAGAGCTTGGTGTCCGCGGGCACCCGCCCCGGAGCCGCGGTCAGCGTGGGCAGGTAGGCGAGGACCGCCAGGAGGGCCAGCTCGAGCGCGGTGCGGCTCCGGCCGGCCGCAGGGAGCGCGACCCGGCGGCCCGCGATCACGGGATCGCGCCGTAGACCCCGTACAGCGCGGTCAGGGTGACCAGGCCGGCGGCGCAGAGCGCGATCAGCAGGGTCCATCCCTCATGGGCCCAGCTCGCCTCGTCGTCGTCGGGCCACCACGCGCCGGCGGAGAGGAACAGCGGGAAGGCGGTGTACACGAACCGGGGACGGGCTGTCACCGTCTCGGGGATCAGCATGAGGGCCAGCACGACCACCACGTAGGCGACCATGGGCCAGGGGAGGCGCCTCTTCCAGGCCGTGAAGATCAGGGCGAACATGGCGATGAGCGACGTGGTGGTGAGCACGTCGGTGGGCGAGTTCAGCGGGTGGGTGAGGAACCCGAAGGTGTCCTGGAGCGCGGTGGCGCCGAAGCTCGTGCCCTCGGCCCAGGCCTCGGTCTGCACCCGGAACCAGGCCCAGTCCTCGTCGGTGTGGACGCGCAGGTACCACTGGAACGCGACGAACCCGATCGGGGCGAGGAGCGGCGCGATCAGGGCCTTCCACTCCCGGTCCTGCCAGATGGCGATGAGCGCGGCGACGCCGCACGCCGCCGCGATGGCGACCCCGTTCGGGCGGGTGGCGGTGGCCAGCGCCGCGACCACCCCGGCGAACAGCCACTGGCGCCGGTAGAGGAAGTAGAGGCAGATCGCCGAGAGCAGGATCAGCAGGGCCTCGCTGTAGGCGAAGCTCAGCACGAAGCTGCCCGGGAACATCGCCATCAGGATCATGGTCCGCTCGGCGGGCTTGATCCCGAAGAGGGTCCGGGCCAGGAGACCGACCATCAGCACCACGAGGAGGCCGAGCAGCGCGTTGACGAAGATCCCGGCGAAGACCTCGCTCCCGGGCAGGACCCGGTCGAAGGCCCGCACCAGGAGGGGATAGAGCGGGAAGAAGGCCGCTCGGGCCTCGACCTGGAAGTAGGTGATGTTCGGCGGGATCTCCTGCGGGTAGCCCCCGCGGACGATCTCCATGTACCAGTTGCCGTCCCACGAGTCGAGGACCTGGACGATGAAGGTCTGGGCCCCCTCGGGGCGGGCGACGCCCTCGACGTTGGCGTCGACGCCCCGCTGCGCGGCCACGATGCCGCTGCCGGCGATGACCATCACCCGTGACACGACGTAGGCGGCCGCGCCCTTCACCATCGCGAGCCGCCAGACCCGACGGTCCTCGGTCGGCGACGAACCCTCCCGGCCGACCGACCCGGACGTCTCGGTGGTCGTCTCGACGGGGTCGTCGGCGGGCAACGGCTCGTCGGTCTCGGTGGCGGTCGTGGTCATGTGGGGGTCGGCCACCGGGCGGGTCGGGGCGGCCGAGAACCTACCACGGCCCCCCTGGCGGCCGACATCGCCCGCCGTCCCGCGCGGGCGCTGCTGCCGGCGGCCGTTCGGCGACCCGGCGGAGCGGAGCGGAGCCGCCACGCAGACGCACCGGATGCCGAACGCGCTCCAGGGGACGAGGAGCCGGTGTCCGGCCTCAGGCGGCGGGCTCGTCGACCGCCCGACGGATGATCAGGATCTCCGAGGTGCGGAAGCTGGCGATGCGCGTGGCCCAACTGTCGACCACCGACCGGCCGCCGTCGCGGCGGAAGAACGTGGTCATCTGGCCCTCCTGCTGGTACGCGTCGGCACCGTCGATGCGCTCGACGCTGCGGTCCGTCAGCGTCACCTCGTAGCTCGTCATGGCGTGGTCCTCCTGCCCCTGACGCTACGACGGCCGCCCTGTGCACGACCAGCCCCCGAAACCTGTGGACAACCGGTGGACAACACATTGGCTCCTCCTTCGTCGGAGCGCCTTCGGCATCCGGTTCGACGTCGTTGCGCCTCCGCTCCGCTCCGGCACCACAGGACGGCGGTCGCTGTCCGGTCGGCGGTCGCAGGTCACCGTTCGCGGAAGTCGTTGGGGCCCATGCGGGGTCCCTTGCGGGCCGGCCCGAGGCGGGCGAGCTCGATGAGGCGGACGACCCGGCCCCGCTGGCCTCGGAACGGCTCGAGCAGCTCCAGCATGCGCTCGTCAGTGGCCCGCTCCTCGCCGGCGAGCGCGTAGGCCACCTGGTGGGGGAGGTGGTAGTCGCCGATGCTCACCGCGTCGGGGTCGCCGAAGGCGGCGAAGGCCACCTCGGCCGCGCTCCACGGGCCGATGCCCGTCAGCCGGGCGAGCCGGCGCTGGGCGTCGAGCGAGGATCCCTCCAGTAGCTGCTCGATCGCCGCCGCACGGGTCGCCACGCGGCGCAGGGTGTCGGCCCGCTTGCGCTCCACCCCGATGAGGTGCAGGTCGTAGTAGGGCGTCCCCGCGATCGTGGTGGGTTCCGGGGCGAGGAGCAGGCCGGTCGGGCCCGGGGCGGGCTCGCCCAGGCGCTGCACGAGCTGGCGGTAGGCACGCCGGGCCTCGAAGCCCGTGACCTTCTGCTCGATGATCGTCGGGACCAGCGCCTCGAACACGGCGTTGGTGCGGGGGATGCGGAGGTTGGCGAACCGTCGGTGCAGGCGAGAGATCAGGGGGTGGTCGGTCAGGAGGGCCGTGGGGTCGTCCTCGGCGCCGAGCAGGGCGGGGACGTGCTCGAGGGCCCACGCGGCACCCGGGCCCCAGGCGGTGGCGTCGAAGGTGTCCCCGTGGGTGCGGGTACGGCCGTCCCGCGCGGCGACCGCGAGGGTGGCCGGGCCCTCGGGCGTCCGTGTGGCCCGCCAGAGCCCGGCGGCCCCGATCTGGAAGGTCGGGTCGTAGCGGCCGCGCCGGAGGTGGCCCAGGGTGAGGCCGAGGTCCACCGGAGCGTCGAAGGTGATGGTGCGCCGCAGCGCCTGGTCGGTCAGGGGGTCGAGCCCTCCGTGGCGACCGCCTTGGCCCATCGGTAGTCGGCTTTGCCGCTCGGGCTGCGTTCGATGTGATCGAGGCGCAGGATGGCCTTGGGCAGCTTGTAGCGGGCGAGGTGACGGCTGCACGTGTCGAGCAGCTCCTCGTCGTCCAGCATCGCGCCGTCCCGCAGGCGCACGAGGGCGACGACCTCCTGGCCCCACCGCTCGCTCGGGCGGCCGACGACGACGGCGTCGAACACCCCGGGATGGGACTTGATGGCGTGCTCGACCTCCTCGGCGAAGATCTTCTCCCCGCCGGAGTTGATGGTCACCGATTCCCGGCCGTGGAGCTCGATGAGGCCGTCCTCGTCGTAGCGTGCCCGGTCACCGGGCACGGCGAAGCGCTCGCCGTCGATGATGGGGAACGTGGTCTCGGTCTTGGCCCGGTCGCCGAGGTACCCGAGGGGCACCCGGCCCCGCTGGGCCAGCCAGCCCTCCTCGTGGTCGTCGGTCGAGAGCACCCGGGAGAGGTCGGGGCTGACGATGGCGGCGGACGGCGTGGGCTCGAAGCGGCCCTGGCGCCCCGCGGCTCCGGCGTCGTCGTCGCCCTCACGGGTCGAGGTGACGCCCTGACGGCCGGACTCGGAGGAGCCGAGGATGTCGACGATGGTCAGGCCCGGGACCAGTTCGAGCAGGTCGGCCTTGGTGGAGGCGCTCAGGATCGCCCCTCCGGTCAGCAGGAACCGCAAGTGCGAAAGATCGTACGTGTGGGCCCGCAGCTCGTCGACGAGGGGTCGGGCGAACGCATCACCCACGATCAGGAGGGAGGTCACCTCCTCACGTTCACACGTGGCGAAGACGTCGACCGGGTCGAGGTGGTGGGGCTGGTCCTGCACGACGACGGTGCCACCGCTCAGCCACGCCGAGAGCGCGTTCCAGTGCGCCGCCCCGTGCATGAACGGGGCGGCGGGCAGGGCCCGCAGGCGCCCGGGGCGGGCCTGCTCGACGACCTCCTCGACCGAGCCGTAGTCCTCGCCGTCACGGCGCCGGAACGCCAGCGCGGCCGGGAGGAAGTCGCCCTGGCGCCACAGGACGCCCTTGGGCATGCCGGTGGTGCCCCCGGTGTAGAGCACGTAGCGGTCGTCCGGGGACCAGGACGCCACCAGCGCGGGGTCGAGGTCGGGGGAGGCGGCCGCCAGCGCGGCCTCGTAGTCGAGGGCGTCAAGGAGCAGCTCGTGGCCGGAGTCGTCGGCGACCTGGAGCAGCAGGGGGCGTTCGCCGAGCTCGTCGAGCACCTCGGCGAGGGTCGGGGCGAAGCGGGCGTGGTACACCACGGCCCGGGCCCGGGCGTCGCGCAGGAGGTACGCGAGCTCCTCGGCCACGTAGCGGTAGTTCACGTTGAACGGCGCGGTCCGGGCCTTGTAGGCGCCGAGCATGCCCTCGAGGTACTCGTTGCCGTTGTGCAGGTAGAGCGCCACCTGGTCCTGGGGGGAGTCCCAGGGGGCGGCGGTCGCCTCGTCGGCGCGTCGGCCGAGGCCGTGCTCGAGCAGCACGGCCGCCAGCCGCCGGGTGCGGTCGGTGACGTCCGCCCAGCTCAGCCGCCGGTCGCGGAACACGAGGCACTCGCGGTCGGGGACGGCCGCGGCGATGGCCTCGTGCAGCGTGGCGATGT
>CAZYPY010000017.1:0-37380 GCA_964649545.1 uncultured Microthrixaceae bacterium | reverse complement strand
CCGACGAGGTCAACGCCCCCGCCGAGATCCCCGAGCTGGCCGACGCCGAGGGCGTGGAGGTCTCCGACCGCGAGCTCGACATGGCCAACCAGCTCGTCGAGTCGCTCGCCGGCGAGTTCGAGCCGACGAAGTACCGCGACACCTACCGCGAGCAGGTGCTCGAACTCATCGAGCGCAAGGCCGCTGGCGAGGAGGAGGTCGTGCTCGCCCCGTCCGCCCCGAGCGCGGAGAAGGTCGTCGACCTCATGGCCGCCCTCGAGGCCAGCGTGAAGGAGGCCAAGGCCGCCCGCGGTCGCCACCCGAGCGGCATCGAGGACGGCGACGAGGGCAAGCCCACGGTGAAGCCGGCCAAGGCCAAGCCCGCCAAGAAGAAGGCACCGGCCAAGACCGCCGCCGCCAAGCGCAAGTCGGCATAACCGCCGAGCCGGAACGCCGCGGGACGACGTTGCGCAGCGGAGCGGAGCAGCGCACCGCTCGGTGCCGGATGCCGAAGGCGCTCCGACGAAGGAGGAGCCAGGCTGAACGTTCAGATCGATGGGCACCAGCTGAAGCTGTCGAACCTCGACAAGGTGCTGTACCCCGACGCGGGGTTCCACAAGGCCGAGGTCATCGACTACTACGTGCGGGTCGCGCCGGCGATCCTGCCGCACCTCGAGGGCCGGGGAATCACCCTGCGCCGCTACCCCGACGGCGTGGACGGGCCGTCGTTCTTCGAGAAGCGGTGTGCCTCCCACCGTCCCGACTTCGTGCAGGTGGCGCTCGGCCCCGGCGACCGCCGCGGCGGTATCGAGTACTGCGTGCTCGGCGACACCGCCAGCCTGGCCTGGGCCGCCAACATGGCGGGCCTCGAGATCCACGTGCCCATGGCCCGCACGGCCGACGACGTGGAGACGCCCACGATGGTGGTGTTCGACCTGGACCCCGGTGCACCCGCCGCCATCACCGAGTGCTGCCAGGTCGCCCTCGACATCCAGGACGTGCTCGGCCGCCTCGGCTTCGAGCTCTTCCCCAAGACCTCGGGCTCGAAGGGCCTCCAGCTCTACCTGCCGCTCAACAGCCCGGCCACCCACGAGGGCGCCGCGGGGTTCGCCCTGGCGGTCGCCCAGCTGCTCGAGAAGCACCACCCCGACCGGGTCCTCAGCCAGATGACCAAGGCCCTGCGCACCGGCAAGGTGTTCGTGGACTGGAGCCAGAACTCCCGCCACAAGACCACCATCGGGCCCTACTCGCTCCGGGCTCGACCGCAGCCCACGGTGTCGACCCCGGTCACGTGGGACGAGGTGGACGAGGCCGCCGGCGGCGCGCCCCTGTCCTTCACCGCTCCCGAGGTCCTCGAGCGGATGTCCGAGCACGGCGACCTGTTCGCCGCCACCCAGACCCTCGAGCAGGCGCTGCCGGACGTCCCCGGCGCCGGGGGCTGAGCGCACCGGAGTCGGCGGCCACGACCCGAGCACCGGCTGCCGCAGGGGACCATCGGCCCTGGGAGGCGGTCAGAGGCGCTGGTAGCGTTTCGCCCATGTCGAGCCGCAGCCTGCCCCGCCGCGTCGCCGGTCGTCTCAAGCGCATGCTCCGGCCGCCCGCGCCACCGGCACCGCTCCCCGACGAGACCGACGCCAGCGAGCACGGGGCCTACGACGCCGCCCACCCCGAGGAGGCTGCGGGGGTGGCGGCACCCGAGGCCGAACCCGAGCCCGTCGCGCCCCTGCCGCCGCCGGTGCTGCACGACATCGACGCCCCGCCCACCATGCAGGACCCCGAGCGCCAGGAGGAGTTCGCCTCGGTCGGCTACACGATCGTCGACCTCATCACCCCCGAGGCGGCGGCCGAGCTGCTGGCGCTGGCCAGGGAGATCCACCCGGAGCGCGGTGGCCACATGTGGGAGTCGGACTTCTACAGCCCCGACCTCGACGTGAAGCGCCGGGTCGCCGAGACCCTGAAGTCGGTCGTGCAGCCCGCGATCGACGACCACCTGGTCGACCACGAGATGCTCATCCAGAACTTCGTGGTCAACTGGCCGGGGCCGCGCGGGGGCCTCGAGCTGCACCAGCACTCCTCGATCACCGACGAGGCGAAGTACCGCGCCGCCGTCATCTGGCTGGCCCTGCACGAGACCTCGCTCGAGAACGGCACGCTCAACGTCGTGCCCCAGAGCCACCGGGTGCTCGGGCAGCACAAGGCCGAGCGCACTCCCGAGTGGTTCGAGGGCCTGCACGAGCACATCTGCGACAGCCACCTCGAGACCGTGGTGCTGCAACCGGGCCAGGCCCTCGTGTTCGACAACGCGGTCCTCCACAACTCGTACTCGAACATCACCGACGAGCCCCGCATGACCGCGGTGATCGTGGTGGCCCCCCGCGAGGCGGCCCTGCGCTACTACAACTACGTCGACGACGGCACCGTGAAGATCTACGAGCTCGAGCCCGAGTTCTTCCTCCAGCAGGTGGCCGCCACCCACGGCGAGTGGGCGCCGCCGGACGGTCTCGAGCCGGTGGGCGAGGAGCACATCGAGGTGCGCCGCCTCACCGCGGAGGAGACCCTGGCGCTGCTGCCCCACGGGACCGCCGGCAAGGACGCCGAGGCCCTCGGCACCCGCCAGCCCCACTTCGGCTGACGCGGCCCGCCGGCGCCGGCCGCACCCGCCGGCTCAGCGGGCGACGAAGTACTTGGCGCGGGGGTGGTGGCAGATGAGCGCGGAGGTGGTCTGCTCGGGCTGGTACTGGAAGCCCGTGTCCTCGCTCACCTCGAGCCCGATGCGCTCGGCGCCGAGCAGCTCGGCCACCTTGACGTTGTCCTCGAGGTCGGGGCAGGCGGGGTAGCCCCACGAGTAGCGGCCCGACCGGTACTGCTGGCGGAACAGGCCCTGGAGGTCGGGGCCATCCTCGTCGGCGAAGCCCCACTCCTCGCGGACGCGGCGGTGCCAGAGCTCGGCCAGCGCCTCGGCCATCTCCACGCCGAGGCCGTGCAGCAGCAGGTACTCCTGGTAGCGGTCGGCGGCGAAGAGCTCGGCGGTGCGCTCGGACACCCGCTCGCCCATGGTGACGATCTGGAAGGCGGCGTAGTCGGCCTCGCCGGAGTCGACCGGGCGGAAGAAGTCGGCGATGCACAGCCACGGCTCCTTGCGCTGGCGGGGGTACGAGAAGCGCAGCCACTCCGCCGTGCGGGTCTCGTCCTTCCAGATCACCAGGTCGTTCCCGTCGCCGTTCGCCGGGAAGAAGCCGTAGACCACCTGCGGGACGAGCAGGTCGTCCTGCTTGGCCAGCGAGAGCTGCTCGCGGAGCGTCGGGCGGATGCGCGCCTTGAACTCCTCGTCGGACTCGCCCGCCTCGGGGCGGAACTGCCACTGGTTGCGGAACAGCGCGGTCTCGTTGACGTACCCGGCGATGTCGTCGATGGCGAGGCCCTTGACCACCTTGGACCCGAGGAAGGGCGGCTCGAACACGGGGTTGTCGGTGGCGACCTCTGGGGAGCGGGCGGGCAGGTCGGCATCGCCGTCGTCGTCGCCGGCGAACTGCTCCTTGATGCGTGACGGCACCACGGCGTCGGAGGGCACGAGCCCCCAGTCGGGGTCGTCCTCGCCGGTGCGCTTGAGCTCGCCGAGGCGGTCCATGACCCGCAGGCCCTCGAAGGCGTCCTTGCCGTAGAAGAGCCGGCCCTCGTACACCTCGCGCAGATCGCGCTCCACGTACGAGCGGGTGAGGGCCGCTCCGCCGAGCAGCACCGGGATGTCGGCCAGGTCGCGGTCGTTCAGCTCCTCGAGGTTGTCGCGCATGATGAGCGTGCTCTTCACGAGCAGGCCGCTCATCCCGATGGCGTCGGCCTTCACCTCGACCGCCTTCTCGATCATCTCCGAGATGCCGATCTTGATGCCGAGGTTGTGCACCTCGTAGCCGTTGTTGGTGAGGATGATGTCGACGAGGTTCTTGCCGATGTCGTGGACGTCGCCCTTCACCGTGGCGAGCACGATGCGGCCCTTGCCGGCATCGTCCTCGACCTTCTCCATGTGGGGCTCGAGGTAGGCGACCGCGGTCTTCATGGTCTCGGCCGACTGCAGCACGAACGGCAGCTGCATCTCACCGGTGGCGAAGAGCTCGCCGACGACCTTCATGCCCGCGAGCAGGGTGTCGTTGACGATGTCGAGGGCGGCGGTGCCCTGGTCGAGGGCGGCCTGGAGGTCGTCCTCGAGGCCGTCGCGGTCGCCGTCGATGATGCGCTGGCTGAGGCGCTGCTCGATGGTCCAGTCCGAGCGGTCCTCCTGCACGACCTCGGCGGCCTGGACGTCCTCGAAGACCTCGAGGAGCCGGGCCAGCGGGTCGTAGGCGGGGTCGGTGCCGTCGCCGCCGGCGGTGCCGCGGCGGTCGTGGACGAGGTCGAGGCTCACCTGCCGCTGCTCGTCGGGGATCTTGTTCAGCGGCATGATGCGGGCCGCGTGCACGATGGCCGAGTCGAGCCCCGCCGCCACCGCCTCGTGCAGGAACACCGAGTTGAGGACGTGGCGGGCGGCGGGCTTGAGGCCGAACGACACGTTCGAGACGCCGAGGGTCGTGAACGCCCCGGGGATCTCGGCCTTGATCCGGCGGATGGCCTCGATGGTCTCGATGGCGTCGCGGCGCAGGTCGTCGTCGCCCGTGGAGAGGGGGAAGGTCAGGGCGTCGAAGACCAGGTCGGAGGTCTCGAGGCCGTAGCGGTTCACGGCGAGGTCGGCGATGCGGTGGGCGACCCGCATCTTCCACTCCACGTCGCGGGCCTGGCCCTCTTCGTCGATGAGCAGGCAGATCACCGCGGCGCCGTACTCGCGGGCCAGCTTGAACACCCGGTCGAGGCGGCTGCCCTCGGCCTCGCCGTCCTCCAGGTTGGCCGAGTTGAGGATGGCCCGTCCGCCGAGCCACTGCAGGCCGGCCTCCATCACCTGGGGCTCGGTCGAGTCCATGACCAGCGGCGCGCTGGCCTGGGTGGCGAAGCGCTGGGCGATCTCGTCCATGTCGCCGGTGCCGTCCCGGCCGACGTAGTCGACGCACACGTCGAGGACGTGGGCGCCCTCCTTCACCTGGTCCTTGGCCATCTGCACGCACGTGTCGAGGTCGCCCTCGAGCATGGCCTCGCGGAACTTCTTGGAGCCGTTGGCGTTCGTGCGCTCGCCGATGATCAGGAACGAGGTGTCCTGGTGGAACGGCACCAGGCTGTAGATCGAGGTCGCGCCCGGCTCGTGCACCGGCGTCCGTGGGGCGGGGGTCAGGTCGCGGCAGTGCTCGACGACGGCGGCGAGGTGCTCGGGGGTGGTGCCGCAGCAGCCGCCGATCACCGAGACGCCGAGCTCGGTCACGAAGCGGGTGTGGTGCTCGACCAGTTGCTCGGGGGTGAGGTCGTAGTGCATCTTGCCGTCGACCACGCTCGGCAGGCCGGCGTTCGGCAGGCACGAGATGGGCATCCGGGCGTGCTGGGAGAGGTGGCGTAGGTGCTCGCCCATCTCGGACGGCCCGGTGGCGCAGTTCAGGCCGATGACGTCGGGATGCATCGGGTCGAGCGCGGCCAGTGCGGCACCGATCTCGGTGCCGGGCAGCATCCGCCCGGTGAGCTCCATGGTGACCTGCACCTGGAGGGGGACCTCCCGGCCGACCCTGGCCATGGCCCGGCGGGCGCCGTTCATGGCCGCCTTCACGCTGAGCAGGTCGAACATGGTCTCGATGATGAACAGGTCGACGCCGCCCTCGAGTAGGGCCGCGGCCTGGATCTCGAAGCCGTCGCGCAGCTCGGCGTAGCGGATGTGGCCGAGGGAGGGGAACTTGGTGCCCGGGCCCATCGAGCCGGCCACGAACCGGGGCCGGTCGGGGGTCGAGAAGCCGTCGGCGACCTCACGGGCGATGCGGGCCGCGGCGAGGTTGATCTCGTGCGCGCGCTCGGCCAGGCCGTACTCGCCGAGGGTGACGGGCAGGCCGCCGAAGGTGTCGGTCTCCACGACGTCGACGCCGACCCGGAAGTAGGTCTCGTGGAACGTCGCCACCACGTCGGGCCGGGTGATGGCCAGGTACTCGTTGCAGCCCTCCAGCTCGGCCCCGCCGAAGTCGTCGGCGGTGAGGTCGAGCGTCTGCAGGAAGGTCCCGGTGGCGCCGTCGTAGATCACGACGCGCTCGCGCACCAGGTCACCGAAGTTCGCCATCCGTGCAGGCTACCGAGCGACCCCTTCCCGCGGGAAAGGTGATTCGGGCCGCCGGAGGCGACGGCGAGCCCGCTGGGCGCCCCAGACGACCGTGGCCGCCGCGGCGAGGGCCAGGAAGGGCAGGCTCGGCACGCGGAAGCGGGCGTCGCCCAGGCTGATCAGGGGGATGGTGAGCAGCAACCAGCCAGCCGTCGTGGCGAGGATCAACCCGCGCCGGCGCCGGACGACCGCGAGCGCCGTCCCGACCACGGCGAGCACGAGGACGGTGCGAGACCACGCCGTCGATACGGCGACGAGGTGGTCGGTCACGCGCGGGTCGAGGCCGCGCCCGTCCCAGGAGTTGAGCTGGTCGATGCCGGAGCGGTCCTCGGCCCAGAGGGTGGCCTCCATGCGGCCCACCATCAGGCCGGGCTCGCGCTCCGGGTTCTCCCTCAGGAGCCGCCAGGCCTCGGCGAGGCGCTCTCGGTTGGCCTCCACGGCGGGCGCGCCGGCGGTGTAAGGGCACCGGTCGAAGTCGACGGGCCCGCCGTCGGCCTCGGGGAGGCGGCCGAGGCAGAGGCTCGACCCGGCCCGGAGGTCGAAGGGCACGAACGACCGGGTGACGTACGACGAGCGCAAGGCGAAGGGCAGGACGACGAGCAGCGCGGCGACGCCGCCCAGCGCGATGGCTCGGACCCGCGCTCGCCACGATCCCCCCGCCGGGACGGCGAGGAAGAGCACAAGTAGCACCAGCGACCCAGGGCGGACCTCGGCGGCGACCCCGAGGACGACGCCGGCGAGGAGGAGCCGTCGGGTCGAGGGGTGACGGTCCCAGACCAGCAACGTCACCACGACGACCCCGAGGAACGTGGCCAGCGGTTCGGACAGCACGACCGCGGCACCGATCACGGAGTTGGGCCAGACCGCCAGCACCCCAGCGGCGACCAGGCCGATCGCCGGGCCGGCGACCCGTCGGCCGACGAGCGCGGTGACGGCGATCGTGGCCCCCGACAGGACGGACTGCGTCAGGCCCACACTGGTGGCGAGGTCGGGACGGAGCCACGAGGTCCACCGGACGAGGTCCACCAGGGCGACGAAGAGGGGGTAGCCCGCCGAGATCTCGGCGGAGGTCGTGAGGCCTTGGCCGACACGCCACTCCCGGGCGATCCGCAGGTAGAACCACTGGTCGCCGAAGTACGGCGGGTCGCCGCCGTAGCGCACCGACGCCCAGGCGCTCACCCCCGCCGAGGAGACGGCGAGGACGGTGACGGCGATCCACCACGTCCGATCCGAGGGGCGCGCCGGCGCGGGGGCCCGAGCCGCCTCGGGCCCGGGCTCAGCCAGCGTGGGCCGCGCCCGGTCCGGTGGCGGCGGCCCCCGGGGGTCCGTGGCGACGCCGACGCAGGCGGCCGACGAGCCGGGCGAGCGGCCCCGGGCCGCGGCCGTGACCGATGACCGAGGTGCCGTCCGACCGCAGCTCCAGGTAGATCGCCTTGCCCACACCCATGAGGGGCACGGCCACCAGGGCGCCGGGGACGCCCCCCACGGACACGCCGACGATGGCCCCGACCATCGTCGTCGCCGCCTGGAGGTTGACCGCGTCGCCGATGATCAGGGGCGAGAGGATGTGGTTCTCGAAGTTCATGTACAGCAGGAAGAAGGCACCGCAGATCACGCCCGTGGTGGCGCCCTGGGTGAAGGCCAGCAGCACGAACGGGATGCCCCCGACCGCGCCGCCGATCTGGGGGACGAGGTTGAAGATCATCACCCACACCGCGATCAGCGGGGCGAGGGGCACGCCGAAGACGAGGGCGACCACGAGCACGGCCAGTCCCTGGAGGACGGCGACGAGCACCGAGCCCGCGAAGTACTTGCCGATCACCTGGTAGAAGAGCCGCCCGACGCGGTCGGCGCGGGCCCGGCGTCGGCTCGGGACCAGTCGCCGCCCGGCCCGGACGAGGCGCTCACCGTCGAGCAGGAGGGTGACGGCGAACAGCAGCGTGGCGAAGCCGGCCAACGCCCCGCTCGCCACCGACCGCGCTGCACCGGTGATGGCGGACTCGTCGCCGGCGAGGCGGTCGGGCAGTTGCTCGAGCCAGTCCTGGACCTTGGCGGGGACGTCGTTCTCGGCGAGGGTGTCGCCCACGAGGGGCAGGTCGGTGAGCTGCGCCACCACCTCGGGGATGTCGCGCTGGAGCGACCGGGCCTGGCGGACGGTCTCCGGGCCGAGGGTGACGCCGATCACCGCCAACGCCACGAGGACGATGAGCAGCACGGCGCCGACGGCGACGCCGCGGCGGCACCGCAGGCGGTCCTGGATCCGGTCCACCACGGGGTTCAGCGCCAGGGCGAGCAGGCCGCCGATCACGAGCCAGGTGAGGGTGCGGGGGGTCGAGCGCACGAGGCCGGCCAGGGCTCCGATGACGATCACCGCGGCGACCCCGACGGCGGGGGTGCGCCAGTCGAGGTCGACCACCTCGACCACCGGCGCGGGTGGGCTGGCGGTGGCCGCCGTGCGGTCGCGCTCTCCCTCCCCCGGCCCGGGCACGTCGGTACTGTACCGATGCCATGTCCGTCGGCCCGGAACCCGTCGTCTCCTCCACCGGCGACCCTGCCACGCCCAGGCACCCCGGTGGCGGTGCGTCCGATCCGGGGCGGGGCCCGGGACCGCCGGCGGCGCCGGCCGCGGTCGCGCCCCGCCGCACGGTGCGCTTCAGCGGATTCTCCCTGGTGCGCGCCGTGCTGGTCGTCGGGCTGGGGGCGTTCGGGGTGTTCGCCTTCCTCGCGGCCAAGCGGCCGCTCGGATGGCTCCTCGTCGCCATCCTGCTGGCCGCGCTGCTGTACCCGATCGTGGACCGGCTCGACCGCCACCTGCCTCGTGGCCTCGCCATCGCGATCGTCTGCCTCGGCGGGCTCGCCCTCGTCGGCGGGGTGACCTACCGCGGCATCGACGAGGTCCGGCGCCAGGCCGACAACCTCGAGGAGGCGGCGCCGGCCGCGGCCCGCGACCTGCAACGGTCCGAGCGCTTCGGCGAGTTCGCCCGCCAGGCCCAGCTGGAGGACAAGGTGCAGACCTTCGTCGACGAGCTGCCCGACCGCCTCCGCGGGGGCGACACCGTCGACGCGCTGCGGGCCGCCGCGTCGCGCGGCGCCGCGTTCGTGGCGACGTTCGTGCTCATGGTGTTCGTGTTGATCTCGGGCCCTCGCTTCATCGACAGCGGCCTCGCCCAGATCCGGGATCCCGAGCGCCGGGAGGGCGTCCGGGGCGTGCTCGCCGGTGCGTATCCCCGCGCCTGGCGCTACGTGGCCCTCTCCCTCGCCAAGGCGGTCGCCGCCGGCCTCTTCACGTGGTTCGTGTGCGTCACCGCCGACGTCCCGGGGGCGATCCTGCTCGGGCTGTGGGTCGGGGCCTGGAGCCTGGTGCCCGCCGTCGGGGTGCTGGTCGGGTCGCTCGCCGTCGTCCTGCTGGCGGTCCCCGTCTCGCTCGAGACCGCCGGCGCCGTGCTCGCCCTCTTCCTCGGCTACCAGGTGGCCGAGGTCTTCGTCGTGCAGCGTCGCATCGAACGCCGCTCGATCCACGTGGGCCCGTTCGTGTCGCTGGTGGTGGCCGCCCTCGGCCTCGAGCTCTACGGCATCGGCGGGCTCTTCGGCGGCCTCGCCCTCGTCGTGTTCGCCCTGTGCGTGCTCGACGGCCTCGCCCCGAGCGACTCGAGTGACCTCGGCGAGGCAGCCCGCGTCGCCCTCGACGACGGCTAGCCGGTTGGCCGCATCCCCTGCCGATCTCGCCCTCGCCGGCATGACGCTCACGGTGGGGGTGGCCGTGGTGCACGGAGCGGGGCGGCTCGGGCGCCGGGCCGGGCAGCCGCGCGTCGTGGGAGAGCTCCTCGGTGGGCTCGTCCTGGGCGGGTTGCTGGGGGCGGCCGGCGGCCTCGGCGAGGCGGCGCCGGTCGTCGAGTGGCCGGCGACCGTGGGACTCGTGCTTTTCCTCTTCACGATGGGCCTCGAGGTCGATCGTGCGCTCCTTCGTCGCCACGCGCGCGGGGCGCTCTCGGTCTCGCTCCTCGGCATCGTGGTGCCCTTCGTCTCCGGTGTGGCCCTCGGCGTCGCACTCGCATCGGGACACGCCACGGGATCGAAGGCGGCCTTCGCCCTCTTCGTCGGGACGGCCATGGCGATCACCGCGTTCCCGGTCCTCGCCCGTCTGCTCGAGGACCAGGGTCTGAGCGGAACGGCGCTCGGCACGCTGGTCCTGGCCGCCGCAGCCCTCGACGATCTGGTGGCCTGGGGGCTGCTCCTGATCGTCGTGGTGATCGCGACCAGCGGCTCGATCGCCGAGCTCGTGGCCACGGCGGCGACGCTCGTGGGGTTCGGCCTCGTGCTGATCCTGGTCGTCCGTCCCTTGCTCCGCCGTCTCGCCGGCCGCCCGGCGCCGGTGGTCGCGATCGTCGCCGCCGCGGGCCTCACCTCGTCCGCCGCCGCGACCGCAGCGGCCGGGGTGCACGAGGCCATCGGGGCGTTCGCGTTCGGGCTCGTGTTCCCCCGCGGCGAGAGCGCCGAGGCGTTGACGAGGGCCTCGGCGCCGACGTCACGCCTCCTCCTGCCCCTCGTGTTCGTCGTCGCGGGCACGTCGGTCGACCTCGACCTGCTGGCGGGTGGGGGAGCGGTCGAGTTGGCCGCCGTGCTCGTCGTCGCCTTCGGCGGCAAGTTGTCCGGCGGCTACACCGGCGCCCGCTGGCACGGGGTGCGGCCGCGTGAGGCGGCCACCGTCGCGGTGCTGATGAACACCCGCGGGCTCGCCGAGCTCGTGATCGTGACCGTGGGCCTCGAGCTCGGGGTCCTCGACGTCGGGCTGTACGGGATCCTGGTGGTGATGGCGCTCATCACGACCGTGGTGGCGTCCCCGGTCGTGCGGCGCCTGCGCCCGGATCCCTCGCTCGGTGCCGACCGCGCACCACGCGTTCCCTAGGGTGGCGCCATGGTGAGGCGCACCCGAGGCCGAAGGCGGCTCCGTTGAGGATCTACACGCGCAAGGGTGACGACGGCACCACCGGCCTGCTCTACGGCGGGCGGGTGGCCAAGGACTCGCCCCAGCCGGTGGCGTACGGCGAGGTCGACGAGGCCCAGGCGGTCGTCGGGCTGGCTCGGGCCGAGGCCGAGCCAGGCGGTGAGCTCGACCGCCTCCTGATCGAGGTCGCCCGCGACCTCTACGTGCTCATGGCCGAGCTGGCCACGAGCGTCGACCACCACGACCGCCTCACGCCGGGCACCAGCCTCGTCACCGAGGAGATGGTGCGAACCCTCGAGGGCCACATCGACGCGGTCTCCGAGCGTTTCGAGCTGCCGACCGAGTTTGTGGTCCCCGGTGAGAACCGGGTCGCCGCCAGCCTCGACCTCGCCCGCACCGTCGTGCGCCGGGCCGAGCGCCACGCCCTGTCGGCGGCCGCGCCCGGCTCGTACGTCGTGCCCTACCTCAATCGGCTCAGCGATCTGCTGTGGGCCCTCGCCCGATGGCAGGGCGGTGGGTCCCTGATCACCCGGGAGGCCGCACCGTGACCGTCCGCTTCCGTGCCGTCGAGGCCCCACCGGCCGACGCCCTCGTTCGGGCCGTGCTCGTGGCCGAGGGCCGCACCGACCACCCTGCCGTCGACTGGAACCTGGCCGCCCGGCTCGGTTTCGAGGCCAAGGCGGGCAGCGTCCAGCTCCTGGCCGGTGACGGCCGCATCGTGGCGCTCGTCGGCGTCGGCCCCGCCGACGGCGTGGACCCCGACGTCGTGCGCCGGGCGGGCGCCGTGCTGGCCAAGGCGCTGCGCACGCAGGAGGCGGTCACGGTCGAGCTGGGGGACGCCGCCGGGCTCGACCCGACGGTCGCCTCCCAGGCGCTGGGGGAGGGCGTGGCCCTGGCGTCGTACTCCTACGACCGCTTCAAGTCCGACCCCGACCCCGCGGCGCTGGCCCGCGTCGACGTGGTGGGCCCGGACCGGCCCGCCGTCGCGGCGGGACTGGCCCGGGCCGAGCGCCTGGCCGAGGCGGTCCTCTGGGCCCGCGACCTCGTGAACGCCCCGGGCGGCACCCTCGTCCCCGCCGAGCTCGCGGCGGCCGCAGCGACCATGGCGGACCGCGAGGGCCTGGAGGCCCACATCCTCGGTCGTGAGGAGATCGTCGAGGCTCGGCTGGGTGGCCTCTTGGGCGTCAACCGCGGCTCCACCCAGGAGCCGCGCTTCATCGAGCTGCGCCACGTGCCCGAGGGCTCGTCCCGGGGCCGGGTGGCCCTCGTGGGCAAGGGCATCACCTTCGACTCCGGTGGCCTGTCCATCAAGCCGGCCGACTCGATGGTCGGCATGCAGGGAGACATGGGCGGGGCGGCCGCGGTGCTCGGGGCCATGTCGGTGGTGCGCACGTTCGCCCCCGACCTCGAGGTGCGGGCCTACGTCCCGAGCACCGACAACATGCTCGGCGGCGACGCCACCCGTCCCGGTGACGTGCTCACCATCCGCGACGGCACCACGGTGGAGGTGCTCAACACCGACGCCGAGGGGCGGCTCATCCTGGCGGACGCGCTGGCGCTCGCGGCCGAGGCCGAGCCCGACGCGGTCGTCGACCTCGCCACCCTCACCGGCGCGTGCATGGTCGCGCTGGGCGGTCGCATCGCCGGGGTGATGGGCAACGACGACGGCTGGGTCGACCAGGTGCGTGCGGCCGCGGGACGGGCGGGGGAGCGGGTGTGGCCCCTGCCGCTACCGCCCGACTACCGGCGCCAGCTCGACTCGCCGGTCGCCGACCTGAAGAACGTGGGCCCCCGGTGGGGCGGGGCGCTCACCGCGGGCCTCTTCCTCCAGGAGTTCGTCCCCGACGGCCTGCCCTGGGCCCACCTCGACATCGCCGGCCCCGCCTGGCTCGACGACGCCGACGACTACGGGCCCAAGGGTGCGACCGGCTTCGGCGTGCGCACGCTCGCCGCGCTGCTCGAGGGGTTCGAGGCGCCCGGCGGCGCCGCCGGCTGAGCGCACCGGCACCCGCCCGACGCGGCCGGTGCGCTCACGGAGCTCGCGCCCCACGACCGCGCCGCGTCGGGGTCAGTCGGTGGTGGTGGTTCCCGAGCTCGGGCCGGGCCGGCGCCCGAAGTGGCGCCAGTGCTCCACGGCGTGGGCGAGACCCGCGAGGCCGGTGCGCAGCAGGGGCACCCGTGAGATCTCGTCGCCGTAGTGGGTCGGGATGGCCACCTCGGCGATGCGGTCACCGTTCTCGAGCAGGCGCAGGGTGATGGCGGTGTCGAAGTCGAACCCGTCGGGCAGGCCGTGCAGGTCGGGGATGGCCATCAGCCGGTCGATCCGGTACGCCCGGAACCCGCTGAACCACTCGGAGAGCTCAGAGCCGCTCAACGCGTTGAAGGTGCGGCTGAGGACCCGGTTGCCGATGCGACGGTCGATGGGCATCCGCCCGCGCTTGGCCCCGCCGGGCAGGATCATGCGAGACCCGTGCACCGCCTCGGCCTCTCCGGCGAGCAGGGGCCCGACGAGGTCGTCGGCCATCTCCGGCGGGTACTGGCCGTCGCCGTGCACGAGGATGGCGATGTCGGCGCCCCGGTCGTGGGCCCACTGGTAGAGGGCCTTCTGGTTGCCGCCGTAGCCGAGGTTCACCGCCTGGTGGGTGACCTCGACCTCGAAGTGGGGGTTGCGGGCCGCCCACTTCTCGGCCAGCTCGGCGGTGTCGTCCGAGCTGGCGTCGTCGGAGATGAGCACCCACGGCACCTGGCCGCAGATGGTCGCCGGGATGCGGTCGAGGACGCCCTCGATGGTGTCGGTCGCCTCGTAGGCGACGACGGTCACGGCGATCTGCACGGTCTCGTCCTGTCGGTGGGTGCGCCCGGGAGCCGAGCTCAGCTCGACGGGGCGAGGGCCCGCTCAGGGGCGGGCTCGTCGGCGCCGGCCTCGGCGCGGCGTCGGGCGTCCTCCCGGGCCTGCTCGCCCTTGCGGAGGGCCGCCGCGCTGCGCTTGTCGTTCTCCTCGCGCAGGGCCAGGTTCTTGCGCTTCGTGCGCACCATCTGGTCGAGGTAGGTGTCCTCGGCCCCGGTGATCTGGTGCTTGAAGAAGCGGAACGCGCGCTTGGGTCGCCGGATCCAGCTCGTGATGTAGAACGCGGAGATCATGAACAGCTGCATGAGGCGCAGCTCGCGGGCGCTCAGGCGGGGGTTCCAGCTCTTGTGCTCGGACGAACCGCGGGACAGGCCCACGTAGTAGGCGGCGTCGTCGATGACGTGGTCGCCCGAGGCGACCAGGTCGTCGAAGTCCCGGCTCCCCGGGTAGGGGCAGAACATCATCACGGCCACGTCCGAGCAGCCGAGCCACGCGCTCTTGAGCATGAATCGCACGGACTGCCACAGGTCGCGGCGCGTCTCGTGCGGGTGGCCGATGAGGATGTTGATCATGGTGTGCAGGCCGATGTCCTCGCCGTCGACGATGGCCTGCTGCACCTTCTCGAGGCTGACCCGCTTGTCCATGATGTCGAGCATCCGCTGCGAGCCGCTCTCCGGGGCGAAGGTGATGTTGCGGCAGCGGGTGTCGTAGATCCGCTGCAGCACCTCGCGGTCGATGGCCTCGATGCGGGTGCCGACCGGGAGCTGCCAGTCGACGTCGAGATCCGCCTTCTCCAGGGCGTCGCAGAGGCCGAGGGTCCACTTGCGGTTGGTGGCGGCCGTGAGGTCGACGAAGTTCACGTTGCCGATGCCGTACTTGTCGACGTAGCTGGCGATCTCGTCGACGACGTCCTCGGGCTCGCGCACGACATACTTGGTCGTCCACATCTGGGGCGACGAGCAGAACGAGCACTTGTAGGGGCAGCCGCGGGTGCCGAGCACCTGGATCGATCGACCCCGGTCGACGCCGAAGAACGGGTAGTGCTTGAAGTACTCGTCGAGGGGAACGAGGTCCCAGGCCGGACGCGGGATCTGGGTGTTGACCTCTTTCTTCGTGAGGCGGATGGCGAGGCCGGCATCGATGATCTCGGGGCTCTCGGGCTCCTCGCGCATGGCGATGCCGGTCATGCCCGCGAGCGAGCGGCCGGCGGCGAGGCGGTCGCAGAGCTCGACCATCGTGGCCTCGCCCTCGCCGAGCACGCAGCAGTCGAGGTGGGGCTGCTGCTCGAGCATCTTGGTGTGGAACGCCGTGGCGTTCTCGCCGCCGATGACGATGAAGAGCTCGGGGCGGCGCTGCGCGATCACGTCGATGAGGTCGCGGATCGTGGGCCACTCGTGCAGGAACATCGTGGTGATGCCGACCACGGTGGCGGCGGGATCGATGCGCTCGACGATCTCGTCGAGGGAGAGCCCGATCTGGTGGAGCGGTCCGACCGGTGAGTCGATCTCGACCCACTGGTCGATGGCCTCGCCCGCGCCGTCGATGAGCTGGACGCGGTGACCCGCGTCCCGCAGGGCCGCCGCCACGTAGGCGGCGCCGATCGGCGGCGTGGGGCCGTGGGTGGCGAGGGCGCCGGGCATGACCACCACCGGCGCCCGCAGGATGGTGACGCTCGTCTTCGGCGCGCCCGTGCTCGACGAGGCCACGTCGCCACCCGGGCCGGGATCGTTGGAATCGAGCATTCGCAATCCTTCGCGTTGATGGGCCGGATCCGCCTCGGCGATTCTAGGCCGGGAGCCGCCGCGCGTGCCGAACGCTGCTTCGTGGATCGTGCGCGGCGGTGGAACCCCTCAGCGTCCGGCGACTCGCGCCTTCCACCGTGCGAGGCGGGCGTGCTGGCGACCCCGCCACGTCCGCTCGAAGTGCTGCTGGGCCAGCACGGCCTTCGCAGTGGTCGGCGGGTCGGCCCTCGGGACAACGTCGAGCACCGGGTACCCCGTCGGCAGGTGATCGCGCAGCGAGCCGGGCCCGTGGTCGCAGAAGAACTGCTCGTCCACCCCCCAGATCTCCACCCGGTCGTCGTCGATGCCCACGGCGTGGACGAGCGTGGCGTCGCGCGGCGCCGCCACACCGGCCATGGCCCGCCGGGCGCGGTCCGACGAGTTGGGTGGCGAGCCGTGGAGGAGGCGGCTGTCCATGACCACCACGTCGCCGGCGTGCACGTCGACGGGTTGCGCCACCGCCCACAGGCGCTCGAGGTCGCCGATGTAGCTGGGCTCGGTCCGGGTGCCCCGCCACTCGTGGCCGCAGCGCTGGCTGCCGGGCAGGACGTGGAGGGCGCCGTTGTCGCGCTCGCGGTTGATGTCGTCGAGGGCGAGCCAGACCGTGATGCTGCGGTGCGCGCGCTCGTCCACGACGGTGGGGTCCTGGTGGAGGGGGAGGAACGAGTCCGGGCCGGGGAACTTGGTCATGAACGAGTTCATGACCATCCGGTGTCCGGTCAGCACCGGGGCGGCCACCTCGTCCCAGAGCGGTGCCATCTCGGCTTTGATGCGCGCACGATCGGCCGGGTCGCACGCGTCGGTGCTGAGGCGCCAGTTCTCGCCGGGCGTCATGTGCTCGCGCCAGGTGCGGTCCGCGTCGACCCCCAGCGCGGGAACCGCTCGACGGAGGGTCAGGTCCTTGCCGACCGGCGCGGTGAGGTAGAGCTCGCGCGCTCGCTCGAGCACCGTCGCCCCGAGGCCGGGGAGCAGCACGTAGCCGTCGCGGTCGAGGCGACGTTCGAGCGCCGGGTCACGGAAGGTCGCCGGGAGCGCACCCGCCTCCTCGGCCGTCGTCGCGGGACCGACCGCCCCGTCGACGACCTCACGGCCAATTCCATCCACCACGTCAGCGTGCCATCCGGGTGTGGTTCCGATCTCGATGCCCTGGGAAGACCTTCGTGGCGCAGCCTACCTCCCTCCCGGGTGCGCCTGGGCAAGGCGAGCGCTCCCGCCGAAGGTCTCCGAGGTCGCGTGGCCCTCCACCCCGTCCTCGGCAGAGGCCATCGGATATCGTTGCCGCCCATGGATGCTCATGTCGTTGAGGGAGCGGGCTCGCTGGTGGTGCGGGCGGCCGACGGGTGGCTGTCCACGCCGGCCGACGGGCGCGACCCGATCGAGCTGGACTTCTCGGTGGTCCACGCCATGGTCCGCGGCGACGACGACCTCCGCGTCGCCACGGGGTGGCAGGGCCTCGAGCCCCTCCGGGGGGATGCGTTCGTCGAGCCGCCGGATTCGTTCGTGGGGCTCGTGCGCGGCGGATGGTTCGGCATCGAGGGCTTCGGTACGGGTCGCGCGCTGCTCGACGTCGTCGACCTCTGCCTGCTCGACGCCCTGGTCGAGGGGACGCGGGTCGCCCCGCTGCTCGAGCGTGCGGACGCGACCGTGCGCGCCCACCTGGCCATCGAGCCGCCGAGCGCCGAGGAGTGGGGCGCGCGGCTGCGACGCCTCGTCGCCTACAACCGGGTGCGGCTGCTCGACGAGCCGGCGCCGGCGCCCGCACCGGTCGTGGTGGCGGTCCCGGACCCCGAGCCGGAGCCGGTCGCCGCGCCCGCGCCCGCCACGCTGTGGCGCCGCGCCCGCCGACTGGCCCGCCCGTTGAAGCGCATGGCGCGGCGGCTCTCGGCGAGCACCGCCGGCGGCGTCGCACCGACCGCGGCGGAAGCGGCGCCATCGAGCGCCGCGCCGCCCGAGCCCGAGCCCGAGCTGGTCCCGGTCGAGCACGCGGTCGCGGAGGAGCCGGTCACCGAGCCGGCCGGCGGTGACCCGTTCGCGTCGAGCGGCGGGTCCGGCGAACCGGTTCGATACCTCGACTCCCCTCGTGTCGGTCCGGAGCAGACCGGCCAGGTCCCGGTCTACGCGGTGTGGCAGGTCGAGATCGGTCCCCTCCTGTCGCTGGGGATGCTCACGGCGGCGGCGCGCGACCTCGACGGTGGTCGGCTCGCGGAGCACTACGAGATCCGGCGTCCCGAAGACCCCGCCTCGTTCCTCGCCGACCTCCGTGGTCGCACGGGCCCCGCGGTCCTCCTGCTGTCCAACTACGTCTGGTCGATCGACCACAACCTCGCGCTGGCGGCGGAGGCGAAGGCGAGCAACCCCGATCTCGTCATCGTGCACGGCGGGCCGTCCACCCCCAAGTACCCCGACGACTGCGTGCGCTACTTCGACGAGCACGCGCCGCTCGTGGACGTCACGGTCCGCGGTGAGGGCGAGGTCACCCTGCCGGCGCTGCTCGCGGCGCTCGCGCCGTCACTCCCCGACGTCGACCTCGGGCTGCTCGCCGGCGTGCAAGGGCTCAGCTACCGGGACCCGGGCACCGGCGAGGTCGTCCACAACGAAGATCGCGAGCGTCTGTCGGACCTGAACGTCCTGCCGTCGCCCTACCTCACCGGCGAGTTCGACCACATCTCCCCCGAGGCGTGGGTCTGCGTCATCCACGAGACCAACCGCGGGTGCCCGTACGGCTGCACGTTCTGCGACTGGGGCTCGTCCACGCTGTCGCGGATCCGCAAGTTCGACCTCGACCGCCTGACCGCCGAGATGGAGTGGGCCGCCGATCGCGGCATCCGGGCCTGGGCGGTCGCAGACGCGAACTTCGGGATCATGTCGCGCGACGTCGAGGTGGCGAGCCGGATCGTCGAGATCCGGGAGCGCACCGGTGTGCCCTCGTTCTTCGGCTTCAACGTGGCCAAGAACACGACCAAGCACCTCACCGACCTGGTCGATCGCCTCGTCTCGGCGAACGTGACGCCCTACTTCACCCTGGCGCTGCAGACCCGTGACGACGAGACCCTCGACGCCATCCGGCGCAGCAACATCTCCACCGACCACTACGTGTCGTTGGCGGCGTCGTTCCGTCGTCGCCAGCTCCCGTTGCAGGCGGACCTCATGATCGGCCTGCCCCACCAGACGGTCGAGTCGTTCTCCGACGACCTCCAGTTCCTGATGGACCACGACGTACCGGCGCGCATGTGGATCGCGCAGTTGCTCCCCAACGCGCCGATCAACGATCCGGAGTACCGCGCCGAGCACGGGGTGGTGGCCGACGAGAACTCGATGATCATCGCCACCAAGTCCTTCACGGTCGAGGACCGCCAGGAGATGCTGCGGATCCGTCACGCCTACACCGTGTTCGAACGCTACGGCCTGCTCCGTCACGTGGCCCGGTTCCTGCAGTGGGATCACGGCGTCCCCGCCATGGACCTGATCCGGCGGATCGTCGACATCTCGCGGGACGACCCCCACCGCTACCCGCTGCTGAACTGGATCGTGCGCTACTTCGACTGGTTCAACGTGGCGCCCCTGGGTTGGGGTTCGTTCGCCGCCGAGGTGCGCCGGTTCGTGAACGCGGAGTTCGGTGTGCCCCTCACACCCGCGCTCGACACGGTGCTCGCGCTCCAGGTGTGCCTGCTGCCCGAGACCGGTCGCACGTTCCCGTCGGCACTCGACCTCGATCACGACTACGTGGCCTACTTCCGCGACAACACCCACTCGCTCTGGACCGACGGGCACGACCGTCCCACGGGCCGACCCCTGGGTGACTACGGCCCGGCCACCTTCACCGTGGTCGGTGACCCGGCGGGTCGCTGCCGCGAGGGCATGCGTCGACCCCCGGACTCCCGCAACGAGCGCATGATGGAGGAGTTCTGGCTGTCGGGCCACTGGGAGCTCGACTCGCCCTTGGCCCAGAACCACTCGGAGGTGGCCGCGGCGGGCACCTACACCTCGCTCGCCGACCAGGTGCCGGACGACCTCCCGCCCGAGCCGGAGCGGGCGCCGCGGGTCACCGAGAACATCCGGATCCGGGTCGCGGAGGGCGCCGCGGTCGGCTGACCCCGACGACCACCCCTCGACCGCCTCGCCTCCTCGACCGCGCCCGGTGGTGGGTACGCGTCGTTGGTGCCGTCGGCACCCGTCGACCATCATGGCGACATGGCCGAGCCCTCAGCCGCGGTGGGTGCCACGTTCCGAGATCCCGCCCGCGAGGCCGAGTACGCCGTCGAGGGCTACACGACCCTGCCGCTGCTCGACGCCGACGAGGTCCAGGCGCTGCTCGACGGCTACGCGGCGCTCGTGCCCGAGGCCGACCAGGAGCACATCGCGTTCGACTTCACCCGTGACGACCGCTCGGTCATGGAGGGGGTCGCCGACCTGCTGCGACCGTTGTTCGCCGAGAAGGTGCCCCAGCACTTCGTCGACCACGAGGCCGTCTTCTGGACCTTCGTCATCAAGCCGGCGGGGCCGCACAGCGGCATGGCCATGCACGACGACCGGACCTACGTCGAGGAGCGCGAGGGGCGGGCCTGCACGGTGTGGGTGCCACTCGTCGACACCAGCCCCGAGCTGGACAACGGCTACCTCTGCGTCGTGCCCGGCAGCCACACGATCCTCCCGGTGGCCAGCGGCACGAACATCCCGAACTGGTTCGCTCCCTACGACCAGTACCTGAAGGACCACTCGGTGGGCGTGGCCGTGCCTGCCGGCCACGCCCTGATCTACGACTCGAAGACGCTGCACTGGTCGCCGGCCAACAACTCGGACGCCGTGCGGCCGGCCATCGCCGTGGCGGTCGTCCCCCGGGGCGCCCAGCTCGTGCACGTCATGGGGGAGGGGATGCACCACCGGCGGGTCTACGCGGTGGACCAGCAGTTCTACGTGGACTACCACCCGACCCTCGTCGAGGGAGGCATGCCCGAGCAGTACCCGCTGCTGCGGGAGTACACCGAGGACCGGGTGAGCGCCACGCCCGAGGAGGTGGCGCGGGCCCTCGGCGCCGACGCCCTGCCGGTGCCGACCCACGAGGTCACCGCGCCGGTGCCGCGGGTCTATCGCCCCGGTGAGCCCGAGGACCCTCGCGAGGTGACCGCGGCCGCGCCGCCGGTCGGCGAGCCGGCACCCGCCGAGGCCACCCCGGCGCGCGAGCCCGAGCCGGCGGTCGCACCTGCGGCGCCGCCGGCGTGGAAGGTGGCCGCCAGCCGGGTCAAACGCCGCCTGCTGCGGCGCTGACCCGACCGGCGGCCGGCCGCGCTACGCCGCGTCGCCGCCGCGGGCGGGCCCGCGGGCGTTCGTGTCGTCGAGCCGGCGGGCCGCGGCTTCGGCCACGCGGTGGCGGTCCCAGGCCCAGCGGGCCGCGTCGGCGGCGAGCGCGGGGTGGAACCGCCAGCGGTGGAGCTCCCGCTCCACGGCGGACGGGTCCTCGCCGAGCTCGAACAGGCTGAGCGCGAGGGCTCGGGCCCGTCGCCGCTGCTCGTCGGCCACTGGGTGGGCGAGGGCGCGGTCCTGCCACTCGCGGTGGTCCTGTTGGAGGTCCTGCGGGAGCCGGGCGACCTGGTTGCGGCTGAGGGGCGGGAGGCGGCGCCGGGCGGCGAGCTGACCGCCACCGAGATCTCGGGTGAGGCCGAACTGGCGGGAGCGCTCGAGGGCACGGGCGAACGGCGAGTTCCTGCCGCGGCGCCGGCCGAGGCCGAGCGTGCGGGCGGCGACGGCGAGGTCGAGGCAGAAGCCGTCGGGCTCCGCTTCGAGGCCGGCGGCCAGGTGGCGCATCAACCAGGTGGTCGACGGGCCGAGGCTGGAGAGCCAGAACTGCTCGACGTAGGCGGACCGCGGGTCGTGGCCGACCTCGTCGACGACGGGGTCGACCCAGGGGTGCACGAGCAGGTGGGTCGGGCCGTCGTCATCGACGGTGCCGACGGGTGCAACCGAGGACGAGACGGGGGAGAGGGTGGGGGTCACGGGCATCGCTCCAGGGGGGACAGGTGGTGGGAGCGGGGAAGTGAGCCCGAGTGGATCATTTCATGAAGTTTCCGTCAACCCCATATGATCGCGTCTGTGGCGATAGGCTTCCGGCATGGTCGACGACGACACCGACCCCGACGCCGTCGAGCGGGCCCGCGCCCTCGTCGCCGCCGCCCGGCGGGTGGTGGCGCTGACAGGCGCCGGCATCTCCACCGACAGCGGCATCCCTGACTTCCGCGGTCCGAACGGTGTGTGGACCAAGGACCCGGCCGCCGAGAAGGCCGCCACCCTGTCCCACTACGTCGCCGACCCGGCGGTGCGCCGGGCGGCGTGGCGCAACCACCTGGACTCCCCGGCCTGGCGGGCCGAGCCGAACGAGGGGCACCGGGCCCTCGTCGAGCTCGAGCGCCAGGGACGACTCCACACCCTCGTCACCCAGAACATCGACGAGCTCCACCAGCGGGCGGGCTCGGACCCAGGCCGGGTGGTCGAGGTCCACGGCACCATGCGGCGGGTCACCTGCCTGTCCTGTGGCGAGACCGCCCCCATGGAGCGGGTCCTCGATCGGGTGCGGGCGGGGGAGGACGACCCCGACTGCCGGTCGTGCGGCGGCATCTTGAAGTCGGCCACGATCTCGTTCGGGCAGTCGCTGGTGGCCGAGGACATCGAGCGGGCCTTCGTCGCCGCCGAGGGGGCCGACCTCCTCCTCGCCGTGGGCACCACCCTCACCGTGTACCCCGTGGCCGACCTGGTGCCGACCGCGAAGCGGGCCGGTGCCGCGGTGATCATCGTCAACGCCGAGCCCACGGGCTTCGACCACCTCGCCGACGTGGTCGTCGGCGGCTCGATTAGCGAGGTGCTGCCCCGCATCGTGGCCGGCGTCTGAGCGCCCGTCCAGGCCTCGTACGGGGAGGGAATGCCGCGGGTGGCCCGAATGTTGACCAGATCGGTAGCATTTTCCCGATCCAGCCGCGTCGCCCACGGCGACCCACCCCAGAGGGAGCCATGGCCACCTTCCGTGACCTGCTGAACCAGACCAAGGCCGAGATCCACGAGGTCGACACCGCCACCGCCGACGAGGCCCGCCACGCGCCCCGCGCGGTGCTGCTCGACGTGCGGGAGCCCGACGAGTACGAGCAGGGTGCCGTCCCCGGGGCCCTGCACATCGCCCGGGGCAACCTCGAGAGCAACATCGAGGGCCGGGTCCCGGACCGCAGCACCCCCCTGCTCGTGATGTGCGCGGGTGGGGTGCGCTCGGCGTTCGCGGCCAAGACCCTCGGCGAGCTCGGCTACACCGACGTGGTCTCCATCGCCGGCGGCTTCAACCGCTGGAAGGACGAGGGCCGGGAGTGGAGCACCCCCCAGACCCTCAGCCCCGAGCAGCGCAACCGCTACCAGCGTCACCTGCTGCTGCCCGAGGTGGGGATCGAGGGCCAGCTGAAACTGCTCGACGCCAAGGTCCTCCTGCTCGGCGCCGGCGGCCTGGGCTCGCCCGCCGCGCTCTACCTGGCCGCTGCGGGCGTGGGCACCCTCGGCATCGTCGACATGGACGTCGTCGACGAGTCCAACCTCCAGCGCCAGATCCTGCACAACCTCGACCGCATCGGCGACCGCAAGGTCGACTCCGCCAAGAAGACCCTCACCCTCATCAACCCCGACGTCAACGTGGTCACCCACGACCTGCGCCTCAACGCGGAGAACGTCGTGGAGATCCTGGGCCAGTACGACGTGGTGATCGACGGCGCAGACAACTTCCCGAGCCGGTACCTCCTGAACGACGCCGCCCTGAAGACCGACACGGTGGTCGTGCACGGCTCGATCTTCCGCTTCGAGGGCCAGGCCACGGTGTTCAAGCCCTACGACGGCCCGTGCTACCGCTGCCTCATCCCCGAGCCACCGCCGGCCGACCTGGCTCCGTCGTGCGCCGAGGCCGGCGTGCTCGGCGTCCTGCCAGGGATCATCGGCTCGATCCAGGCCCTCGAGGCCATCAAGGTGATCCTCGACCTGGGCGACAGCCTGTCGGGTCGCCTCCTCGCCTACGACTCGCTCGAGCAGTCGTTCCGCACCTTCAAGGTGAACCGCGACCCGCACTGCCCGGCGTGCTCGCTCGACCCAGAGGACATCGTGATCGCCGAATACGACGAGCTGTGCATGCCGCACCCGGTGGCGCCCCCGGCCCGATGACGTCGGGCCTCCCGCTCGACAGCCACTAACATCCCGCTCTTGCGCGAGCGTACGGCGGCGCTGGCCGCCCGCATCTGGCACGACCGGCGGAGCCGCAGCTTCACCATCGCGGTGGTCGTGGGCTTCCTCCTGCGCCTCTGGTGGGCCGTCTTCGCCACGGGTCCCATCTCGGCCGAGCTGTCCGACCCCGCGCAGTACCTGAGCTACGCCGAGCGGTTCTCGGCCTTCGGCACCCCGCACCTGTACGGGGAGCCCACCGCCTTCCTGCCGCCCGGCTACCCGCTGTTCCTCGCCCCGCTGTCGTGGCTCGCCCGCAACACCGGGTGGATCAGCGTCAACTTCGCGGCGTCGCTCGCCAACGTCGTCCTCGGCACGGCCACGGTCGTGTTCACCGCGTTGCTGGCCCGACGCTGGATCGGACCCGCGGCGCGGAACCCCGCGGCGTGGATCATGGCGCTGGCGCCAGGGCACGTCTACTACACGTCGGTGGTGCTCTCCGAGACGCTGTTCGCGTCGCTGACCACGGGGCTGCTCCTGGCGGCGACGCGCCTCCTCGACGGTGACGACCACCGGCGCGCCCGATGGTTCCTGGCGTTCGGTCTGGGTGTCGGGTTCGCCCTGTTGGTGAGGACGCCCGGGGTGGTCCTCCTCGTCGCCCCCGCACTCGTGCTGCGCGCCGCCTCGGGCTCCTGGCGGGGGGCGCTGCGGGGCACAGCCTGGGCGTTGCTCGGCGCGATGGTGCTGGTCGTGCCCTGGACGATCCGCAACGCGGTGCAGGTCGGGGTGGCCGTGCCGATCTCCACCAACAACGCCGCGTTCCTCTGCACGGGCCACAACGACCTGGCCACCGGGGGATTCGACGCCACCCCCGAGGGTCAGCGCTACTGCTTCGGTGGTTCCGCCTACGATCGGGGCAACGCGGACGAAGCGCGCTGGTACCGCAGGACCTCCTCGAGAGCGATCTCGTGGGCCTTGCGCCACCCGGTGGACGAGGTCCGGCTGACCCTGTGGAAGACCTACGACACCATGGCTGAAGACCGAGAAGCGCTGAGCGACGCCGAGGACTTCGGCAACCGCCGTCTGTTCGATGAGCGTGTGCGCGGCATCTTCGTCACCCTCGCGAACGCCTGGCACTGGGGGGTCCTGCTCTTCGCGGCCGCCGGCCTCACCTGGCTGCGGGCGTGTCGACGGGCGCTGCCGCTCTGGCTCACCGCCGTGGTGATGCTGGTCGCGGTGTGGGGCGGCCTCGCGCTCGCCCGCTACCACCACCCGATCATGCCGCTGCTGGCGGTGTTCGCCGCGGCCGCGCTCGGCGCGGTCATGGCCGCCAAGGGCGAGGGACCGCCGGGGCTCACCGGGGTGACCCGGGCCACGAGCGGGGACGCGGCGTGAGCGCCCCCCGGGTCCTCATCACCGGCGGTGCAGGTCAGCTGGCCCAGGCCACCATCCCCGCGTTCGAGGCCGAGGGGTGGGAGGTCGTCGCCCTCGACATCGACGAGCTCGACATCCGCGACCGGGACCGGGTCCTCGCGGCCGTACGCGAGCTCCGTCCCCGGGCCATCGCCAACCTCGCCGCGATCCGCGACGCCGACCTGTGCGAGGTCGACGTCGAGGACGCCTGGGCCACGAACGCGACCGCGGTCCACACCCTCCGCGAGGCCGCCACCGACGTCGGCGGTCACCTGGTGACGATCTCGAGCGACTACGTGTTCTCGGGCGAGCACGACGTCCCCTACGTCGAGACCGACCCCACCGACCCGCTGTCGGTCTACGGCGAGACCAAGGCCGCCAGCGAGTCCGTGGTCGAGGCCGGGCACACCGCGGTGCGCACCGCCTGGCTGGCGGGGCGCAAGGGGGCCAACACCATCAAGATCATGCTGCGGCTCGCCGACGACCCCGAGCGCTCGATGGCGTTCGTGAACGACCAACGCGGCAGTCCTACCGTTGCCGAGGACCTCGCCCCCGTGCTGGTGCGGCTCGCCGCCGAGCGCCGCCCGGGCATCTACCACGTCACCAACTCGGGCGAGGCCAGCTGGTACGAGCTGGCGTGCCACGTGCTCGCCTCGGCCGGCCACGACCCCGCCCGCATGGGCAGCATCACCACTGCCGAGCTCGACCCGCCGCGTGCGGCCCACCGGCCCGCGTACTCGGTGCTCGACAACGCCGCGCTGCGCCGAGACGGCGACCCAGCCCTGCCGGACTGGCGCGAGGCCGTGCGCCGCCTGGTCGAGGACCTCGTGGCCAGCGGCGACTACCGCCGGTAGGGCGGCGCCGGCCCGGGGCCTCGGCGGACGGCCCGGCTAGCATCGGGCCGATGGCGAAGGCGCTGCTCATCAACCCGTCGTACGCGCGCACGTACGGCTCCAACGAGGGCGGCCTGGCGTTCCCGGTGTACCCCGTGCTCAACCTGGCCGCGCTCGGCGGTGCGGTGAAGGCCCGGGGCCACGAGGTGGAGATCCTCGACCTGTCCTACCGCGTCTACGACGCGGACATGGTCGCCGAGCAGATCGAGCGGGCCCGCCCCGACCTCATCGGCATCACCGCCACCACGCCGCTCGCCAACCAGATGCGCGACATCTCCTTCCTCGTGAAGGACCGCTTCCCCGACATCGTCACCATCGGGGGCGGTGCCCACCCCACGGCGATGCCCATGGAGACCATGCGCGAGTCGGTGCTCGACCACATCGCCAGCGGGGAGGCGGACTGGACGGTCGCCGACCTGCTCGACGGGAAGCGGCCCGAGGAGGTCCCCGGGCTGTGGTGGCGCGACGGCGACGACGTCCGCTCCACCCCCGGCTCCGCCCTCGTGGAGGACCTCGACTCCCTGCCCATGCCCGCCTGGGCGGAGTACCCGCTCGAGTCGAACTCGCGCGTGACCCGTCTCGTGGTGCGCCAGCGGCCGGTCACCACCATCGAGTTCTCGCGCGGCTGCATCTACACGTGCGACTTCTGCGGCTCGAAGAACACCATGGGTCGCGGCTACCGCAAGAAGTCGCCCGAGCGCTGCGCCGAGGAGCTGGCCTACCTCCAGTCCCTCGGCTACCGAGAGGTCACCCTCGTCGACGACATCTTCACCACGGACAACGACTGGGCCGCGGCGGTGTGCGAGGAGATCATCCGCCGGGACATCACCATGGGCTGGACCTGCAACAACGGCATCCGGGTCGACAGCGCCAACACCGAGCTGTTCACCCTCATGAAGCGGGCGGGCTGCTACCGCGTGTACTTCGGCTTCGAGAGCGGCAACGAGGAGGTCCTCAAGGCCTTCGGCAAGGGCGGACGGGCCAGCCTCGAGAAGGGCATCGACGCGGTCGAGATGGCCCGGGAGTCGGGCCTCGAGCCCAACGGGTTCTTCATGGTCGGCCTCTCCGGGGACACCGAGGAGTCCATGCAGGACACCATCGACTACGCCCGCACCGTGCGCCTCGACACCATGAAGTGCGGCATGTGCGTGCCGTACCCAGGCACCCCGATGTTCCGGGACCTCCAGCGCGAGGGCAAGATCAAGACCTTCGACTGGGACGCCTACACCGTCTACAACAACGCCGAGAACATCTTCGACCACCCGACGCTCCCGTGGTCGACCATCACCGACTACTTCCAGAAGTTCTACCGGGAGGCGTACCTCAAGAACCCGAAGTACCTCTGGCGGCGCGCCGTGTTCATGGTGCGCAACGGCGAGATCTTCTGGAACATCTACTACACGTTCAAGTTCTGGCTGATGCTGTTCGGCAAGCCCAAGGTGCGTGAGACGGAGCGTTACGGCTACGAGGACCGCTGGCGCCCGCTCGACACCAAGCCGGACGCCTCCGTGAGCGAGGTGGTGGTGCCCATCGTGCGCCGCAAGGGCACCGCGTTCACGCGCAAGCGCGCCGCCGCCTCCTGATCAGCGCCGGTACGGTGGCTGCGGTCCGTCCGGGTCGCGCCGCTAACGTCGTCGGCGCGTGAACCCACCGCCCACCCTCCTCGCGCGCCTGCGCGCCCGCAACCCGCTGCCCTCCGGGACCACCACGGTCGGCGTCGGGCTCGTGGTCAACGGGGCCATGGCCTTCGTGTTCCTGGGCCTCACCGCCCGGGTGCTCGGCGCCGAGGCGTTCGCCCCCCTCGGCGTGCTCTGGGCCAGCATCTACATCGTGGGGCCGGGTTTCTTCCTGCCGCTCGAGCAGGAGGTCGCCCGGGGTCTCGCCAACCGGTGGGCGCGCGGCATCGGCACGGGCACGCTGGTGCGCCAGGCCGGCACCATCGGGGCCGCGCTCGTGGTCGTCCTGCTGCTCGTCACCGCCGCCGCGTCGGTGTGGTTGTTGACCCACCTGTTCAGCGACGAGGTGCTCATCCTCGTCGGGTTCGCCCTCGCCCTGCCGGCCTACGCGCTGGCCCACCTCATCCGCGGTGAGCTCGCCGGGCTCGGGCGCTTCCGGGGCTACGCCGTGTACTTCGGGGCCGAGAACACCGTGCGCTTCGCCGGGTCGCTGGTGCTGGCCGTGGTCGGCGTGGAGGTCGCCGGGCCCTACGGCGTGGTGCTCGGCGCCGCCCCCTTCGTGGCCGTGTGGCTGGCCCTCGCGGGCGAGAAGGACCTCGTGTCCGAGGGCCCGGAGGCGCCGTGGAGCGAGCTGACCTCCGCGCTCGGGTCGCTGCTGGCCGCGTCGGTGTGCGCCGCGTTCCTGGTCAACGCCGGGACCCTGGCGGTCGAG
Organism: uncultured Microthrixaceae bacterium; assembly: GCA_964649545.1. GTDB lineage: Bacteria > Actinomycetota > Acidimicrobiia > Acidimicrobiales > DATDAH01 > JAEUJM01. The sequence goes on along the minus strand of CAZYPY010000017.1, from coordinate 8,744 downwards.
GTGCTCGCCGACGACTCCCAGGAGCACGAAGCGGGCGTGTTCCTCGTGGGCCTGACCATCGCGCGGGTGCCGCTGTTCCTCTACCAGGCCGTCCAGGCGTCCCTCCTCCCGCACCTGTCGGCCCTCGCCGGCGCGGGTCGCTACAGCGAGTTCCGGGGCCGCCTCGGGCGCCTCCTCGCGGCCGTCGGCGCCCTCGGCCTAGTGGGCACGGTCGCCGCCTTCCTGGTCGGCCCACCCATCATCCGCCTGTTGTTCGGGCCGGACTTCGACCTCACCCGACGTGACCTGGCCCTGCTCGCCGCAGGCAGCGCGTCGATCATGCTCGCGACCGCGCTGGGCCAGTCGCTGATCGCGCTGTCGTCGCAGCGGCGGGTGGCCTTCGGCTGGTTCCTCGGCGTGGTGTCGTTCCTGACCTTCGTCGCCCTCGGCAACGACCTGTTCCTGCGGGTCGAGCTGGGCATCGTGGGCGGGTCGCTGGTGGCCGCCCTGGCCATGGGGCTGTTCACCCGCCAACGCCTGCACGAGCACCTGCGGGCCATGCCCCACACCCTCACCCCGCTCGACGACGCGGTGTGAACCCCGCCTCTCGATCATCGCCGCCTCCCCCCCCCGAACGCAGGGTCCCGGGCGCGGGGGCCTGACTCAATTCCTCTGCTAGGAAGGCCGACAGGATGCTGGTCATGTCTCTCCGCTCGCCCCGGTTCCGTCGCGCCCGCCGGACGGCGACCGTCGCCGCGGTGGTGCTTCTGCTGGCGGTGGCCGGCCTCGCCGGTTGCGGGGTCCGGGCCGACCACACCGCGGACGCCGGCGAGGGCGACGGGGCCGCCACCCTCCCGACGCTGCCGCCGGCCGAGGAGCGCACTCCGGAGCTGTACGACGCCGAGGGGTGCGTCGTGCTGGAGGACGGGCGGGACTGCGGCGTCACCGCCGACGAGCTGGACGAAGCGCTGGCCGGCGACGAGTCCGGGCGCACGCTGGCCGGGTTCTCCGGCCCGCTGTTCACCACCGACCTGAGCGGCGATGCGCTGATCGTGCTCGCCGACACCGTCTCGGTCGCCCCGTCCGGCCCGTGGCGGGCGCAGGGCCTGGTCCGCAACGAGACCACGAGCCCGGCCCTGGCGCCGATGGTGACCGCCGTGCTGCGCGACGGCGCCGGCGCCGAGCTCGACCGGGTCGAGGCGGTCGTGCTCGTCACGCCGCTCCGTCCGGGTGAGCCCGCGCCCTTCGTCCTCGAGAGCAGCGTCGACGCCGCCGCGGTGGCATCGGTCGACTGGTCGGTCGCGGATGGCTTCGGCGAGCCCCGACTCGGCACCCGGGACCTCGAGCTGAGCGTGTTCTTCACCGAGGCCGCCGGGGCCCGAGAGGCCCTCGACACGTACCTCTACGAGGAGCAGGGTCCGGGCCCGTTCCCCTTCGTGCTGATGGGCTCGATGACCGACCTGGCCGACGTCGATGCGCCCAACCCCACCGCCGTGGCCGCCTGGCTCGGCGAGGACGGACGGGTGCGGGCGGTCGCCAGCGCCCCCGCGGTCGATCCGCAGGGCGCTCCTGCCGCGTCGCTGGCGCCGGGCGACCTCGCGGACTTCGTGCTCACCGTCGAGGGAGACGCCGGCGGCCTCGAAGCCGCCCCGCTGCTGCTCTGGGGGATGAGCGCGTGAGGCGCCACCTCCTCGCCCTGCTGGCGGGGCTCCTGGCGGTCGCCGGCAGCCCGTTCGCCCTGGCCGCCTCGCCCGCGGCGCCGGTCGCAGAGGCCCGGACGTGGGGGGACGATCCCCTCGACGAGGTCTACGCCGCCGCGAACGCCGTCGATCGCTGCGGCCTCAACCTGAACCAGTTCGTCGCCGCCATGCTCGCCCCGTCGTGGCCCGAGACCGGTGCACCGGACCCCCTGGCCCCCTCGCCGATGACGCTGAGCCGCTGGGACAACCAGTCGGCCCTCTACGCCTTCGGGAACGCGGCGACGCCGTACCGCCGGGCGTTCTGGCACCCGGGCATCGGGCTGTGGCAGTTCGACTCCGCGGGTCTCGGCGCCCCCTACACCGCCAGCCAGCGGGCCGACATCCGGGTCATGGCCACGTCGATGGCCTCGACCATCTCGTACCGCTACTGCCGGGGGACGGGCACCCCTGCGCAGCGGCTGGAGTACGCCTGGACGCCGTGGCACGGCTGCAACGACGGGCGGTGCCTGCTGATCTTCGCCGAGATCTACTCGGACGGTGCCCTGCGTAACGTGAACCGCGACGCCGGCGTCACCAACACGGGCGGCGTGGTCCAACGGACGTGTCGAGGGCCGGGGGTGTCGGGCTCGTTCCCGTGTTGGCGGGTCGACCCGTCCCGCGCCCAGGGCTACGGCGCCGGCAGCACCGCCTGGGCCGATCCCGCGTACGGCGGCTCGGCCACGGCGCCGTTGAGCGCGCCGTTCTACACCTATGCCGCCGGCGGCTTCGAGTACCGCCACTGGCTCCGTTCGGACACCGGCTACAGCAGCGGGGTGTGGGCCCGTCGGCCGCTGGGGCAGAACGCGCGCAGCAGCCTCCAGTGGGCCGGCGGCGAGAGCCTCTGCGACGTGTCCAGCGGAGCCGGGGCCTGCTGCCCGCTCCTTCCCTCGACGCGTGCCTGCGCGCCGGTGAGCGTGGCCGGCAGCTACCAGCCGGTGGCCGGTGACTTCAACGGCGACGGGGTCGACGACATCGTCTGGTACGCGCAGGGGCAGGCCCAGGACTACCTGTGGCAGGGCACGGTCTACGGCCGCTTCGTGGGTCGCCAGATCACGGCGAACGGCACCTACACCCCGGTGTCCGGGGACTTCGACGGGAACGGCACCGACGACATCCTCTGGTACAAGCCCGGGGGTACGGGACGGGACGACGTGCTGTGGCGGGGGAAGCGCAACGGCTCGTTCCGCGGTGAGTCCCTCCGGGTCGGCGGCACGTTCGTGCCCGTCGCGGGCGACGTCAACAAGGACGGCCGCGACGACATCTTCTGGTACGGAGACGGCACCCGTCCCGATTACCTGTGGCTCGGCAGCCGCGGCGGGTTCGCCAGCCGCTCGTTCACCCAGAACGGCACCGGTCTGGTGCCGCTCATGACGGACTTCGACAAGGACCGCCGCGCCGACATCTTCTTCTACGGGCCCGACGGGACGCCCGACGAGATCTGGTACGGGTCGGTCGGACCGTCGTTCCAGGTCCGCACCACCATCAACGTCGGTGGCTCGTACCTGCCGGTGGCCGGCCGTCTCGACCGCGGTGGCCGGGCCGACGTCCTCTGGTACGCGCCGGGGACGGCGTCCGACGTGCTCTACCTGGGTGCTCGCGGCCGTTCCTTCGCCGGTCGAGCCGTCGACATCGACGGGGTCTACGTGCCCTTCGCCGGCGACTTCAACGGCAACGGCGTCGACGACGTCTTCTGGTACGGCCCCGGCGACGACCCCGATGCCCTCACCCTCGGCTGAGCAGGGCGAATCGGCCGAACGGGCACCCGCTGCCGCCGACCTCGTCGTGGCGCGACGGGCTAGTCGGCAAGCAGGCGGGCGGCGGCGTCGGCGGGGGTCGTGACGACGTCGAGGCCGTCGCCGTGTGCCAGCCAGGCGCGGTTGCGCTCGTGGAGGTCGTCGGCGGGGTCGTAGCGGTTGAGCAGGACCACCACCGGAGCCCGGCACTGCGAGGCCAGGGCCTCGACCGAGAGCCGGACCGAGTTGATGGTGCCCAGCCCGGCGTCGGCCACGAGCAGGATCGAGTCGGGCGTGAGCGCGGCGGTGAGGACCACCCCGTCGCCGTCGGCGGCGATGGGCGAGCGCACGCCACCCGCCAGCTCCGCGAGACCCACTGCCGGCGCGGGGTCGGGCCAGTCGAGGCACGCCTCGGCCAGCTCGGCGATCGTCGGCACCGGCCGGCGCAGCACGTCGGCGGCCATCGGGGGTGCCAGCGCCGCCTCGTAGCTGCGCGCCGGTGAGCACACGACCTGCGGGTCCTCGCCGGTGGCCGCGGCGAGGACCGCGGCGTCGGTGGGGTGGGGGTCGTCGGGGTCGAAGGACTGCGCCGGCTTGCGCGCCCCCACGGTGACGCCGGCGGCCCGGAGGTGCTCGGTGATCCGGGCCGCGCACCAGGTCTTGCCGATCTCGGTGCCGGTGCCCGCGACCACCACGAGCCGATCCGGACGGGTGCTCATGCTCGACATTGTGTCGGACTCGCCGCCGCGGCGACGCCGGGACTCGGCCCGGTCGGCCTCACGAGCAGGCCGAGCGGGGTCCGCCCGCACTCACGGGCGGCACCCCAGGTCGTCGAGGGCGGCGACGAGGGCGTCGATCTGCTCGTCCGTGTGGGCGGCCGACAGGGCGATGCGCAGGCGGCACGTGCCGGGGGCGACCGTGGGCGGGCGGATGGCGGGCACCAGCAGGCCACGGTCGAGCAGGGCGTCGGCCACGGCCAGGGCCCGCCCCTCGTCACCGAGCAGCACCGGGACGATGGGCGAGGGGTGCCCGGGCAGGAGTCGATCGACGTGGCGCCGCAGTGTGGTCCGCAGCTCGTCGCCCTCCGGGGACCGCACGATGGCCAACGCCGCCGCCGCGGCGGCCGCGTCACCGGGGGACGTCGCGGTGGTGAAGATGAACGAGCGCGCCGTCGACGTGAGCAGTTCGACGTAGGGCCGGGGCGCGGCGAGGAAGCCGCCGAGCGAGCCCAGGGCCTTCGAGAGCGTGCCGATCACCACCACGTCGAGGCCGGGGAGGGTGGGCGTGGGGGGCCCGAGCACCGCGTGCGCCTCATCGAGCACGAGGAGGGCGCCGCGGTCCGCACAGACGCCGGCGAGGTCCTCGACGGGCGCCACGTCGCCGTCCATGGAGAACACCGAGTCGGTGACCACGATGGCCCGACCGGGGTGGTCGTCGAGGAGCGAGGCCACCTGGTCGACGTCGCCGTGGAGCGACACCGCCACCCGAGCCCGGGCGAGGCGGGTGCCGTCGATGATCGAGGCGTGGTTGAGCTCGTCGCTGACGATCAGGGTGTCGGGGTCGGCGCCGAGGGTGGTCAGCACCCCGAGGTTCGCCGCGAACCCGGTGCTGAACAGCAGGGCCGCCTCCGTCCCCTTCCACGCCGCGAGGTCGGCCTCGAGCGCGCCGTGGACGGGACGGGAGCCGACGATGAGGCGCGCCGAGCCCGCCCCTGTGCCCAGCGCGGCGGTGGCCGCACGTGATGCCTCGATCACCGCCGGGTGCTGCGAGAGCCCGAGATAGTCGTTCGACGCGAACGAGACGACCGGACGGCCATCGGTGCTGACCGTGGTGGCGGGGGTGCCGGCGTCGAGGTCGCGCACCTCCCGGCGCCGGCCGGAGGCCGCCACCTCACGGTTGCGCTGGTGGACCCACTCTTCCCAGGCCGAGCGTGCGGGCATCAGCCGGTGACGTCGGCGAGGGCCTCGACCAGGGTGGCCACGATGCGCTCGGCCTCGTCGGCGGTGGTGGTCAGCATCGGCATCAGCACCACCACGTCGCCGAGGGGGCGGATCAACACGCCCCGCTGGACGCACCCGGCGCTCACCCGGCGCCCCCAGCGGAGCCCGTCCGCCGGCGGCGCCAGCTCGACGCCGATCATCAGGCCCCGGTGGCGCACCTCGCGCACGCCGGGGAGAGGTGCCACATGGGCCTCCAGCAGCACGGCGAGCTGCTCGGCGCGGGCCTGGACGTTGTCGAGCACGTCCCACTCGTCGAGCAGTGCGAGGTGGCGCAGGCCGACCGCCGCGGCGAGGGCGTTCCCGCTGTAGGAGTGCCCGTGGTAGAAGGTGCGCTCGCTCAGGTCCTCGCCCAGGAACGCGTCGTAGACCCGGGCGTTGGCGACCGTGGCCGACTGGGCCAGGTAGCCGCCGGTGATGCCCTTGCCCAAGCAGAGCAGGTCGGGGCGCAGGCCCGCCTGCTCGCAGGCGAAGAGCGTGCCCGTGCGGCCGAAGCCGGTGGCCACCTCGTCGCAGATGAGCAGCACGCCGGTCTCGCGGCACACCTCGCCCAGGGCGGGGAAGGCCTCGGGAGCACAGACCTCGATGCCGGCGGCACCCTGCACGAGCGGCTCCACCACGACCGCGGCGAGGCGGTCGGCGTGATCGCGGACGAGGTCGCATGCGGCGGCGACGCTCGTGGGGTCGTCGAACCCCGGGGCCCGCAGCACGGGGAAGCGCAGCGGGTCGAACACGTCGGTGCCGAAGCCCCCCGCGCCGATCGACAGCGAGCCGACGGTGTCGCCGTGGTAGGCGCCGCCGAAGGCGACGTAGGTGTCGCGGCCGCGCACGCCCTGGTTGGTCCAGTACTGGAAGGCGATCTTGAGGGCCTGCTCGACGGCGGCGGCGCCGTCGGAGGCGAAGAGCAGGTGAGGTTCGTCGACGGGGACTCGGGCGGCGAGGGCCTCGGCGAACTCGACGACCACCCGGTTGCCGTTGCCGAGCATCGTGCTGTGGGCCACCCGACCGAGCTGGTCGACGAGGGCCTGGTCGAGCTCGGGCACGCGGTGGCCGAGGGTGGTGACCCAGAGCGAGGAGATGGCGTCGAGGTAGCGGCGGCCGTCGACGTCGATCAGCTCGCGCCCCTCGGCCCGCTCGACTATGACGGGGGCGTTGCCGGCATAGGCCGCCATCTGGGTGAAGCCGTGCCAGACGACCGCGGCGTCGCGCTCGACCCACTCGTCGTGGGTGCCCCCCGTCGTGCTCACGGCGACCGCCGCCTCAGCCCTGGAGGGCCTTGACCACTCGGGCGAGCGGCTCGCGGAAGTCCGGCAGCAGTTCCATCCCCGACAGCCGCAGGGCGCCGTTGTCGAGCACCGAGTTGGCGGGACGATGCGCCGGGCGGGGCGGGTCGAGGTCGGCCGAGGCGATGGGCAGGACCCGGGCGGGATCGTGGCCCGCGGCCTCCATCACCGCCTGGGCGAACTCGTACCAGCTGACCGCCCCCTGGTTGGTGACGTGGAACGTGCCCGGGCGCCGGCCCACCACGAGGCGCACGACCATGGCGGCGAGGTCGCCGGCGTCGGTGGGGTGGCCGTGCTGGTCCTCGACGAAGCGCAGGGTGTCGTGGGTCTCGGCCAGGCGCAGGATCGTCTTCACGATGTTGTGCCCGTGCTCGCCGAACACCCAGGAGGTGCGCACGACGGTGTGGCCCGGGTCGAGCTCGCGCTCGCCGGCCAGCTTCGAGCGGCCGTAGACCGAGCGGGGGTCGGTGTCGTCCCACTCGTGGTACGGCCGGTCGGACGCGCCGGAGAAGACGTAGTCGGTGGAGAGGTAGCAGACCCGGGCGCCGACGAGGCGGGCGCCCTCGGCCACGTGGCGGGTGCCGAGGGCGTTGACGAGGAAGGCCCGGTCGGGGTCGGTCTCGCAGCCGTCGACGTCGGTGCAGGCGGCGGCGTGCACCACGGCGTCGGGGTGGGTGGACGTGATGGCGGCGAGCACAGAGTCGCGGTCGGCCACGTCGAGGCGCGACCGGTCGCAGGCCACCACCTCGTGGCCGGCGAAGGCGCGCTCGAGCTCGGTGCCGACCTGGCCGCCGGCGCCGGTGAGGAGGACCCTCACGGACGCGGCCGGTCGGCGCCGTCGGTGTCGCCGGCGGGGCGCACGGTGGTCACGAGCGCAGGCGCTCCCACCAGCCCCGGTGGTCCGAGTACCAGGCGACGGTCTGGGCGAGGGCCTCGTCGAGGTCGCGCCGGGGTGCCCACCCCAGCTCACGCACCTTGGTGCAGTCGATCGAGTAGCGGCGGTCGTGGCCGAGGCGGTCCTCGACGGGCTGGATCATCGACTCGTCGTGGCCGAGCAGGGCGAGGATCTTCATCGTGAGCTCGCGGTTGGGGAGCTCGTTGCCGGCCCCGATGTTGTAGATCTCGCCGACGACACCCTCGCGGCGCACGAGGTCCACGCCGGCGCAGTTGTCCTCGACGTAGCACCAGTCGCGGACGTTCATGCCGTCGCCGTAGAGCGGGACCTTCTGGCCCTCGAGCAGGTTGGTCACGAAGAGGGGGATGACCTTCTCGGGGAACTGGTACGGCCCGAAGTTGTTCGACGAGCGGGTGATGACCACCGGCAGGCCGTAGGTCTCGTGGTACGAGAGCGCGATGAGGTCCGAGCCCGCCTTCGACGCCGAGTACGGCGAGCGGGGACCGAGGCGATCGGTCTCGCGGAACGAGCCCACCTCGATCGAGCCGTAGACCTCGTCGGTCGAGATGTGCAGGAAGCGCTCGACCTCGAGGTGGCGGGCGGTGTCGCACAGCACGTTGGTGCCGTCGCAGTTGGTGCGCACGAAGGTGTCGGGGTCGACGATGGAGCGGTCGACGTGGCTCTCGGCCGCGAAGTGCACGACCACGTCGTGGCCGGCCATGGCCTCCCGCACCGCCTCGCGGTCGCAGATGTCGCCCTTCACGAAGCAGAAGCGGGGGTCGGCGTCGAGCCCGTCGAGGTTCTCGAGGTTCCCCGCGTACGTGAGGGCGTCGTAGACGGTGACCTCGTCGTCGGACGTGCCGAGGACGAGGCGGACGTAGTTGGAGCCGATGAAACCGGCCCCGCCGGTGACGAAGAGCTTCATGGTCAGGTCCGCAGCGAGGCGTGGGGCCGGAACGCCGGGTCGATGTCGGCGCGGCGCGGGTTCTGCTGGTCGCGGTTGGACAGCACCGGGTCGGTGACGCCCCAGTCCGCGCCGATCTCCGGATCGTCCCAGGCCACCCCGAGCTCGTCGCTCGGGTTGTAGTAGCCGTCGACCAGGTAGGTGATGGTCATGT
>CAZYPY010000016.1:0-37455 GCA_964649545.1 uncultured Microthrixaceae bacterium | reverse complement strand
GGTGCGCAGCCGATGACCACCAGCGATCGCCTGCGCGCGCTCATCGTGCCCCTAGTGGACGAGCACGGCCTCGACCTCTACGACCTCGACCTCTCGGGCGGCACGCTGCAGGTGCTCGTGTCCAAGGCCGGCGGCGTCGACGTCGACGCCCTCTCGGGGCTCAGTCGGGCCATCTCACGGACCCTCGACGAGCACGACCCGATCCCGGGCCGCTACGTGCTCGAGGTGTCGAGCCCCGGGCTCGAGCGGCCGCTGCGCCGTCCCGACCACTACGAGGGCGCCGTCGGCACCGTGGTGGCGATCAAGACCGTCGCCGGCACCGAGGGCGACCGTCGGGTGAGGGGCACGCTGGTGGCCGCCGACCGAGATGGGGCCACCGTCGCCCTCGAGGACGGTACCGAGCGCCGCCTCGCGTACACCGAGATCGAGCGGGCCCGCACCGTCTTCGAGTGGGAGTCCACCCCGAAGACCGCGGCCAAGGCCCGACCTTCCACCGATACCGACCGCCACGCCGTCACCGCGACGCCGACCGACAGGAGCGGGAAATGAGCCAAGCCAACCCCGAGATGATGGACGCCCTCAACGCGTTGGCCATCGACAAGGGCATCTCCGTGGACGTGCTCTTCGGGGCCTTGGCCGACGCCCTGGAGTCCGCCTACAAGCGCATGCCCGAGGCCCACGAGTACGCCTGGGTGACCATCGACCCCGACACCTTCGAGATCCGCGTGCTGGCCCAGGAGCTCGACGAGGAGGGCGAGCCGGTCGGCGAGGAGTTCGACGTCACCCCCGACGACTTCGGGCGCATCGCCGCCCAGACCGCCAAGCAGGTGATGCTCCAGCGCATCCGTGAGGCCGAGCGGGAGATGAAGTACGAGGAGTACGCCGGTCGCGAGGGCGACATCGTCACCGGCATCATCCAGCAGAGCGACTCCCGGTACACCCTCCTCGACCTCGGTCGGGTCGAGGCGCTGCTGCCCCAGGCCGAGCAGGTGCCCTACGAGCGCCCCGAGGCCAACACCCGCGTGAAGGCCTACATCGTCGAGGTCCGCAAGACCGCCAAGGGCCCCCAGATCGTGGTGAGCCGCACCCACCCGGGTCTGATCAAGCGCCTGTTCGAGCTCGAGGTGCCCGAGATCGCCGACGGCGTGGTCGAGATCAAGGCCTGCGCCCGCGAGCCCGGGCACCGCACCAAGATCGCGGTCTGGTCGAACGACCCCAACGTCGACCCCGTCGGTGCGTGTGTCGGCGCCCGGGGCGCCCGCGTCCGCATGGTCGTCAACGAGTTGCGGGGCGAGAAGATCGACATCGTGCCGTTCTCCGACGAGCCCGCCGATCTGGTGATGAAGGCGCTGTCGCCGGCCAAGGTCAAAGAGGTGCGCCTCGACGACGAGACCGGCACCGCCGAGGTGATCGTGCCCGACTACCAGTTGTCCCTGGCCATCGGCAAGGAGGGCCAGAACGCCCGCCTCGCGGCCCGGCTCACCGGGTGGAGGGTGGACATCAAGAGCGAGACCCAGCTCGCGGAGGAGGAGGCCTACGCCGACCAGGACTGGGCCGAGGGCGAGTGGGTGACCGATCCCGAGACCGGCGAGCAGATGTGGCAGCCCGCCGAGGGTGGCCCCGCCCTGTCGGCCGAGGAGTGGCAGGCCGGCGATCCCGAGGACGGCGACGGCGAGGCGGAGACCGCCGAGGCGTCGACCGAGGCCGATGCCGATGCCGAGACCGCCGAGGCGGCGACCGACGTCCCCGAGGAGGCCGTGGTCGAGGAGCTCGACGACGAGCTGGTCGACGAGGCCGCGGCCGAGGAGATCGAGGAGGCGGTGGAGGCCGAGGTCGCCGCCGAGGTCGACGACGTGGTCGCCGAGACCGACCCTGCCGCCGAGCCGGAGGCCTGATCCTGGCCCACCCGACCTCCCCGTCCCACCATGCGCCCGTCCGCACCTGCATCGGGTGCCGACGCAGCACCACGCCGGCCGAGCTGGTGCGAGTCGTGCGCCGGGTCGACGGAACCCTGGCCGTCGGTCGTACACTGACGGGCCGGGGCGCCTGGCTGTGCGCCGGGTCCGTGGCGTGCGTCGAGCAGGCCCGGAGCCGGGGAGCGTTCGGGAGAGCCCTGCGAGGCCCGGTCAGCGAGACCGCCCTCGACACCCTGACCACCGAGCTGTCGGCCGAGGCCGCCGCCCCACGTTCGTGCCGCCGGGAACGGCCGCGCGAGGATTGACCGAAGCAACCGAAAGGCTGAGAGAACCCCAGTGGCGTCAAGTATCCGCGTGTACGAGCTGGCACGAGAGCTCGGGCTCACCAACAAGGAGACGCTCGACCTCTGCGACGCGCTCGGCATCGGCGTCAAGAGCCACTCGTCGAGCGTGGTCGAGGCGCAGGCCGACCGCGTGCGCCGCAAGGCCGAGCGTGAGGGCCTGATCCGGGACACCCAGCCGGAGGAGCCCGCGGCCGAGAAGCCGGTCTCGAAGACCGCCAAGGCCAAGGCCGCCACCAAGTCGACCAAGGCCACCAAGGCGACCAAGGCCACCAAGACGACGAAGGCCACCGAGAAGGCCGCCGAGGCGCCCGCCGCCGCGGCCGACGAGGAGGCACCCAAGCCCGCCAAGGCCCCCGCCAAGAAGAAGGCCGCCGCACCCGCCGCCGAAGCTCCGGCCGCCGAGGTCGAGGCCGAGCCGGCGGTCGAGCCCGCCCCTGCTGCCGCCGAGGCCCCCGAGGAGGCCGGCGGGACCGTCGAGGTCGAGGCGCCGGCCGAGCCGGCCGCCCCCAAGCGGGTCGTGCGTTCGAGCGGCAGCGAGCACCCGCCTCGGCGCGACGAGGAGCCCGGCCTCGGCGCCGTGGCCCGCACCGCACCGCCCGCGGCATCGCCGGCCCCGTCGGCGCCGTCGGTGTCGGTCGGCGCGCCGCCGGCCGGCGACGAGGCTCCCGCCGCCCCCGCGGCGGCCGCGTCGGCTCCCGCACCGGCCCGCCCTCAGCGACCGCCGACGTCGCCCAGCGGCAAGCCCATCCCTCCGCCCCCCGGCCCCATCTCCCGCACGGGCAAGCCGATCCCCCCGCCCCCGGGTCAGGGGGGGCGCGGCCCGTCGGCCCCGCGTCCCGGTGGCGGCCCGCGCCCCGGTGTCGGCCGTCCGCGTCCGCCCATGGGCGGTCCCCGTCAGTCGGTTCCCGGTGCGGGCCCCGCGCCCGGCCGTCCCGGTGGCGGCGGCCCCGGCGGCGGTCCCGGGGGTGGTCGCGGCGGCCCGCAGCAGCGGCCGCCCCGCCGGCGCAAGGGCCGTCGTCGTCGCAGCCGTGAGGAGCTGCAGCCGATCGACATGCCGGTCTACACCCCGACCGACGCGGAGGTGCCCGAGGGCACCATCGTGGTCGAGCGGGCCACGACCCCGATTGAGCTGGGACCCAAGCTGAACCGCACCGCGGCCGACGTGGTGCGCTTCCTGATGCAGCAGGGCGAGATGGTCACCGCGACCCAGTCGCTCTCGGACGACATGATCGAGCTCTTCGCCGCCGAGATCGGCGCGGAGATCCGCCTCGTCGATCCCGGCGAGGAGCAGGAGGTCGAGCTCCAGAAGCTGCTCGAGCTGCCCGAGGAGGACGACGAGGACGAGGACGCCCCGTCGCGCCCGCCGGTGATCACCGTCATGGGACACGTCGACCACGGCAAGACGAAGCTGCTCGACCGCATCCGGTCGGCGAACGTGGTCGAGGGTGAGGCCGGCGGCATCACCCAGCACATCGGCGCCTACCAGGTCGACCACGACGGCCGCCCCGTCACCTTCATCGACACCCCGGGCCACGAGGCCTTCACCGCCATGCGGTCCCGGGGCGCCAACGCCACCGACATCGTCGTGCTGGTCGTCGCCGCCGACGACGGCGTGATGCCCCAGACCCTGGAGGCCCTGGACCACGCCCGCGCCGCCGAGGTGCCGATCGTGGTGGCCATCAACAAGATCGACCGCGAGAACGCCGACCCCACCAAGGTGATGACCCAGCTCAGCGAGCGGGGCCTCACCCCCGAGGAGTGGAGCGGTGACACCGTGATGGTGCCGGTCTCCGCGCTCACCGGCGAGGGCGTCGACGACCTGCTCGAGAACCTGCTCGTGGTGGCCGAGGTCGAGGATCTCCGCGCCACCCCGGAGGGTCGCGCCCAGGGCGTCGTGCTCGAGGCCAACCTCGACACCGGCCGGGGTCCCGTGGCCACCGTGCTGGTCCAGCGGGGCACGCTCAAGGTGGGCGACCCCCTCGTGGCCGGTGCCACCTGGGGCCGAGTGCGGGCGCTCATCGACGACACCGGCACGCAAGTGAAGGAAGCCGGTCCGTCGGCCCCCGTGCAGGTGCTCGGCCTCTCCGACGTGGCCGCCGCGGGCGACGACTTCGTGGTCGCCCCCGACGAGAAGACCGCCCGCAACGTGGCCGACACCCGCGAGCACTGGCAGCGGGTGGCCAACATCGGCCGGGAGGCCCACGCCATGAGCGGCGGGGCCAAGCTCGAGGACATCTTCGAGCAGATCCAGGCCGGCGAGCCCGCCACGCTGAACCTCATCGTCAAGGCCGACGTGAACGGCTCGCTCGAGGCCCTCACCGGCAGCCTGAAGAAGCTCGAGCGTGACGAGGTCAAGCTCAGCTTCGTGCTGCGCGGCGTCGGGGGCATCACCATCTCCGACGTCGAGCTGGCCCAGGCCTCCGATGCCACCATCATCGGCTTCAACGTGCGGCCGGACCGCAAGGCCCGCGAGCTCGCCGAGCACGAGGGCGTCGAGATCCGGACCTACGAGGTCATCTACCAGGTGCTCGAGGACATCGAGAACGCCATGGTGGGCATGCTCGAGCCGGAGTTCGAGGAGGTCGTCACCGGCGAGGCCGAGGTCCGCGAGATCTTCCGGGTTCCGCGCATCGGCGCCATCGCCGGCTGCTTCGTGCAGAACGGTACGATCACCCGCGGGTCGAAGGTCCGGTTCCTGCGTGAAGGCACGATCATCTGGAAGGGCACCGTCTCGTCGTTGCGGCGCTTCAAGGACGACGTCCGTGAGGTGGCCTCCGGCTACGAGTGCGGGATCGGTCTGTCCGACTTCCAGGACCTGAAGGCCGGCGACATCATCGAGACCTTCGAGGAGCGGGAGATCCCCCGCTCGTAGTCCGTCGCCCCCGGGAGGAGCGCAACCGTGCACGTCCTCGCGCTCGCCGTGGAGCTCCACCTGCCCGACTGCCGGTCGCTCAAGGCCAAGCGGTCGGTCCTCAAGCCGATCACCGAGGGCGCTCGCCGGCGCTTCGGTGTCGCGGTGGCCGAGACCGACCACCAGAACACCTGGCAGCGGGCCTCGGTGGGCGTCGCCGCGGTCGGCGCCACCGCCTCACACGCCCAAGACGTCATCGACGAGGTGGAGCGCTTCATCTGGTCGTTCCCCACCGTGCACGTCCTCTCGACCACCCGCTCCTGGATGGAGATCGACTGACATGGCCCGCCGCCGCACCCACCAGCGCCACCGCGACTACCCCCGCACCGCGCGCCTGAACGAGCTGCTGCGCGAGATCATCGCCGAAGCGCTCGAGCGCATCGACGACGATCGGCTCCAGCTCGTCACCGTGACCGCGGTCGACGTCGACGCGGCGCTCGAGAAGGCCGTCGTGTACGTCGCCGCCATCGACCCCGACGCCGACGACGAGACGCTCGAGGCCCTCGCCGAGGTCCGGACCCGGGTCCAGGGGGCGGTGGCGCGCGAGGCGCGGATCAAGCGCACCCCCGAGCTCGTGTTCCGCATCGACGACGTCCTGCGCACCGCCGAGCGCATCGACGAGCTCCTCCGCGAGCACCCTCCCCACGACCAGTGATCTCCGGGCTGGCCGTCGTCGACAAGGCGGCGGGGTGGACGTCGCACGACGTGGTGGCCAAGGCGCGGGGCATCCTCGGGCAGAAGAAGGTGGGTCACTCCGGCACCCTGGATCCCGACGCCACGGGCGTGCTGCTGCTCGGGGTGGGCAAGGTCACCCGGCTCCTCGGCTACCTGACCGCACTGCCCAAGTCCTACGTGGGTGAGGTCGTGCTCGGCACCGAGACCGACACCTTGGACGCCGCCGGCGAGATCACCGCCACCCACGACATGCGCCACGTCACCCTGGCCGACGCCCGGACCGCGGCGACGGCGTTCGTGGGCGACATCGAGCAGGTCCCGCCCATGGTGTCCGCGGTGAAGATCGGGGGGAAGCGGCTCCACGAGCTGGCCCGGGCGGGCGAGACCGTCGAGCGGCCGCCCCGCCCGGTCACGGTCCACCGCCTCCAGCTCGACGAGGCCGAGCCGGCCACCGACGACCACGCCATGGTCCTGCGCATCGAGGTCGACTGCTCGTCGGGCACCTACATCCGAACCCTCGCCGACGACCTCGGCCACGCGCTCGGCGGCGGCGCCCACCTGCGAAACCTGCGCCGCACCGCGATCGGCTCGTTCACCCTGGCCGACGCCCACCCCCTCGAGGCCCTCGAGCTGCTCCCGCCGGCCGTCGCCCTGCGCGACTTCCCGTCGGTGACCGTCGACGACGCCCTGGCGGCGCGGATCACCAACGGCGCCGTGCTCGAGCGGTCCGAGCTGGCCGAGGCCGTCGCGGTCGGTGACGGGCCCTGGGCGGTCCTCACGCCGGCGGGCGAGCTGCTGGCGGTCTACGAAGGGCGGGACGCGACCCGGGTGAAACCGGCGGTGGTCGTCGCCTGAAGGTGGCCGACCGGGCCGGCGCACCGACCGCGGCGGGCCGACCGTTACGCTCGCCCGCCGTGGGGGAGCGGGGGCCTCGGGGCCCGGTGTCGGCGAGGTGGCGGGCCGCCCACCTGCTCGCGCTCTCGGCCATCGCCGTCGCGCAGCCCGTGCTGGATCTGCTCGGCGGCAGCCCGACCTTCTTCGTCGCCCACACGGCTGCGCCCGCCGAGGTGCTCCTGGTGGCCCTCCTCGTCATCGCGGTGGTCCCCTCCGTGCTGATCGCCGCCGAGCTCGCGGTGGGCCTCCTCAGCGACCGCTGGGCGTGGCGGGTCCACCTGGCCCTCGTGGCGGGGCTGGGTGGGCTCATCGTGGCCCAGTTCGTCGACCGCATCCCGGGGCTGGCGTCGTTCCTGGTCCTGGCCGTGGGCGCCGCGGCCGGCGTCGCCCTCGGCCACGGGTACCGGCAGAGCGAGGCCATCCGCTCGGCCTGCTCACTGCTCGCCCTCACGCCGCTGCTGTTCGCCGCCGTGTTCGTCTTCGCATCGCCGGCGCACGGGCTCGTCTTCCCGCCCGACGTGCGCGCTGCCGATGTCCGGGTGCCGGGGACGCCGCCGCCGGTCTTCGTGGTCGTCTTCGACGAACTGCCGCTGGCCACGGTCCTGGACGGAGACGGTGAGGCGGTGGATCGAGCGCGCTTCCCGAACCTCGCCCGCCTGGCCGGCGACGGGGTGCTCTTCACCAACGTCACGACGGTCGCGGGCTACACCCACGAGGCGGTGCCCGCCATCCTGACCGGCGAGGGGGTGCGCTCCGCCAACGTCCCGCCCACCGCCGGCGGCCACCCCCGCAACCTGTTCAGCCTCCTGGCCGACGACTACCGGATCGTCGCCCACGAGCACGTGACCGGGCTGTGCACGCCGGCGCTCTGCGACGCCGGTTCCTCGGACGTCGGGAGCGACTCGACCCGTCTGCTCCTCGAGGACCTGGCGGTGGTCGCCGGCCGGGTCACGCTCCCCGCCGGC
The DNA here is from genome assembly GCA_964649545.1 of uncultured Microthrixaceae bacterium. Lineage (GTDB taxonomy): Bacteria > Actinomycetota > Acidimicrobiia > Acidimicrobiales > DATDAH01 > JAEUJM01. The sequence goes on along the minus strand of CAZYPY010000016.1, from coordinate 29,750 downwards.
CTCGACGACTGGTTGCCGGCGGTGGACGACTCCTGGTCCAACTTCGGCCAGCGTGGCGGCAACGACCTCGACCAGGAGGCCGACCGGTTCGGGGACGACCGGGCCGAGTTCGTCGACGCGCTGGGCGAGGTGGACCGGGTCGGGCAGTGGCAGTCCGCGGTCGAGGGCATCGACGCGCCGACCGAGCCGACGCTGACCTTCCTGCACACGGTGCTCCCTCACGTCCCCTGGGCCTTCCACGCGGACGGCTCGCCCTACGTGGACCTCGGCTACCCCCAGCGCAGCCCCGACGGCGTCTGGCGCACCTCGTTCTCGGCCGACTTCGGGCTGCAGCGCCACCTGCTCCAGGCGATGTACACCGACCGCCTGCTCGGAGACCTGCTCGACCGGCTCGAGGCCACCGGGCAGTACGACGACGCGCTGATCGTGTTCACCGCCGACCACGGGGTGTCCCTCACCGAGGACACCAACCGGCGCCTCCCGAACGAGGACACCCTGTCGGGGGTCATGCCGGTGCCGGTGGTCGTGAAGGCGCCCCGGGGGGCGCCCGAGGCGCTCGGCGGTGGGGGCCGGCGGGGGACGAGCGACGACCGGGTCGGTGAGACCACGGACCTCCTCCCGACCATTGCGGACGTGCTGGACGTCACCGTGCCGTGGCCGGTGGACGGTCAGAGCCTGTTCGGTCCCGAGCGCGACGGCACCGAGCGCTCGATCTTCGCCCGGGGGAACCGCGTCGAGACCGATGTCCGGGAGCTCGACGTGCAGCCGATCATCGACCGGGTCCACGAGCTGTTCCTCACCCCGGGGCGGGGGTTCGAGCACTACGGGCTGGGCCTCGGTCGCCCCGCGGTCGGCCGCCGGGCCGCGGCGCTCCGGGTCGAGGGCGAGGCCGGCGCCTGCTGGGTCCATGACGAGGGGGCCACCGCCGGGGGCGTCGGTGAGGTGGCGGGGTGGCTCGAGCCCGACGACGGCGACGAGCGGCGGATCCCGTTCGCCGTGGTGGTGGACGGCCGCGTGGCCGGCACGTCGCGCAGCAACGACAGCGGTGACCACGTGAACCGGGTGGTGGCGCTGGCCGATCCGGCGCGCTGGCCCGACGACCCGGCCCAGGTCGAGCTGTGGCGCGTGGTCGAGGCGCCGGACGGAGCCTCCGGCGTCGGCCTCGTCCCGTTCCCGCGCTGCGACTGATCCCCGGCCGGCGTGCGGGCGCGGGTGGCCGGGTCGGGTCTCAGGCGCTGAGGTGCCCGTCGAGGATGTGCGCGACGCGGTCGGCGTAGTGGACCATGCGCTCGTCGTGGGTCACCACGATGGCGGCGGTGCCCCGCGCCTTCATCTCGCTGCGGATGAGCTCCATGACGGACTCCCCGAGCTTGGTGTCCAGGGCCGAGGTGGGCTCGTCGAACAGCACCAGGGCGGGGTCGTTCATCAACGCCCGGCCGATGGCGACGCGCTGGCGCTCACCGCCCGAGAGCTGGCCGGGGAGGTTCTTGGCCCGCTTGGTGAGCCCGAGCTCGTCGAGGAGCTGGTCGGCTCGGCGACGGGCGGGTGCGCCCCGCCGCCGGCCGAGCTCGTCGACGACGAGCAGGTTCTCGCGGGCGGTGAGGAACGGGACCAGATTGACCGCCTGGAACACGAACCCGACCTTCTCCTGGCGGAAGCGGGTGAGCTGCTTCGGGGAGAAGCCGGTGATGTCCTCGCCCCCCACGACGACGCGGCCCTCGGTCGGCGAGAGGATGCCGCCGGCGATCGAGCAGAGCGTGGTCTTGCCCGAGCCTGACGGGCCGACCAGGGCGACGATCTCGTCGGCGGCCACGTCGAGGGTGGCGTGGTCGAGGGCCACGACCTCGCTGTCGCCCATCCGGTAGACCTTGCGAACCGAGTCGAGGTGCAGGGCGAGGTCGGTGCCGGCGCGCTCGCCCGGAGGCGTGGCCGGGCGGTCCGGCGTGCCGGGGCCGGGCTCGGTGCCGCCCGCGGGCTCGGTGTCGGACTCGGTGTCGGTCATGAGGAGCTCCCGATGGCGGAGGCGGGGTCGATGCGCAGCACCCGTCGCAACGAAAAGGTGCAGCCGATCACCGACGCGAGGAGGAGGAACGCGACGCTGCTGACGACCCGGGCAGGCGTGAGGGCGAAGGGGATGGCGCCGGGCGGGATGGCGAGGTCGAGGGCGACCGAGATGAGCGCGCCCACGGACGCGGCCAGGAGGGTCACGATGGCCGCCTGCGCGACCACCCCGGCGAAGAGGGTGCGCGAGCGGGCGCCGACGGCCTTGAGCACGCCGTAGAGGCCCGTGCGCTCGACGGTGAGCAGGGCGAAGAACAGGGCGACGACCACCACGGCCACGACGATGGTCACCCCGATGATCTGGTTGAACACCGAACGTTGCTGCTCGACCCCGGGGAGCGCCTCCACCGCCTCGTCCACGGTGAGGGTCTCGGTGGCGCCGCCGGTGGCCTCGTCGATGCGATCGGCGAGCACGGCGGGGTCGACGCCGTCGCCGCGCACCACCAGGGCCTGGAACACGCCGGGGCCGACCGTGGCGTCGGGGCGGTTGGCGTTCTGCACCTCCCGCCACGTCTCCGGTGCGGCCCAGAGCGAGCCCTGCCCCGAGAACGGCGTGTCGCTGACGAAGCCGATCACCTCGACCGGCGTGCGGGCGGGGCCCACGAGGACCTCGGTACCCACCTCGATCCCCGAGGACTCCAGGGTGTCGTCGGCGTAGGCCTGGCCCTCGGCGGGCGGCTCTCCGACACCCTCGGGCGGGATCTCGTACCCGAACACGGCGAGGTCGGCGAGGTCGCGGGGGCCGTTGCCCGGCACGCGACCGCCGAGGAGGGCGACGCCGAGGCCGCCGACCTCGCTCACGCCCGGCACGGACTCGACCTCGGTGCGGAGGTCGGGGGGGATCCGGCTGCGGAAGAACGAGGTGCGCGCGGTCTCCGAGTAGACGATGACGTCGCCGTCCTGGGCCCGCACGGCACCGGTCGCGCTCTGGATGAGGCCGTCGAGCAGGCCGCCGAGGAACATCAGCAGGATCGCGATCAGGGTCAGGATCACCGTGGCGGTGGCGAACCGGCTGGGGCGGCGACGCAGCTCGCGCAGGGCGATCCTCACACCGACACCCCCGCGCCCGTCGTGGCCTCGACAGGATCGATGCGCAGGACCCGGCGAGCGGAGAACAGCGAGCTGAGCACGCCGAGGACGAGGAGGAGGCCGCTCCAGAACACGACCGCCCCGGTCTCGAATCGGAGCGGGATCGAGCCGACCCGCTGCACCGACAGCGGCGCGTAGAGCGCCGTGCCGAAGGCGATCCCCGCCACCATCACGACGACGACCTGCACCAGCAGCGCGGCGACGAGGCGGCGCGACGGCGCGCCGACCGCGTGCAGCAGGGTCAGGGCGCCCGCCTTCTGGAAGGTGATGATCAGGAAGAACAGCCCGGTGACGAGCGGGACCACCAGGGCGTAGAGCAGGAAGATGACCTGGAAGGACTGGCGCACCTGGGCGACCCCCGGGGTCTCGTCCGCGGCCTCGGCGCGGGGGAGCGCGTCGGCGTCGGGGTCGGCGGCGTTGATGTTCGCCGCCACCCGGGCATCCGAGGTGCCCGCAGCCGGCTCCACCGCGATCGCGTTCGGCAGCGGGTCGCGGGCGTCCGGGTTCACCGACCGAACCGCGGCCACGTAGGTGTCGTAGGTGGTGAACAGTGTCGGGGTGGCCTGCAGGCTGATGTCGCGGGCCTGGCCGACGATGGTGATCTCGAGACCACCGGGCTGAAGGGTCACGGTGTCGCCGATGCCGAGGCCGAGCTCCTCGTCGGCTTCGTTGGCGACCGCCTCGTCGTCGGTCTCGGGCAGGCGGCCGGCGGTCATCGTGGCGGGTGAGCCGAGGCCCTCGGACTCGTAGCCGAGGATCGCGACGTCGGACTGCTCGCCACCCACCTCGGCGGTGAAGGTGCCCTGACCGATCCGCCCGGCGCGGCCCACGCCGTCGGCCGACGTGATCGCGGCCTCGACCGGCGGGGTGATGACGCTGCCCTGGAGGTTGCGGCGGCCGTCCACGCTGTACACCAGGACCGGCGAGGACTGGTTCCGGACGGCGCCCACAAACGCGGTCAGGAGCCCGTTCTGGAGCGTCTGCTGGATCAGGATCAGGAACACCAGCAGACCCACCGCGGCCATGACGAGGCCGAAGCGCACCTTGGTTCGGCGCATCTCCCGGAAGGCGAGGAACATCGTCGGCGAGCATGCCACGGCGCCGGCGCAGTGCTCACACCGGGTCGGCGATTTCCCGACGGCGCCGGCGTCGCCCTCGCCGTCGCCGTCGCCGTCACTTCGGGCTGTCGACGCGCGGGTGGCCACGGTCTCGCAGCGCGCGATTACCCTCGGCTCGGTGGACGTGTGGCACGACGACGAGCCCTTCCCGCGCCCTGCGGAGGGCTCGGCGGTCACCATCGGCGCGTACGACGGGGTCCACCGCGGGCACCAGCTCGTGATCGGCGAGGTGCGACGGGTCGCGGCGGCGCATGGCCTGCGCTCGGTCGTGGTCACCTTCGACCGGCACCCCGCCAGCGTCGTGCGGCCCGAGTCCGCGCCCAAGCAGCTCACCGACCCGGGCCAGGAGCTCGAGCTGCTGGCGGCCACCGGCGTCGACGCCACCCTCGTGATCCACTTCGACGAGGCCCGCTCGAAGGAGCCCGCGGAGGAGTTCGTCCGCGAGATCCTCGTGGGCGCGCTCAACGCCAAGACGATCGTGGTGGGCGAGGACTTCCACTTCGGCCACCAGCGCCGGGGCAACAACGCCCTGCTCGCCGAGATGGGCGAGGTGTTGGGGTTCACGGTGGACGGGATGCTGCTGTTGCAGGCGGGCCCCGAGGGGGCGGTGTCGTCCACCGCGATCCGCCGGGCGCTCACCGACGGGGACCTCGCCGCCGCGCACGCCATGCTCGGCCGGGAGCACGAGGTGCGCGGGATCGTGGGGCACGGCGACGCGCGGGCGCGCGACCTGGGCTTCCGCACCGCCAACGTCGCCATCGCCGAGGACGTCCTATTGCCGAAGGACGGCATCTACGCCGGGTGGTACGAGCGGCCCGACGGCACGGTCCACCCCACCGCGATCTCGCTGGGGCGACGGCCGACGTTCTACGAGTTCGCCGACCTGCCCCTGCTCGAGGCCCACCTGCTCGACTTCGAGGGCGACCTCTACGGCGAGCAGGCCCGGGTGCGCTTCGTCGAGCGGCTGCGCGACGAGCTGAAGTTCGACTCCGTCGACGCCCTCGTCGACCAGATGGGCCGCGACGTGGCCCGCGTGCGGGAACGGCTCGGTGCCTGACCGGGGGGCCGACACCGTTCCCCACGAGGCGGTCGTCGACGACGCCGGCGTGCGCTGGGCGGGCGAGGTCGAGCCGCTCACGGGACCGGTCACCCAGCCGCTGCGCGAGGGCATCGAGCCCGCCCGGATCGGGTCGAGCGCCCGGCTCGCCCGCCACCGGGTCCGCCTCTCCGACGGCCACGAGGTCGGTCTGGCCGTGTGCGGCCGGGGCATCCCCCTCGTGGTCGTGCACGGCTTCTCGGCCGAGGGTTTCCTCTACGCCCAGACCCTCTCGCGGCTGGTCTCGATGGGCTACAAGGTCATCGCGATCGACACGGCCGGGCACGGGGGCACGCAGGGTCTGCCCCGCGGCGGCGGCGACCTCCACGGCTACAGCGAGTTGCTCGGTCGCGCCGTCCGGGAATTGGGCATCGAGAAGGCCGTGCTGGCCGGTCACTCGATGGGCGGGCGCCTGGTCACCGAGCTCGCGGCCGAGCACCCCGACCTGGCCATCGCGGTCATCCTGCTCGACGCCATCGTGGGCGACACCTGGGACCGGATGGTCAACGTGTTCCGCGTCGCGCCGCCACTGCTCGGGTTCGTGGGCGCCACCCTGGCGGTGGACTCGCTCTCGACCGTGCCACTGTTCAAGGACCCCCGTCAGGCGGTCAAGCTCATGCGCCTGGCCCTCCCGGTGGGCGCCGGCATCGCCAGCCACCCCTGGCAGCTCCTCGGGCCCACGGTCTCGATCCTGCGGTCGCGGGGCAGCGGGCACCTGCTCGACGCCCTCGCCGAGGCGCGGGTGCCGGTGATCGCCATCCACGGCGACAAGGACGTGGCCGTCCCCATCGCCACCGCCAAGGAGGCCGCCCGCCGGGCCAAGGGCCACTTCGTGGTCGTGCACGACGCCAGCCACTCGTGGCTGTTGAAGGACCCCGAGACGCTGCCGGCGATCATGTACGAGCTGCTCGGGAACGGACTGGGGTCGGCCCAGCGGCGGGCCATGCGGGCCGCCGGGCTCCAGCCGGGGGTCGCCGACGAGGACGCCGTCGAGGCCGCGCTCTACGAGCCCGACGCCCTCGTGCTCCAGCTCACCCCCGAGCCGGTGCCCCCGTCGCCCGACGAGCGCAAGAAGGTCCACCCCCGCCGCCCCCGCTACCGCTGGACCGTCCACCCGCCCCTCCCCTGACCGTCCGCTCCTCCCGTGGGATCGCGGGATCCGGAGGGTGGGGTGCTAGTCTGGGCGGCGCATCGAGCGCCCTCGCGCGCCGTGCCTGCTTCCGGTTACGCCGATGCGGACCACGAGGCCGGGTAGCACACCCACCCACTGAAGAAAGCGCAACGACACTTCCATGCCTGACAGCACCGGTCTTCCTCCCAAGGCCGACACCATCGCCGAGAACCGCCTGCACGAGACCGACACCGGTTCCCCCGAGGTGCAGGTGGCGCTGCTCACCGAGCGCATCAACCACCTCACCGAGCACCTCAAGACCCACAAGAAGGACCACCACAGCCGCCGCGGCCTGCTCATGCTGGTCGGCCGCCGTCGTCGCCTGCTCGACTACGTCAAGCGCAACGACGTCGAGCGCTACCGCGCCCTGATCGCCAAGCTCGGCCTGCGCCGCTAGCGATCGCCGGGCCACGCGCCCGGGCGCGCCCCGATCTCATCCCCTGCGGGCCCTGTCCCGCGCCACAACCCAAACCATGCGGCGTGCTGGTCAGCTGCCAGTGGCCGATCCCCCGGGCCCGACCCGGGAGCTCGACCACTGGGAACTGGCCCCGCCGCCAGACGGGGCCGAGTGGCCCCGAGAGGAGCACCATCCCATGGCGGATGCCACCAAGGTCGCCGGAGCCATCTCCGGGACCGACGAAACCCTGTCCTTCGAGACCGGCAAGCTCGCCGGCCTCGCCGACGGCGCCGTGCTCGCGAGCATCGGCGACACGGTCGTGCTGGTCACGGCCACCGCGGCCCGCAACGCTCGCGAGGGCGCGGACTTCTTCCCCCTGACCGTCGACATCGAAGAGCGCATGTACGCCGCGGGCAAGATCCCCGGCTCGTTCTTCCGTCGTGAGGGCAAGGCCTCCGACCAGGCCATCCTCACCTGCCGGCTCATCGACCGGCCGCTGCGCCCGTCGTTCCCCGACGGCTTCCGCAACGAGGTCCACGTGGTCGGCACCATCCTCGGCGCCGACAAGGTGAACCCCCACGACGTGCTCGCCATCAACGCGGCGTCCGCGGCGCTGTGCCTCTCCGGCATCCCCTTCGACGGCCCCATCGGCGCCGTGCGGATCGCCTACAGCGCCGACGGCGCCTGGATCCCGCACCCGACCTACCAGGACGGTGACGCCAGCTCGTTCGAGATGGTCGTGGCCGGGCGCGCCGTGGACGGCGACGTCGCCATCATGATGGTCGAGGCCGGTGGCACCGAGGCCGCCTGGGAGCTCTACCAGGACGGCGCCCCCAAGGTCACCGAGGCGGTCATCGCCGAGGGCCTCGAGGCGGCCAAGACCTGGATCCGCGAGTCGATCGACCTGCAGAACGAGCTCGTGGCCAAGGCCGGCGCGAAGCCGATCATGGACTTCACGACCGCCAAGGACTACAGCGACGAGATCTACGCCGCCGTGGCCGAGGTCGCCACCGACCGCATCGGCGAGGTCGCGTTCATCGCGGTCAAGGCCGACCGCGAGGCCGCCCAGGACGCGGTGCGCGACGAGGTCGTCGCCGAGCTCGGCGACCGCTTCGCCGACGTCGACGGCGCCGACAAGCAGATCAAGGCCGCCGTGCGGTCGCTCACCAAGGCGATCGTGCGCAAGCGCATCGTCGAGGAGGGCGTGCGCATCGACGGTCGCGGCGTCACCGACATCCGGCCGCTGTCGGCCGAGGTCGGCCTGCTGCACGCGGTGCACGGCTCGGGCCTGTTCCAGCGGGGCGAGACCCAGGTGCTCAACGTGGCCACCCTCGGCATGCCGCGCATGGAGCAGATGCTCGACACCATCGGCATCGACGACCGCAAGCGCTACATGCACCACTACAACTTCCCGCCCTTCTCCACCGGTGAGACCGGCTTCATGCGGGGCCCGAAGCGCCGGGAGATCGGCCACGGCCTGCTCGCCGAGCGGGCCCTCGTCCCGGTGATCCCGCCGGTCGAGGAGTTCCCCTACACGCTGCGCACCGTCTCCGACGTGCTCTCGTCGAACGGCTCCACCTCCATGGGCTCGGTCTGCGCCTCGACCCTGTCGCTCATGGACGCCGGCGTGCCCCTGAAGGCTCCCGTGGCCGGCATCGCCATGGGCCTGGTCCACGCCGAGGGCAAGTACACGGCCCTCACCGACATCCTCGGCGCCGAGGACGCCTTCGGCGACATGGACTTCAAGGTGGCCGGCACCGCGGAGTTCGTCACCGCGCTGCAGCTCGACACCAAGATCTCGGGCCTGCCCGCCGAGGTCCTGGCCAAGGCCCTCGACCAGGCCAAGGACGCCCGCCTCAAGATCCTCGAGGTGATGCGCGAGGCCATCCCCGAGCCCCGTCCCGAGGTCGGCCCGACCGCCCCGAAGATCGTCAGCTTCGAGATCCCGATCGACAAGATCGGCGAGGTCATCGGCCCCAAGGGCAAGGTCATCAACGCCATCCAGCAGGAGACCGGCGCCGACATCAGCGTCGACGACGACGGCACCGTGGGCACCGTGAGCATCGGCTCCAACGACAGCGGGGTGGTGGCCGAGGCCGAGCGCCAGATCCGGCTGATCCTCAACCCGCCCACCGCCGAGATCGGCCAGGTGTACCCGGGCAAGGTCGTCAACATCACCAAGTTCGGCGCCTTCGTCAACATCCTCCCGGGCCGTGACGGCCTGCTGCACATCTCCAAGCTCGGTGGCGGCAAGCGCATCGACAAGGTCGAGGACGTCCTCGACCTCGGCGACGAGATCGAGGTGCGGGTGGACGACGTCGACCCCAACGGCAAGGTCTCGCTCAGCCCCGCCGACGCCCCGCCGCCCGGCGAGGGTGGCGGCCGCGGCCGCGGTGACCGGGGTGACCGGGGTGACCGCGGCCGTCGCGATCGCGACGACCGGGCAGCGTCCGACGCCGGCGACAGCGCCGACGCCTCCGGGGCGGTCAGCGTGTCCTTCGAGGACGCCTTCGAGGAGGAGCTCCGCGAGGAGTTCGGTGACCTCGGCCCCGAGGCCCCCCGGAGCAGCTCCGGTGGTGGCAACGGCGGTGGGGGCCGGGGCGGTCGCGACCGCGGCCGGCGCGGCGGGCGTCGCTGAGCACCGCCTCCCTTCCTGCGGGCGGCGCGCCGGCTCCGACCGGTGACGCCGACGTCCGCACCACCACCCTCGACAACGGCCTCCGCGTCGTCACCGAGCGCATGGACTCCGTGCGCTCGGTGGCCGTGGGGGTCTGGGCGGGGGTGGGCGCGCGGGACGAGTCCGAGCCCCTGAGCGGGGCGTCGCACTTCCTCGAGCACCTGCTGTTCAAGGGCACCGAGGCGCGGTCCGCCCAGGACATCGCCGAGTCGGTGGACGCGGTGGGGGGCGAGATGAACGCCTTCACCACCAAGGAGTACACCGCCTACTACACCCGGCTGCCCGCCACGGAGCTGCGTTTCGGCGTGGACCTCCTCGCCGACGTGGTGTCGGCGCCGGCCTTCCGGCCCGACGAGGTCGAGGCCGAGCGCCAGGTCATCCTCGAGGAGCTCCTCATGAACGAGGACGACCCCGACGACCGGGTGCACACCCTGGTGTTCGAGGCCTGCTTCCCCGGGCATCCCCTCGGGCGGGAGGTGCTCGGCACTCCCGACACGATCGAGGCGCTGTCGCGCGACGAGATCGCCGGCTTCCACGACCGCCACTACCGCCCGGAGAACCTCGTGGTGGCGGCCGCCGGTCTGCTCGACCACGACGAGGTCGTCGACCGGGTCGAGCGGGGGTTCACCGGCCTCGCCGCCGGGACGCCACCCGTGCGCCAGCCGCCCGCCGTGCCCGCCGAGGCCCGCGCGGTCCTGACCCGTCCGACCGAGCAGGTCCACCTGGCCATGGCCTGGCCCGGCCTCGCCCTCGAGGACCCCGACCGCTACGCCCTGTCGGTCGCCAACCACGTGCTCGGTGGCGGCACCGCCAGCCGGCTCTTCCAGGAGGTGCGTGAGAAGCGGGGCCTCGCCTACGCCGTGTACTCCTCGCCCTCGTCGTACGTGGACGCCGGCGTGGTCCTCGCCTACCTGGGGACGGCCCCCTCCCGGGTCGCCGAGGCCCGCGCCGTCGTGGACGACGTGGTGGCCGGCCTGGTCGAGGGTGGCGTCACCGACAAGGAGCTCGACGTGGCCCGGGGCTACCTCGAGGGGTCCCTCGTGCTCGGCCTGGAGGACAGCAGCAGCCGCATGGGCCGCATCGGCTCGAACCTCTGCATCCGCGGCAAGGTCGTCCCCATCGAGGAGCACGTCGAGAAGATCCGCGCCGTGACCCACGACGACGTGCGTCGCGTGCTCGGTCGGGTGTTCGGCGGTGGTCGGACCCTCGCCGCCGTCGGCCCCCTCGGCGAGGGCGACCTGCCCGCTTGATCGGGTCGCCCCGCGGATGCTGGCGGCTGCCCGCCTCGCATCCGGGCTTCAGGGGGCGGGGAGCCGGAGGTCGGCGGTCCAGGTCGTCGGCGCGACGAGGCTGATCGGCGTGGCGCCGTCGTAGTCGGGGCTGGCGGTCCAGAAGCGCTGGAGGTGGACGCCGTCGGTGCCGACCGCGGTGACCCGGTAGGTGCCGGTGGGGAGGCCGCTGAGCTCGTAGGTGCCGTCCGCGGCGGTGACGGTGCCGCCGGCGACGCCGGTGGGGCCGATGGCGACCACCCACGCCGAGCCGAGGGGGTGGCCGAGGGTCTCGTCGGTTGACGGTGCCGCGGATCGATGCGGTGGTGGCGGGGAGGGCGGCGTCGATGGTGGCGGGGGCCGTGACCGGGGTCGCCGAGCCGAGGGCGGTGTAGGGCTGGCCCTGGTGCCACTGCATCTCGTGGCGGCCGGTGAGGTCGAGGAAGGCGAGGCGGTACGCGCCCTCCGCCAGCGGGAGCTGGTAGGCGCCGGTGCCGCCAGTCGTGGTCGCCCCGGCGAGGCTGAAGTCGCTGTCGCGCAGTGCCAGCACCCTGAGTTGGCGAGGCGGCGGCCGGTGCTCTGCTCGCGCACGGTGCCGGTGACGGGGGCCGGACCGGCGCCGCCGGCCTGGGCGGGGAGGGTCACGTCGGCGGTCGCGGTGGCGCCGGCGGCGACGACCGGGTGGTCGGCGGTGCTGGTGTCGAGCTCGCTGGGCGAGAACCGGGGGGCGTGGGCGCCGCTGGGGTCGAGGGCGAACACCAGCCGTGGGCCGGGGGAGAGCCGGCTGAGGGTGTACTGCCCGGTGGGCCCGGTGACCGCGCCGATCTCGGGACGGCCGTTGGTGCCGTTCAGCACCACGACCCGTGCGCCGACGATCGGGTCGCCCGTACCCGTCTCGGTGACGACGCCGGTCACCGCCCCCCTGGTCGGTGTCATCACGCCGTCGACCTCGGAGGTGTAGGCAGCGCTGCCGACCGTCACCGGGGTCGGGGCGCCGAGGAACCCGGCGACGTGGTCGGCGGTGGGTCGAGGAGGTAGACGAAGTACTCGCCGGGCGGGGTGGCGATGCGGAAGCGGCCGTCGCTCCCGGTGGCGCCGGCGGCGTCCAGGCCGAAGTCGCTCTGGCGGAGCACGGCGACCCACACCTCGCTCAACCCGGCGGTGGTGCCGGAGCGCGAGATGGTCCCCGTGACGCCGGTGTCGCCGAGGTCCACCGCGGGCAGGTCGTCGCCCATGTCGCCCGGACTGGCCCCACGGCTGACCGTGTCGCCGTACCCGAGGCGCCCGTAGGTGCCGAGCCCCCACCACTTGACCTGACCCGTGTCGAGGAGCGCGCAGGTGTGGGACCGCCCGGCGGTGATGGCCGTGGCCGTACGCCCGGCACCGAGATCGACGGCGGGGAGGGCGTCACCCATCTGGCCCTGTCCAGCAGCCCGGTTGACCGTGTCCTCGAGGCCGAGGACCTCGCCGGCGTTGTTCCCCCAGCACTTGACCTGCCCGTTGTCGAGGAGCGCGCAGGCGTGGGTGTCGGCGGCGACGACCGCACGCGCGGTGCGGCCGGTGCCGAGGTCGACGGCAGGCAGGTCTTCGCCCATCTCGCCAGGGTCGTTGCCCCGATCCAGGAAGTCGCCGAGGCCCAGTCGGCCGTGGTTGTTGTCGCCCCAGCACTTGGACGACCATCGTCGAGGATGGCGCAGGTGTGGCTGGTGCCGGCGCTGAGGGAGCGGTAGGCGAGGGGCGCACCGGGCGCCTCGTTGCTGTCGGCGGCGCCGGGCCGCGGTGCGGCGACCAGCATGATCCCGGCGAGCCCGACGAGCAGCGCGATCCTCCCGATAACGGTCCGGGGCATGGGTTCTCCCGCTCCTCGTCGTGGCGCCTGAGGTGAGTGGAGGGTCGTCCGGCGCCGCGTGGGACTGGCGCCGCCGGCCGGTGCCCTGGGGAGGCGCCGGTAGGGTGCCGAGCATGACGATCCGGGTGGGTGTGTTCGGCGCCGGCGGGCGGATGGGGGCGACGGTCTGCGGGGCGGTCGCCGCCGACGACGGGCTCGAGCTGGTGGCCGCCGTCGACCCTCACCACACCGGTGAGGACATCGGGGGAGTGACGGTCACCGCGGGTCCCGAGGCGCTGGCCGAGGCCGGGGCCGACGTGGTGGTCGACTTCACCGTGCTGGACGCCGCGCGGGACAACCTCCACTGGCTGGCCGAGCACGGGATGCACGCCGTCGTGGGCACGACCGGCTTCAGCGACGCCGACCTCGACGGCCTCCGGGCCGCCTTCACCGAGAGCAACTGCTTCATCGCCCCGAACTTCGCCATCGGGGCCGTGCTGATGATGCGCTTCGCCGAGCTCGCCGCCCCCCACTTCGAGACCGCCGAGATCATCGAGCTCCACCACGACGCCAAGATCGACGCGCCATCGGGCACGGCGATGCGCACGGCCGAGCGCATGGCCGCGGCGTCGGCGGAGTGGGGCGAGGACCCCACGACCAAGACCGTGGTAGAGGGCGCCCGGGGCGGTGTCGCGATGGGCGGCATCCACGTCCACGCGGTGCGCCTGCGGGGGATGGTCGCCCACCAGGAGGTGCTGCTCGGCACCACCGGCGAGACGCTCAGCATCCGCCACGACAGCTACGACCGCTCCTCGTTCATGCCGGGTGTCGTGCTGGCGTGCAAGGAGGTGGCACGCCACCCCGGCGTCACCATCGGCCTCGAGGCGCTGCTCGACCTGTAGCGGCCGGCCCCCACCGGTCGACGGCGCCGGTGCGGGCAGTCCGATCCCCGGTGGCGTCGCTCAGGGGCCGAGGCGGGCGGAGACCAGTTCGGTGGCGCCGGGCTGCACCGCCACCGGGACGGCGTCGTCGTAGGTGGCGGCGTCGTCCCAGTACTCCTGGCGGCGCGCACCGGTGGGATCCACGAACGTCACCCGGTACGTCCCTGGTGCCAGGCCGTCGATCCCGTACGAGCCGTCCGCAGCGGTGATCGCCCCGCCAGCGATGCCGCTGGCGCCGATGGCCACGACCCAGACGCCGGCGAGGCGGTCGCCGGCCGGTGCGTCGCCGACGGCACCCACGATGCGCCCGGTCGAGTCCGTGAGCGCGGTGTCGACGGTGGCGGGCGCGGTGACCGTGTCCGCGTCGACCAGGGCGTGGTACGGGCGGTCGGCGTGCCACTCCATGGGGTGCCGGCCGGTCGGGTCCAGGAAGATGAGCTTGTACCCGCCCACCGGCACCTCGAGGGTGTAGTCGCCGGTGCCGTCGGCGACGGCGGTCGCCACCAGCGAGTAGTCCGTGGCGGAGAGCGCGACCACCCACACGCCGGAGAGCCCGGACGACGAACCCTCCGCGGTGACCCGCCCGCTCAGGCTCGAACCGCCCGGGTTCGGCGACTGCGCCGGGAGCTCGACGTCGGCGAGGGCGACGCCCCCGGCCGTGACCGCCACCGGCGTGGCGCCGGCGGCGTCCGGCGCGCCGGCGTGGAAGCGGGGCGCGTGGGCGCCGGCCGGGTCGAGGTGGCCCGTCTTGTACGACCGGACCGCGAGGGGGCCGGTCGTGTACCGGCCGGCCTCGTCGGCAGTCGCGCCCGCCACGGGCGCACCGGTGACGGCGTCGAGCATCACGGACCAGGCCCCGGGGACGGGCGCGCCGGTCGACTCCTCGGTGACGGTGCCGGTGACGGCGCCCCGGAGGGGTGCCATCGTCCCGACGAGGTCGGACGGGGCGCCGGCCTCGACCGTCACGGTCGTCGGGGCGCCCACGAACCCCGAGCGGTGGTGGCCGGTCATCCCGACGAGGTACACGAGGTAGGACCCGGGCGGGACCTGCGCCGAGAACCCGCCGTCGGCGCCGGTCACCACGCCACCGGCCAGCGAGTAGCCGTCGGCGCGGAGGACGGCCACGCCGGCGTCCGCCACCGGCTCACCGCTGACCGAGTCGACGATCGTGCCGACGACCCCCGTCGGCGATCCGGCCATCGCGTCCATGCCCGAGCGCACCGCGTCGAGGTCGAGGTCCCCGGCCTCGTACGGGACCACCCGGTAGGTGGCGACGCCCACGATGGTGAGCACAGGCTCGCCCGCGGGCGTCAGCTCGGTGACGTAGCGGTTGACGTTGGGGAGGCCCCACGTGGCGACCCAGTTGCCACCGCTGAGCCGGCGGGCCGAGCCCGTCCCGCCCGAGTACACCGCCCTCGGGTCGGTGACGACCTCGACCACGGTGGCGAGCCGGGCGTCGAGGTCCAGCTCGAAGCGCAGCACGCGTGGCCGGCGCTGGGGGTCCGACGAGCCGTTGTCCATCACGCTGAGGGTGCCGTCGGGCCAGAAGCGGGGATCGTGCTGGCCGGCGAACAGGTTGACGACCTCGGCGGGTTCGAGGATGCGGGTGCCGTCGGAGACCTGGAGGCTCTCGGGTCGGTGGGTCCCACCGAGCTTCCACCGGATCTCGTCGGTGGCCAGGTCGACGTCGTAGACGGCGTCGAGGCTCCGGGCCGACCACACGACCCCGCCGTCCCCGTCGGGCTCGACTGCGTTGACGTGGGCGAAGTTGTCCGACTTGTACGGGGCGGGGACCATCTCGGACGGGTCGACGTGGTCCTCGGTGCGCCACACCCACACCTCCTCGTCGTCCTCGTCGAGGGCGACGAAGCGGGCCTCCTCCTCGAGGCCGCGGTCCGAGGTGACGTACTCGAAGCCCACCAGCCGCCCGTCGGGCAGTGGCACCAGATCGTGGTGGTCGAGCACGTGGTCCACCGCGCGCGACACCGTCCCGTCCCACTCCCGGAAGGTGTAGTAGTCGCCGCCGGCCTCCGAGGCGAGCACCTGACCGTCGACCACCTTGGCGTCGATCGGCCGGCGGGGGGCCTGGTCGAGCCACCAGACCGGGGTCCCCTCGGCGTTGAACAACACGATGAAGGTCGTCCAGGTGACGAGGTAGTGCGACGCCTGGGGCGTGCCCGGGATCTCGACGGTGAAGGCCGGGAACGTGGGCGGGAGGCAGCGGACGTGGTACGTGGTCAGCGGCGTGGCGGGTGTGTCGATCGCCGCGAGCTCGAGCCGCACCGCCGTCGTCGCCGGCGAGGTCATCGCGTAGGTGAACGATCCCCGCAGGAGCGAGGGCGCCGGCGCCGACGGCCCGAGGGCGACGGCCCGCAGCTGCGCGCCGGGCGCGACCGTGCCCGAGAGGGTGACGGCCTGTCCGGCCACGCAGCGCATCACGTAGTCGTGGCGGTCGGCCGCGTACGCCAGGTTCAGCGGCGTGGGCGCAGCCGACAGGGTCGTGAGGCCCCCCGCCGCCGTGCGGGCCGGTCGGGCGTCGCGGCCGGAGTGCGACCCGGTGACGCCGGTGCCGGCCCGCGCGTGGGGGGTGAGGGCCGGCGGGACGAAGGACACGGCGAGCACGCACAGGGCGATGGTGGCGATGACCTCGGCGCGAGGGCGCCGGCGGGCGGCCGGTCGTGAGTGCTCGATGGCCGACACAGTAGTGACCCGCACCGCCCCGCTCGGGGCCGGCTGCCACCGGTGTTGCGGGTGCCGGCCCGCGGCCTCCGCGGCCGGCTCAGGTGCGCCGGTGGACCCGGGTGGCGCCGGCCTGGTCCCTCGCGAGCACCACGATCTGGTCGATGTTGACCCAGCTGGGGCGGGTGGCAGCCCACGCCACGCAGTCGGCCACGTCGGCGGCGGTGAGCGGGGTCATGCCCTCGTAGACCGCATCGGCCCTGGCCCGGTCGCCGTCGAAGCGGACCAAGCTGAACTCGGTCTCGACCATGCCGGGGTCGATCTCGGTGACCCGCACCGGCTCGCCGAGCAGCTCGTGGCGGAGCACGCCCATCACGCCGCGGACCGCGAACTTGGCGGCGTTGTAGCCCCCGCCGCCGGGGTAGGGCTCGATCGCGGCGATGGAGCCGATGGTGATGACGTGGCCGTCGCCGCTGGCGATCAGCTTCGGGAGCAGGGCGCGGGTCATGCGCAGGACCCCGAGCACGTTCGAGTCGTACATGGCCTGCCAGCGGGCCTCGTCGGCCTCGGCGATCGAGTCACGGCCGAGCGCGCCGCCGGCGTTGTTGACGAGCAGGTGGCACTCGGGCACCTGGGCGCAGAACGCCTCGACGGAGTCGGTGTCGGTCACGTCGAGGGGAAGGGCGGTCGCGCCGAGGGGCTCGGCGACCTCGGCGAGGCGGTCGAGGCGGCGGGCGCCGACCACCACGTGGAAGCCCTCGGCTGCGAGGCGGGTGGCGGTGGCCGCGCCGATGCCCGAGCTGGCCCCGGTGACGACGGCGGTGCGGGTGCTCACGGGGCCGGGTCCTCCTCGGCGGCCTTCGACGCCCCCGGTGCCTCGGTGTCGTCGCCGGCGTGGGCCGCGGCCTCGGCCGCCTCCCAGGCCTCGATCTCGCGCTCGACGTCCTGCTCGGCCACCAGGTCCTCCTCGACCTCCTCCAGTTCCTCCTCCAGGCGGACGAGGGCCTCGAGCTCGCTCTCGCCCTCGCCCCGGCTCTCGCTCCAGATCAGGAAGCCGGTGACCGTCACGGTCAGGGCCGTGAGCGGCAGGCGGTACTCGCGGATGAAGTCGACGATGGTGTCGATGGGCGCCGAGAAGATGTCGCCCACCCAGCGGATGATGATCAGCCGGGCGATGGTCCCGGTGATGTTGAGGGTGAAGAAGACCGGTGGCGACATGCCCGAGGCGCCGGCGAACAGGCAGATCGGGTTGTTCGGCGCGAGCAGCACGAGCGGGTACGACGCCTTCTGGAAGAAGCGCTCGGCCGAGCGCAGCACGCCGCCGAAGGTGCGGGAGCGCCGCTCCGCCCACCGCACGGCGGCGTCGCCGTAGAAGTACCCGAGGAGGTAGAAGAGCGGGTCGGCGGCCAGCAGCCGGACGGTGCCGACGAGGTAGTACGACCACGCGTCGAGCTCGTTGGTGACCAGGAC
Source organism: uncultured Microthrixaceae bacterium (assembly GCA_964649545.1). Taxonomy (GTDB): domain Bacteria; phylum Actinomycetota; class Acidimicrobiia; order Acidimicrobiales; family DATDAH01; genus JAEUJM01. The sequence goes on along the minus strand of CAZYPY010000016.1, from coordinate 11,955 downwards.
GAGGTTGCGGTTGCGGGCGTTCAGCGCGATCAGCCAGAGCGGGTGCTGGTCGACCAGGGTCGGGGCCAGCGCGTCCCCGATGTAGGACGCGATGACGAGGAGGATCAGCGGGCCGACGATCAGCCAGAAGATGAGGCGGCTCGGCTTCTCGCGGGCGGGGGCGTCCACGTCTCTGATCATCGCACTCCGGCGCGCCCCGTCCCCGGGTCCTACGCTGCCGGGCGCCGTGGCCGCTGCTGCCGCCCGTGTCCCCGAGGAGGAACGACCGTCGTGCAAGGACTCATGCAGGACACCCCGCTCACCCTGCCCCACTTCTTCCACCGGGCCGAGCGGCTGTTCGCGGACAAGGCGGTCGTCACCGCGACCGCCACGGGCCGCGAGCGCTCGACCTACGGCGAGTGGGCGGACCGCACCCGACGCCTCGGCGGGGTGCTCGACCAGCTCGGTCTCTCCGAGGACGCACGGGTCGGGACGTTCGCCTGGAACACCGCACGCCACCTCGAGCTGTACTTCGCGGCGCCCTGCACGGGCCGGGTCCTGCACACGCTGAACATCCGCCTCTTCCCGGACCAGTTGACCTACATCGTCAACCACGCCGAAGACGAGGTGATCTTCGTCGACCGGTCCCTGGCCGCGCTGTTGTGGCCGCTCCTCCCCACCTTCGAGACCGTGAAGCACCTCGTGGTGATGGACGACGGGAAGGGTGAGATCCCCGAGAACGAGGGGGCCCCGCCGGTCCACGACTACGAGGAGCTGCTGGCAGCCTCCGAGCCGGTCTCCTTCGCGGTCGAGGACGAGAACCGGGCCGCGTCGATGTGCTACACGAGCGGCACCACGGGCAACCCCAAGGGCGTCGTGTACTCCCACCGCTCGACCTGGCTGCACACGGTCGGCGTGATGACCGCGGACAGCCTCGGGGTGAGCGAGCGCGACGTGATCCTGCCCGTCGTGCCGATGTTCCACGCCAACGCCTGGGGTCTGGCCCACGCCTCGGTGGCCGCCGGCGCGGGTCTCGTGATGCCGGGACCCGACCTGTCCCCTCCCGCCATCGCGGACCTGATCGAGACCGAGGGCGTCACCATCGCCGCCGGGGTGCCCACCATCTGGATGGGGGTGCTCGGCGAGCTCGACGGCCGGGACCTGTCCGCCCTGCGCGCCATCCCGTGCGGCGGCTCCGCCGTGCCCCGCTCGCTGTCGGAGGCGTACCGGGAGAAGACCGGCCTGCCCATCCTCCAGGCGTGGGGCATGACCGAGACCAGCCCGGTCGCCTCGATCTGCCGCATCAAGTCCACGCTGGCGGACCAGGACGAGGACACCCTCGCCGACCTCCGCTCGACCCAGGGCCTGGTCTCGATCGGGGTCGAGTTCCGCGTGGTGCAGCCCGACCACACCGAGGAGGTGCCGTGGGACGGCGAGAGTCGGGGCGAGCTCCAGGTGTCGGGCCCGTGGATCGCGGCCACCTACTACGACGACGAGCGGGCAGGGGAGAGCTTCACCGAGGACGGCTGGCTGCGCACCGGCGACGTCGCCACCGTCACCAGCGAGGGCTACATCCGCCTCGTGGATCGCACCAAGGACGTGGTGAAGTCCGGGGGCGAGTGGATCAGTTCGGTCGAGCTCGAGAACGAGATCATGGGCCACCCCAAGGTCGCCGAGGCGGCGGTCATCGGGGTCAACCACCCGAAGTGGGGCGAGCGGCCCCTGGCCTGCGTCGTGGTGGTGCCGGGCGAGGAGCTCACCAAGGAGGAGGTCCTCGGCTACCTCGACGGGCGCATCGCCAAGTGGTGGACCCCTGACGACGTGGTGTTCATCGACGAGGTGCCCAAGACCTCCGTCGGCAAGTTCTCGAAGAAGGACCTGCGCGCCCGCTACGAAGACCACGTCCTGCCCACCGCCGACGCCGACGCGTGACGAGCCCACCGGTGCCGTGCCCGTGCTGCGCGGGCACGGCGTGGTCGGACTCGATCGACAAGGAGGGCCACCGGTACGTCGCGTGCGACGCCTGCGGCGTCGTGCGCCTCGACCCGCTCCCGAGCGCCGAGGATGCCGCGGCCCTCTACGACGAGGGCTACTTCACCGAGTCGACCAGCGGCGGGTACCACGACTACCTGGCCGACGAGGCCATCCACCGCCGCAACGCCCGGCGGCACCTCGACCGTCTCGAGCGGCTCGGTGCGCGCCCACCGGGTCGGCTGCTCGAGGTGGGTGCCGCCGCGGGGTTCCTCCTCGACGAGGCGCGGGCGCGGGGATGGGAGCCGGTCGGCGTCGAGATCGGGCCGGTCGCCGCCCACGCCCGTGACGAGCTCGGCCTCACCGTCCATGCGGAGCTCGCCGCGGCGCTCCGACCGGACGCCCCGGTCGACGCGGTCGTGATGAACCAGGTGCTCGAGCACCTCACCGACCCGCGCGCCACCCTCGAGCAGGTCGCCGAGGCCACCGCCCCGGGGGGCGTCCTCACCATCGAGACCTGGGACCGTCATTCCGCGGTCGCCCGGCGCCTCGGGGCGCGGTGGCAGCAGGTGACGCCGCCCTCGGTGCTGTGGCTGTTCGCGGATGACGACCTGCGACGGCTGGTGAGCGGGGCGGGCTTCGACGAGGTCGAGGTCCGGGTCGCGACGAAGTGGGTGTCGGTCGCCACCGTCCTCGGGCAGTCGGCGGGTGGGTCCGGGGTCGTCCGGCGGATCGCCGGCAGCCGGCTCGGGTCGATCGGCCTCCCGTACCGGCTCGGCGACCTCGTGGTCGTCACGGCGCGACGGCGCTGACCGGGCCGCCCGACCGCGCCGTGGCTCGGGAGGCGGGCGACCGGCCCGGCGCTCACGTGACTGCCGTCGGGCCGGGTCCCCGCCGTAGCCTGCGGGTGTGTACCGGTTCCTGCTGAAGCCCCGGTGGATCGTCTCCCACGTGCTGGTGCTCACGCTGGTGGTGGTGATGGTCAACCTCGGCCTGTGGCAGTTGCACCGCCTCGACCAGAAGCGGGACCTCAACGCGCTGATCGAGTCGCGCACGGAGGCGCCGGTCCAGCCCCTCGACGAGGTGCTGCCGGCCTCCGCCGACTTCGACGATGCGGACGAGGTCGTCTTCCGGCCCGTGACCGCCACCGGCACCTACCTCGCCGAGGACGAGGTCGTGGTGCGGGGCCGCTCCTACGAAGGGCGGTCGGGCGCGTGGATCCTCACCCCGCTGCGCCTCGACGACGGCACCGCGGTGGTGGTCAACCGAGGGTGGGTGCCGCTCCAGGCCGGGCTCGAGGTGCAGCCCGAGTGGGCGCCGCCGGCGGGGGAGGTGCGGGTCGAGGGCCTGCTCGTCGAGACGCAGACCCGGGGGCGCTTCGGCTCGATCGACCCCGAGGGCGAGCGCCTCGACGAGTTGGCGCGAGCCGACGTCGGTCGCATCCAACAGCAGGTGGACGAGGACCTCGTCCCCGCGGTGCTCCAGCTCGACCAGCAGGATCCGGCGCAGTCGGGCGACTTCCCCGTGGCCGTCGGCCGGCCGAGCCTCGACGAAGGCCCCCACCTGAACTACGCCGGGCAGTGGTTCATCTTCTCGGCCATCGCCGCGGTCGGCTACGGCCTGATCCTGCGCCGCGTGGCGCGCAGCAGGGCGGCGGACGCGGCCGACGCGGCGGGTGAGCCTCCGGCGACGGAACCGCCTCGCGGTGACGAGCCGGCCGCGGCCCGCGAGCCGGTCGAGGCGGCCGATCGGGTATGAGCCCGTGGCGCGCGGACGTGGCGCGACGGGCGCCGCGGACGGCCCGGCGCGGCACGAGGCGGGCGCGCGAGCGGTGACGGGGGACGAGGCCCGGGAGCGGGTCCTGCGGGTGACCGTCGACCGCGTCGCCGAGACGGGCCTCGCCGGGTTGCGCATGGAGGACGTCGCCCGGGCCGCCGGGGTCGGCCGAGCCACCCTCTACCGCTGGTTCCCGGGCGGGAAGGACCAACTCGTCGACGAGGTCATCACGTGGGAGGTCGGGCGGTTCTTCCGGGAGCTGGCGGTCGAGGTCAGCGAGACCCCCGACCTGCGCGCCCGGCTCGAGCGGGGGTTGCTCTTCGCCCACCGCTCGATGGCCACGCACGAGGCCCTCGCCACGGTGCTCGCCACCGACCGGGAGCGCTTCCTGCCCCGGTTGCACGAGACCGCCCCGCTCGTGGTGGCGGTGGTCCGCGACTACCTCCGCCCGGCCGTGGCGGCAGAGCCGCTGCGCCCCGGCGTCGACGTCGACGAGGCCGCCGACTACCTCGCCCGCATGGTCCTGTCGTTCATCCCGAGCTCGGGCCACTGGGACCTGACCGATCCCGCCGAGGTCGCCCGGCTCGTCGACCGCCAGTTCCTCGCCGGCATCGTGGCCTGACTCGTCATCGGGTGAGACACATGTCACAGGGGCAGCCGTTCCCCTGAGACAAAACCGTGCGTATTGTCTCAGGCGATGAGTGCCGCCGTCGCCAGCGATGGGCGCACCCGGGGGAGCATCGACCTGCGGGATCCGCGCCAGCGCATCGTGGAGGCCACCCTGCGCGGCATCGGCCGCGAGGGCGTGAGCGGGCTCACCGTGGAGGCCATCGCCCGCGACGCGGGTTGCGGGCGGGCGACGGTGTACCGGGTGTTCCCCGGCGGGCGCGAGGAGCTCCTCGAGGCCGCCGCTCTCGCCGAGCTGGGCCGCTTCCACGACGAGGTCGGCGCCGCCCTCGACGCCACCGAGGACCTCGCCGACCTGCTCGCCACCGCGCTCTGGGCGAGCGCGAGCTTCGTGCGCGACAGCGCGCCGCTCGCCCACGTCCTCGCCCACGAGCCCGCCGCCCTGCTCGCCCACGTCGCCTTCGACAAGAGCCCGGTCGTGTTCGCCGTCGCCGACGCCCTGCTCGGCCCGCGGCTCGCCCGCCACCTGCCCTCCGATCGTGTGCCCGAGGTCGCCGAGTGGCTGGCCCGCATCGTGCTGTCGCACCTCACCCTGCGCCCCGGGACCACGGGCCCGGGCGCGCCGGGCGACCTCGCCGACCGCGACGTGGCCGACCGCCTCGTGCGCACCTTCGTCCTACCCGGCCTCGACGACGCCGTCCGGCCCGCCGCCCCGTCCCGTCTCCGATCATCCGCCACCTGACCCGTCCCGACCACCGTTCCCTCCCCCCACCCCGCCACCCGCCAGGAGCTGCCGCCGTGTCCACCACCGAAGCCACGTCGACCGAAGAGCTGATCGGCCGAGCCGACGTCAACGACCTCGAGGCCATCCTCGGGGTCACCAACACCGACGTGAACGAGCTCGTGCACCACGTCAAGGACAACGCCGACTGCATCTTCACCTGGGACTACGAGAAGGGCCGGCGCCCCGCGCTGAACAAGCTGTACGAGAAGGCCAAGACCGCCCAGTGGAACGGCGAGACCGACCTGCCCTGGGACACCGAGGTCGACCAGGAGGCGGTGGTGATCGCCAACGCCGGTGCCAAGGACGGCGGGTTCATGGCCGGCACCGTCGACCTGTCCGGGACCGTGTTCGAGAAGTGGGACGAGAAGCAGTGGATCCAGCTCGGCGTCGAGTCGCAGAACTGGATGCTGAGCCAGTTCATGCACGGTGAGCAGGGCGCGCTGGTCTGCACGGCCAAGATCGTCGAGACGGTGCCGTGGATCGACGCGAAGTACTACGCGTCGACGCAGGTGATGGACGAGGCCCGCCACGTGGAGGTCTTCGCCAAGTACCTCGACACCAAGCTCTCCGGGCACTACCCGATCAACGCCCACCTGAAGATGCTGCTCGACGACATCGTCGAGGACAGCCGGTGGGACATGACCTACCTGGGCATGCAGATCATGGTCGAGGGCCTCGCCCTCGCCGCCTTCGGGTTCATCCACGCCATGACCCAGGAGCCGCTCCTCAAGCAGCTCCTGCGCTACGTGATGAGCGACGAGGCCCGCCACGTGGCCTTCGGCGTGCTGTCCCTGAAGGAGTACTACGACGGCCTCGACGCCGCCGCCATCCGCGAGCGCCAGGAGTTCGCCTTCGAGGCCGCCGTGCGCATGCGGGACCGCTTCCTCCAGCAGGAGGTCTGGGAGCGCCTCGGGATCGACTCCAAGGAGGCCGTCCAGGCGGTCATGCTCTCGCCCGAGCGTCAGGTGTTCCAGCAGATGCTGTTCTCGAAGATCGTGCCGAACTGCAAGAAGCTCGGACTGCTCGACGCCGGCGACGCCTGGCTGCGCCAGAAGTTCGGCGAGATCGGCGTGATCCAGTTCGAGGACTGGGTCGACACCGGCGACGAGTACGAGGCCTTCGCCCTCAGCGAGGACGAGCTGCCCGCCTCGGCCTGACCCCGTCGAACTCGCCTCGGTCGCCCGCCGGGCGCCGGGTACCATCGCCGCGATGTCCGCGGCTGCCCCGGCGCCGGGTGGCCCCCACCCGTCCGACCCCGAGACCCTGGTCCTGCACGGGCTGCGCCTGAAGGCGTTCCCCGACACCGACGTGCTCGCGGCAGCGATCGCTCGGTCTCAGGACCAGGTGCAGAGGTTGCTCGACGAGGCCGCCGCCGGCGGTCTCGTGCGCCGGGTCGAGGGCCACGTCACCGGCTGGACGCTGACCGCCGAGGGCCGACGGGAGGGCGAGCGCCGGGTGGGTGCCGAGCTCGACGCCGCCGGGGCCCGCCCGGTCGTGCGCCACGCCTACGACCGCTTCGTGGCTCTCAACCCCGAGCTGCTGTCGGTGTGCACCGACTGGCAGATGCGGGCCGACGTGGTCAACGACCACACCGACCCGGCCTACGACGGGGCCGTCGTGGCCCGTCTCGTGGCCCTGCACGATCGGGTGCGCCCGCTGGTCGCCGACCTGCGGGCGCGGCTCGACCGCTTCTCGTCGTACTCGCCCCGGTTGCGCACGGCCCTCGAGCGGGTGACCGAGGGCGACCGCGACTGGTTCACCAAGCCGACCATCGACTCGTACCATTCGGTCTGGTTCGAACTGCACGAGGACCTGCTCGCCACCCTCGGGCTCGAGCGGGCCAAGGAGACACAACCGTGAGGCTGCGGAGCGGAGCGGAGCAGCACGTGGAGATCGCGTCGGATCCCGAAGGGGCACCGACGAAGGAGGTGCAAGGGTGAGCCCACGGTTCGGTGAGGTGGTGGTGGCCATGGTCACGCCCTTCGACGACGACCTCGCCCTCGACCTCGACGCCGCCGCGGCCCTCGCCCGGTGGCTCGTGGGCGAGGGTGCCGACGGCCTCGTGCTCGCGGGCACCACGGGCGAGGCGCCGACGCTGACCGACCAGGAGAAGCTCGACCTCTTCCGGGCGGTGCGCGAGGCCGTCGACGTGCCCCTGGTCGCCGGCACGGGCAGCTTCGACACCCGCCACACCGTCGAGCTCACGAAGGCCGCCGCCGCCACCGGTGTGGAAGGGTTCCTCGTGGTCAGCCCGTACTACTCCAAGCCGAGCCAGGCCGGCATCGAGGCGCACTTCCGGGCGGTGGGCGAGGCCACCGACCTGCCCTTCCTCGTGTACGACGTGCCGGGTCGCACCGGTCGACGGGTCGACACGGACGTCCTCCTGCGCCTCGCCCACGAGGTGCCCACCATGGTGGGCCTGAAGGACGCCACCGGCGACCCGGAGGCCTCGGCCCGTCTGGTGGCGCAGGCCCCGTCGGGCTTCGACCTCTACAGCGGCGACGACGGCCTCACCCTGCCGCTCCTCGCGGTCGGTGCCACCGGCGTGATCGGCGTCGCCGCCCACTGGAGCGCCCCCGAGCACCGGGCGCTGTTCGACGCCTGGGCCAAGGCCGACGTCGCCGAGGCCCGCCGCATCAACGCCACGCTGCTCGAGTCCTTCGACTACGAGGTGAGCCCCGAGGCGACCCACGCCGCGTCGACCAAGGCCATGTTGCGCACGCTGGGCCTGCCGGTGGGGGAGTGCCGCCTGCCGATCGGCCCGGACCCGGCCGGCCTCGAGGACCGTGCCCGCGCCGTCTACTCCCGACTGAAGGCAGCCTGACCGTGCCCGCACCCGTCAAGATCACGTTCCTCGGCGGCCTCGGCGAGATCGGGCGCAACTGCGCCTGCGTCGAGGTCGAGGGCCGCATCATGCTGCTCGACTGCGGGCTCATGTTCCCCGACGCCGACATGCTCGGGATCGACCTGGTCCTCCCCGACTTCACCTACCTGCGCGAGAACGCCGACCGCATCGAGGGCTGCATCGCCACCCACGGCCACGAGGACCACGTCGGCGCGCTGTCGTACCTGCTGCGCGAGCTCTCGTTCCCGATCTACGGCTCGGCCCTCACCCTCGGCCTGGCCCGGGGCCGCATCGAGGAGGCCGGCCTGCTCGACCGCACCGAGCTGATCCCGGTGCGCGACGGCGAGCGCCGCCGGGTCGGACCCTTCGACCTCGAGTTCATCCCCGTCACCCACTCGGTGCCGCACTCCTTCGCCACGGCCTTCCACACCCCGCAGGGCACGATCCTGCACTCCGGTGACTTCAAGCTCGACCTGACCCCCGTCGACGGGCGCCGCACCGACCTCTCCCGCATCGGCGCCCTCGCCAGCGGCGACGGGATCCGCCTGCTGCTCTCGGATTCGACCAACGCCGACAGCCCCGGGCACTCCCGCTCGGAGACCGAGGTGGGCGCGGTCCTGTACGACCTGTTCCACCGGCACGAGGGTCGCCGCATCATCACCGCCTGCTTCGCCAGCCACATCCACCGCATCCAACAGATCGCGGACGCCGCGGTCGCCTTCGGTCGCACCGTGGCCACCCTCGGCATGTCCATGAAGAAGAACGTCCGCATCGCCCGCGAGATGGGTCTGCTCCACATCCCCGACCACGCGCTGCGCGACATCGAGGACGTCGCCGATCTGGAGCCCGGCAAGGTCTGCATCATCTCGACGGGCTCGCAGGGTGAGCCCATGTCGGCGCTGGCGCTCATGGCGTCGAGCGACAGCCGCTGGCTGAAGATCACCGAGGACGACACCGTCATCTTGAGCTCCCACCCCATCCCGGGCAACGAGTTCAACGTCAACAAGGTGATCGAAGGCCTGGTCCGCCTCGGCGCCGAGGTCGTCCACTCCGGCCTGAACGACGTGCACGCCACCGGGCACGCCAAGCAGGAGGAGCTGAAGACCTACCTGTCGATCACCCGTCCCGAGTGGTTCGTCCCGGTCCACGGCGAATTCCTGCACCTGACCGCCCACGCCAAGTTGGCCCGCACCATGGGCATCCCCGAGGGTCGCATCGTCCAGTGCGAGGACGGCGACCAGCTCACGCTGTCGGACGACGGCCTCGCGCTCACCGGCTCGGTCCCGGCCGGCTTCCTCTACGTGGACGGGATCGTGGGTGACGTGGGCGACGGCGTGCTGCGCGACCGGCGCGTCCTGGCCGAGGAGGGCGTGGTCGTGGTGATCGTCACGGTCGACTCGTCGACCGGCGAGGTGATCACCGGGCCCGACGTCATCACCCGGGGCTGGGTCTACGCCCCCGAGGCCGACGATCTGCTCGACGAGGCCGCCGACGCCGTGGCGGACGCGATCCACAACGCCTTCGCGCAGGAGAACCAGCACGACATCGAGTCGCTCCAGCGGGTCGTGCGCCGCGCCGCCGGCAAGTTCGTGAACGGTCGCACCAAGCGCCGACCGATGATCGTCCCGGTGGTGCTCGAGGCCTGAGACGAGGGTCCGAGGCGTCGCCCCGGCGCGACACGGCGCCGGGCCCTCGCCACGTGGGGAGGCGGGACCCGGCGCCGCGAGGTGCGCCGCAGGATCAGGTGGCGGCGTCGGTGCAGACGTCGGCCTGGCGGGCGGTCAGGCGCTCGATCCGCGCGGTGAGGTGCTCGATGCGCTCCTCGGTCCGGGCGATGCGACGCTCGAGCCGCTCGACGGCCTCCTCGTCACCGGCGGCCTGGGCGTCGGCCAGGCGCTCCTGGAGCCGGCCCAGGCGTGCCTCGGCGTGCTCCAGCGCCTCCTCGGCGTGCTCGAGTCGGTGGGTCACCCGCTCGCAGGGATCGACCTCGCCGGCGGGGGTGCCCCCGGGGCGGGGCCCACCTGGGCCGGGGTGCTCGGCGGCCGCCGCCGCGCCGGTGGCGCTCACGGTGACACCCGCCGTGAGCAGGGCGGCGATCAGGAGTCGACGGATCTTCATGAGGGGTCCCTTCGGTCGGTGGTGCTGACGGAGGGTCCAGCGCCGATCGGGATGTCGGAGATACGGGTGTGGGCGAGAATCCCCCGCCCGGACGGGTCAGGCCTCGTCGCGCCCGCGCTGCGCCTCCCGGCGGGCCTGGCGTTCTGACTCGCCGTTGAGCTCGGCGCCCAGCAGGACGACGAAGGCGGTCAGGTAGAGCCACAGCATGAGGACCACGACCGCGCCGATGCTGCCGTAGGTGTCGTTGTAGCTCCCGAAGTTGTTGACGTACACGGCGAAGAGGACCGAGCCGAGGATCCACAGCAGGCCGGCGGTCAGCGAGCCCGGCGTCACCCACTGCCACGGGGCGTTCTCCCGGGCGGGGGCGAACCGGTAGATCACCGCGAGTCCGAGGAGCATCACGGCCGCGAGGATCGGCCAGCGCACGATGCTGGCGGTGACCCGGCCGACCGGGCCGAGGTGGTCGCCGAGCGCCGGCAGCGCGGTGATGGCGCACACGGTGGTGACGACGAGCAGCACGCCGCCCACGGTGAAGCCGTAGGCCAGGACGCGGAGCTCCACGAACCCGCGGGTCTCGTCCTCGTCGTAGGCCACGTTGATGGCCTCGATGAGCGCCTTCATGCCCTTCGACGCGGCCCAGAACGCGGCCAGGACCGACACCACCAGGCCGACGGTGAGGCTCGAGCCCGAGGTCGACGCCACCGCCTCGAGCTGCGCGACGAGGAGCCGGCGGACCTCGTCCGGCAACCCGGCGGACAGCTCGTCGATCTGGCGGGCCACGTCGGCGGGGTCCGACACGAGCCCGTAGATCGACAGGGTGGCGATCATGGCGGGGAAGATCGCCAGCACGCTGTAGAAGGCGACGCCACCCGCCAGGACGGAGACGGCGTCGGACTTCACCTGCTCCTTGGTGCGGAGGGCGATCGCCTTCCAGCCCGCTGCCGGGATGTCGGTGGGGTCGTCGGCCCCGATCCCGTCGGGGCGGGGTCGGGCGCCCCGACGGGCGCTGGTCGCCTGTGCCATCCGCTGCCCCTACCCACTACCGTCGGGCTGATGTCACGGGAACTGATCGCCGCGGCCGGCGCGGCCCTCCTCGACGAGCGCCGCCCGCTCACCGCCGACGAGCTCGCCGGCCTCGCGGCCGTGCCCGTCGCGTCGGTGCCGTCCCTCGCGGCGCTGGCCCACGAGGTGCGCCTGGCCTGGTGCGGACCCGAGGTCGAGGTGGAGGGCATCCTGTCGGCCAAGACCGGCGGGTGCCCGGAGGACTGCCACTTCTGCAGCCAGTCCTCGAAGTTCCCCCTCCAGGTCCAGGCCACGCCGTTCCTCGACACCGACGAGGTGCTCGCCGCGGCCAAGGAGACCGCCGACCTCGGCGCGTCCGAGTTCTGCATCGTGCTCGCCCTGCGCGGCCCCGACGAGCGCACCATGGAGCGCATCCTCGAGCTCGTGCCCCTCGTTCGCGACGAGGTCGGCATCAACGTGGCGGTCAGCGCCGGCATCCTCACCGAGGACCAGGCCCGCCGCCTCGCCGAGGGCGGCGTCCACCGGTACAACCACAACCTCGAGACCGCCCGCTCGCACTTCCCCAACATCGTGACCACCCACACCTGGGATGAGCGCCACGACACCTGCCGGCTCGTGCGCGAGCACGGCATGGAGCTGTGCTGCGGCGTGCTGCTGGGCATGGGGGAGACCGACGAGCAGCGCCTCGAGCTCATCGGGCAGCTGCGCGAGGTCGAGCCCGCCGAGGTGCCCATCAACTTCTTGAACCCCCGGCCGGGCACGCCCCTCGGCGACCGGCCCCTGGTCGAGCCGCTCGAGGCCATCCGCTGGATCGCCCTGTTCCGCCTCGGCC
>CAZYPY010000015.1:35866-38171 GCA_964649545.1 uncultured Microthrixaceae bacterium | reverse complement strand
GGGAGCTGCCACGAGACGACGTCGTCGGCGGCGATGCCGAGGGCGGCGAGCCCGGCGGCGGCACGCTCGCAGGCGTCCCGGTAACCACCGAAGGTGAGCCGGCGGCCGTCCTCGTCGACGGCCATCTCGGCGTCGGGGGTGGCGGCCGCGCGCCGCTCGATGAGCTCCCAGAGGGTCCGTCCTTCGAGCATGCGCTGCACTCCTCGTGGTTCTGATGGGTCGTGGTTCGGGGTCAGGTCGACCAGACGATGGACTGCAGCTCGCTGTAGGCGTGGAGGCCGAACGAGCCGCCGTCGCGGCCGACGCCGCTGGCCTTGAAGCCGCCGAAGGGGGCCTCGTGGTTGCGCTGCAGGGTGTTGAGGCCGACGTTGCCGCTGCGGAGCTGGTTGGCCACGGTGAAGGCCCGGTTGCCGTCGGCGGTCCAGACGTAGTCGTAGAGCCCGAACGGCGTGGCGTTGGCCAGCGCGACGGCCTCGTCCTCGTCGTCGAAGGGCAGGACCACGACGACGGGGCCGAAGATCTCCTCCTGCGCGACCCGCATGTCGACGGCGGCGTCGGCCAGGAGGGTCGGGGTGACGAACCAACCCGCGTCGGGGACCTCGCCACCGCCCGCCACCAGGGTGGCGCCCTCGGCGGTGCCCGCCTCGACGTAGCCGTGCACCCGGTCGCGGTGGGCAGCGCTGATCACCGGTCCGACGATCGTGTCGAGCTCCAGCGGATCGCCCACCTTGAGGGCCGACGCCATCCCCGCCAGGCGCTCGACCACCTGGTCATAGACGCCCCGCTGGGCCAGCACCCGGGTGGGGGCGGTGCAGATCTGGCCGGAGTGGAAGGCGAAGGTGCTGCCGGTGCCCGCCACCGCGGCGTCGAGGTCGGCGTCGTCGAACACGATGCTCGCCCCCTTGCCCCCGAGCTCGAGGAGGAGGCGCTTCATGTCGTGACCGGCGACCGCGCCGATGCGCCGGCCCACCTCGGTGCTGCCGGTGAAGCTGATCATGTCGACGTCGGGCGAGGCGACCAGGGCTTCGGCGGCCTCCGACCCGGGGGCGTTGACCACGTTGACCACCCCCGGCGGGAACCCCGCCTCCTCCATGATGGCCACGAGCTCGAGGACCGAGAGCGGGTCCTGGGGGGCCGGCTTCACCACGACGGTGTTGCCCATGGCCAGGGCGGGGCAGATCTTGCCCGCCATGTTGGTCATCGGGAAGTTGTAGGACGTGATCGCCGCGACCACGCCGACGGGCTGGCGCACGGCCACGGCGCTGATGAGCCCACCCGCGGCGAGCGGGGTGGCCGCCTGCTGTCCCGGCGGGAGCGCGATGCGGGTCGGCTCGAGCGCCCCCTTGGCGTAGCGACGGAACCGGGTGACGGCCTGCGGGATCTGCAGCGACGTCGTGACCGCGAGCGTGGCGCCGGTCTCGGCCTGCACGAGGGGGACCAGGTCGCTCAGACGGGCCTCGAGCAGGTCAGCCACCTTGTCGAGCAGCGTCGCCCGCTCCTCGGGGGTGGTCCGGGACCACGAGGGGAAGGCCTCGGCCGCCGCAGCCGCCGCGGCCCGGGCGTCGTCGGGGGTCGACTCGGGGGCGACCCCGACCACCGCCTCGGTGGCGGGGTTCACGACCTCGTACCCGGCCCCACCCCCCTCGACCCAGGATCCCCCGATGAGCAGGCCGCGGCGCGTGGTCGTCATGGGTCGCGGAGGGTAATCGCTTCCCCTCCGCCCGGGGCGACCGGGGCGCCGCCGCCGGCGAGCCGGGGATCAGGCGCCGGCGATGAGCAGGTTGACCAGGTTCCAGCTGACGATGGCGGAGTAGACGAGCACCGAGCAGGCGAGCGCCCGGTTCACGATCTTCGAGTCGGGCGGGCAGGCGTTGACCACGAGGGCCACGATCAACACGCCGGCGGTCTTGACGAGCACCGGGGCGATGGGGTCGTGGATGATCTGGGCCATGAGGGGGTTGCCCTCCTGGCCACCCGCCGCGAGCACCGCCCTCGTCGAGATCAGGTCGAGGACGTTGAGCAGGGCCAGGGCCACCAGCAGCACCCAGCGACTGCCGACCAGCGGCACCCGGTTGGGATCCTCGACCAGCGGGGCCAGCTCGGGCAGCGGTGCCTCGACGGGGTCGAGCCGCGGGCCGTCGAGGGCCCGGAGATCGAGCAGCGTCGCCCCGTCGCGCAGGTCGATGACGACGTCGTCGGTGACCAGGTCGTCACGCCGGTCGGTCGGCGCATCGTCGGCCAGCACCGCCCACGAATCCGGTGATTCCGCCTCAAGTCCCCGTCGCTCCATGCCGATACCCTACCC
>CAZYPY010000015.1:2957-35766 GCA_964649545.1 uncultured Microthrixaceae bacterium | reverse complement strand
ACGAATCCGGTGATTCCGCCTCAAGTCCCCGTCGCTCCATGCCGATACCCTACCCCACTTTCTCCCAGCGTGGTCAAGAGGACCACTGACAGTGGTGCTCTTACCGCGGCGGAGGCGCGGAGGGTGGCCGATCAGCGGCGGTCGGTCAGGCGGCGACGCTGGCGGCGAGGATGGGGGCCGGGGCGATCTCCCAGTAGTCGCGCCACGCGCTGATCAGGCCGTCGCGGAGCTCGAAGGCGCCGATCACGTCGATCTCGAGGGTCACCCCGTCGAGCAGCACGTAGCGCTCGATGCGCTCCACCATGACGAGGTCGCCCTCCTCGGCGACCGTGACGACCTCGACCTCGATCCGTTCGAACATCGAACGGAACTTCACCAGGGTCTCACCGATGGCCACCGCACCCTGCACATCGGAACCCTGCACCGGCACGTTCTCGTAGCGCGCGTCGGCGGTGAAGAAGTCGGCGGCGGCCGGCGGCAGCCCCAGCTCCGGCCACGAGGTCACCCACAACACGATCTGCTCGGCGCTGGTCCCCATGCCTACCGACGGTACGTGTGACCACTCGGTTCGTGAATGGGCCGATCGGACCTTCGGTCGCCGACAGACTGGGCCATCGCGCCCATGCCCGAGCGCGCCTCAGCGACCGGTGCGGCGGCGCCAGCCCGCCTCCTCCTCCCCCAACGGTGTGGACGGCGGGCCGTCGACGAAGGGCCAGATCTCCTCGGCGATGCGCCGCCAGTTGGCGGTGGCGCGGAGCTCGCCGAGCACGGCGTAGAGGCCCAGGTTGATGCGCTGGATGATCACGAAGCTGGGCGGGACGTTGGCCGCCTTCATGATCTCCCCGTGGGGACCGGTCAGGTCGAACACCTGGCGCACCGTCTCGGAGGCGTAGGCCTCGTCGATGGTGGTCACGCGGTCCTCGAGCACGAACTCGTAGAAGTGGCCGAAGTAGTCCTCCACCTCCTGGTCCGAGAAGGGCTCACCCGCCTTCAACAGCCCCACGTCCTCGATGACCCGCCGGAACGCGGCCGGATCGTGGTGCAGGACCATCGTGTCGATCATGTCGTGGAAGACCCGCACCTCGTCAGGGGTGAAGCGCTTGACCAGGCCGAAGTCGAGGAAGGTGACCCGGCCGCCCGGCTGGAAGAGGTAGTTGCCCGGGTGCGGGTCGCCGTTGAAGGCCTTCAGCCGGTACAGGCTGCCGAACACGAACCGGTAGATCGCCTCACCGGCGAGGTTGCGCTCCTCCTGGGACCACGAGGCCAGCTGGTCGAAGCGCACGCCGGGCGCCCACTCGGTGGTGAGCACCCGCCGGGTGGACAGCTCGTCGACGACCCCGGGCACCGTGATGAAGGGGTGGCCCTCGTAGTACGCGGCGAAGAGGCGCTGGTTGTCGGCCTCGAGCGTGTAGTCGAGCTCCTCCACGAGCCGGGCCTTCAGCTCCTCCACGAGCGCCTTCGGGTCGAGTCCGGGGAACAACATGCCGGTGGCCGAGAAGAGGAGGTCGACGTTGGCGAGGTCGGCCCGGATGGCGTCGTCGACGCCGGGGTACTGCACCTTCACCGCCACCTCACGGCCGTCGTGGGTGACCGCACGGTGGACCTGGCCGATGGAGGCCGAGGCCACCGGGACGGGATCCCACTCGGCGAACACCTCGGTCGGCCCGCGGCCCAGCTCGTCGACGACCACGCCGGCGGCCAGCTCAGGGCTCATGGGCGGGGCATCCTGACGCAGGTCGGCCAACGCCCCCCGCACGTGCTCGGGGAGACCCTGGTCGAGGTAGCTGGCCATCTGGCCGAGCTTCATCAGGGCCCCCTTCATGTTCCCGAGGGCCTCGGCCACCGCCTCCGCGGTCCGCAGCTGGAACTGCTGGTCGAGGTGCTCGCGCTGGTGGGCGGGGGCCACCGCCCGGCGGGCCCGGTGGGCCACGTAGGACCCCGAGGACCGCGCGCCCACCCGGGCCAGGTCGAGGCTGCGCTCGGCCCGGGACCGCCCCTGCACGACGTGGTGACCAGGGCCGGAGGCACCGGTCCTCCGCCGACGCCACCGCCGGACCCCGACGACTCCGAGCCCGACCGCCAGACCGGCGGCGAGCAGGCCGGGGACGCCGCGCTTCACGGGGCGGGCGGCAGGGTGCCGGTCACGGTGGTGAAGAGGATGCGGGCCATCGCCGTGCGGACGTCGGCGGTGCGGATGCCCCAGAACTCGAAGCCGTAGCGGTGGGCGGAGACGTGGGCGAGCATCGCGCTCAACACACCGGCGGAGGCCATCGGGTCGACGCCCCCCCGCCGGGGCCGGCCCTGGCGCTCGACGATGACGTCCTGGAGGGCCACGGTGAACTCGTTCATGAGGCGGGTGCGGATGGCCTGGAAGCGACGATCGCCTTCGCCCGTGGCGAGGTCGACGACCCGCAGCACCGAGTGGTGCCGGTCCCAGAAGTCGATGAACCCGTCGGCCACGGCGAGCGCGGTGGCGTAGCCGTGCTCGGCGTCCCACGTGCCGTCGCGGACGAGTCCGATCAGGCGGTCGGACCCCTCGCGCGCCATGTCCTCGGCCAGGACGAGGATCGCGGCCTCCACGTCGGGGAAGTACTGGTAGAAGGTGGCCGGCGAGGTGCCCGCCTCCCGGGCGATGTCCACCACCTTGAGATCGCGGTACGACGTGGTCGTCAGCATGGCCGACGTCCGGTCGAGCAGGCGCTGGCGGGTGGCGAGGCCCCGGCGGCCCGGCACCCGCCCGTCGACCGCTCGCAGCTCCTCCTCCGGCGTGACCTCGATCGGCTCGGCCATGCGCTCAGCCCCAGCAGCCAGTGACCGCGTCGACGGTGGTCACGGTGGTGATGAGGGACAGGGTGTGCTCGATCACGGCCTCGGCGTAGTCCTCGGGGATGCCGGCGACCGCGTCGCGCGGCAGGACGAACTGGTAGCCGGCGTTCACCGCGTCCATGGCGAAGTTGGTCATGCCCACGTTCACGGACACGCCGACGCCGACCACGGTGGACACGCCCAGGTTGCGCAGCACCGCGTCGAGGTCGGTGCCGCCCATCGGACCGAGACCGTGCAGGCGGGTGAGGACCACGTCCGACCCGGCGGTACCGATCTCGGGGATCACCTGGACCGCGTCCGAGCCCGGGAGCAGGCCGACCGGCAGCTTGCGCATGCCGAGGAAGAGGCGGGCGTTCCGATTGGAGCCCTGCCCGTCGGCGCGACGCGCCGCCACGCAGTGGACGATGGGGATGCCGGCGTCGCGCGCGGCGTGAACGAGCCGAGCCGCGGCCGGGATCATCCGACGCCGCGCGATCTCGGCCAGCTGCGGGAGCGCCGCGTCCCGGCCGATCACGCCGTTCTGGCACTCCTGGGTGACCACCGCGGTGTGGGCGGGGTCCACGAGGGCGGCGAGCTCGACGGCCATCAGAGCCTCGGGAGCACCTCGTGCTCGAACCGGTGCAGGCTCTCCCATGCGGTGTCGGGGTCGATGCCCCCGCACATCGGGTGGAAGACCAGCACCCGCCCCGGCTCCTTGGCGAAGGCCACGGCCTCGTCCGGGGTCAGCACCCGGAACAGGCCGTCGGCCCGAAGCTCCTCGACGGTCGCCACGTCGCGGTGCACGGCGGAGCGCTGCCCCGCGCGCTGCCAGCTGGCGTAGGTGGCGGTGTCGTGCAGGAGGTGGTCCCCCACCGCGGACCACGTGGCGTCGGGGTCGCCGGACACGATCACGTTGGCCACGTCCGGCGCCGGCATGATGCACAGGCCGGGCTCGAACCCGTTGGCGCGAGACTCCTCCTCGAACCAGGCACGCAGCTGCGGGTCGTGGATGGCGGGCTGGAAGCCGAGCCCCAGGCGACCGGCCCGGCGGGCGGCGATCTCGGTGGAGCCGCCGACGAGGACGAGGGGGTGCGGGGTGCTGTAGGGCTTGGGCGTGACGCGGACGGTGGTGCCGCGGTACTCGAACGGCTCGCCGGTCCAGGCCTGGACCATCACCCGCAGCTTCTCCTCCATGAGCGCGCCCCGGCCCTTCCACGGCACCCCGAAGAGCTCGTACTCCTCGGGCCGGTAGCCGAGGCCGGCCACGACGCTGAAGCGGCCGCGGCTCAGCAGGTCGAGCGCGCCGATGTCTTCGGCGAGCCGGATCGGGTCGTGCAGCGGCACGAGCAGTGCCTGCACGCTCACCGGTGACGAGCGGGTGGCGCCAAGCACCGCGCCGGCGAGCGCGAGCGGTGCCGACATGTAGCCGTCCTCGGCGGCATGGTGCTCGGACAGCACGATCGCCTCGGCGCCGAGGCGGTCGGCCCAGGCCGCCATCTCGATCGCGGCCGGGTACAGGTCCGCCACCGGCGCGCCGAAGTCGGGCGCCCGGAGGTCGAAGCGGATGACGAACCTGGCCATGGGAGCGCTCCTGCGAAAAGCTGACGGGATGTCAGATACTGGCACCCTCGTCGCCGCACTGCGAGGTGCGGCAGAGCGCTTCGGTGACCGCCCGGCCTTCGTGGCCGCAGCCGGGTGGCCGCTGTCGTTCGCCGAGCTCCACCGGCGCAGCGACGAAGTCGCCGCCGGCCTGGCGGCACGGGGGATCGGCGAGGGCTCGGTGGCGGTGCTGCTGTTGGGCTCGACCCCCGACTACGTGGTCGCCTACGCCGCGCTCGCGAAGCTCGGCGCGATCACCGCCGGGGTGAACCCCCGGTTCACCGAGGACGAGGTGGGGCGCTGCCTCGAGGTGGTGAGGCCCGACGTCGTCCTCGCGGCTGGCCCGCTCCACGCCGGACTGGCGGGCGCCGCGTCGGTCGTGGAGGCCCCCAGGGCGCGGGCCGTCGACGAGCTCCTCGCCGACCTCGCGGTCCCGGGGGGCACCGCGCCGCCGCTCGCCCCCGACCCCGACCGGCCCGTCACCATCGTCCTCACCTCGGGCACGACCGGTCGCCCCAAGGGTGCGGTGTTCACGGATCGCCAGCACGCCGCCGTCGTCGAGATCGACACGGGTGGGGCGTGGGGCGGCGGGGGCCCCATGCTGGCCGGCACCGAGCTGGCCCACGTCGGGTTCATGACCAAGCTGCCGTGGTACCTGCGCAAGGGCCACACCCTGCACCTGCTCGACAAGTGGCGGGCCGCCGAGGTCCTGCGCATCGTCGAGCAGACCGCCATGGCCTCGGTGGGCGGGGTCGCGCCCCAGATCGCGCTGCTGCTCGCGCAGCCCGACTTCGACGACCGTGACCTCCGCGCCGTCCAGGCCCTGATCGTCGGCGGCGGCCCCTCCTCCCCCGCCCTGGTCGAGGAGGCCCGTCGCCGCTTCGGGGCCGCATACTCCATCCGCTACTCGTCGACCGAGTCGGGTGGTGTCGGCACGGGCACCGCCTTCGACGCACCCGACGAGGAGGCGCTGCACACCGTGGGCCGCCCCCGGGCCGGCATCGAGTTGGCCATCCGCGACGAGGCGGGCCGCGAGCTGCCCGACGGCGAGGTCGGCGAGGTGTGCCTGCGCTCCGGGGCGGTGATGGCGGGCTACTGGCGCGATCCCGACGCCACCGCGGCCACCCTCGTCGACGGTTGGCTGCGCACCGGCGATCTGGGCTACGTGGACCCCGACGGGTGCCTCCGCCTCGCCGGTCGCCGAAAGGAGATGTACATACGCGGTGGCTACAACGTGTACCCGATGGAGGTCGAGGCGGTGCTGGCCACCCACCCCGGGGTCGCCGACGTGGCCGTCGTGCCCCGCCCGGACCCGGTGATGGGTGAGATCGGGGTGGCCGTGGTGGTCCCCCGGGACCCTGCCGACCCGCCGAGCCTCGACGACCTGCGCTCGTTCGCCCGCGGGCGCCTGTCGGCCCACAAGCTGCCCGAGGCGCGGCGCCTCGTGGATCGACTGCCGCTGACCACGGGACAGAAGCTGGACCGACGGGCCCTGGCCGCCCACGAGTCCGGGACCACTCCCGATCGGTGAAGCCTCCCCGATCGGGAGTGGGCCCGGGTGAGAAATCCGTCGACAACGGGCACCATGGGCGCCCTCACGACGTTGGGAACGACATGAGCCCCGACGCGGAGAGGACGACGGGCACGCTCGACGGGCCCGCGCGCCTCGCCGGCGTCGTCGCGGCGGTGGTGGCACTGGCGGTGACCGAGCTGACCCGGGCGATCTGGGCGGGCGCCCCGTCGCTCGTGGTCTCGGTCGGCGACGTGTTCGTGGACGGGCTGCCCGGCGACCTCACCCGCACCGTGATCGCCGCCATCGGCACCGCCGACAAGCCCGCCCTGCTCATCGGCATCGTGGTGGTGTCGCTGGCCATCGGCGCGGCCACCGGTCGGGCGGCGCGGCGGCGTCCCCGGATCGGTGACGCGGTGTTCGCGGGCTTCGCCCTGCTGGGCGCCATCGCCGGGTGGCGGGCACCGCTCTCGTCGGACGTCGGCGCCGTCGCCGCCGCGGGGCTCGGCGGCCTCGCCGGCGCCGTCACCCTCCGACTCCTCCTGCGGACCGTCGAGCGGTGGGCGACCGCCGACTACCCGGGCGGGGCCGACGCGGGGCGCCGGCAGTTCCTCGCCTTCGCCGGCGCCATCGGCGCCTTCGCCGCCGCCGTCGGCCTCGTCGGTCGATCGGTCGCGCTCGGTCGCACGGTCGAGGCCGCCCGCCGTGACGTCGTGCTCCCCCGGGTCACCGGTGGCACGCGCCCGACCGCGGCCGACGCGGGGCTCGACGTCGAGGGCATCACGCCGCTCATCACCCCCAACGAGGACTTCTACCGGATCGACACCGCCCTGACCGTCCCGCAGGTCGACCCGGCGACCTGGACGCTCACCGTCGACGGTCTGGTCGACGAGCCCTTCGAGCTCACCTTCGCCGAGTTGCTCGACTTCCCGCTCTCGGAGCAGGAGGTCACCATCCAGTGCGTGTCGAACGAGGTCGGCGGTGACCTGGTGGGCAACGCCCGGTGGCTGGGCGTGTCGCTGCGGGCGCTGCTCGAACGCGCCGGCGTGCAGGAGGGTGGCGCCCAGATCATGGGGCACTCCGTCGACGGGTTCACCGCCGGCTTCCCCAGCGCCCTGCTCGACGACGAGGACCGGCCCGCCCTCGTGGCCGTGGGGATGAACGGTGAGCCCCTGCCCCTCGAGCACGGGTTCCCCGCCCGCCTCATCATCGGTGGCCTCTACGGGTACGTCTCGGCCACCAAGTGGCTCGACCGCATCGAGCTGACCACCGCCGAGGCCGACGGGTACTGGATACCCCGGGGGTGGTCCAAGGAGGGGCCCATCAAGACGATGTGCCGCATCGACACCCCGAGTAGCGGGGTGGCCGCCGGCACGGTGCCCGTCGCCGGCGTGGCCTGGGCCCCCACCCGGGGCATCGCGAAGGTGGAGGTCCAGGTCGACGACGGACCCTGGGAGACCGCCCGCCTCGGGCCGGGCACGAGCGACGACACCTGGCGCCAGTGGGTCTACGACTGGCGCCCGGCCCCCGGCCGGTACCGCCTGCGGGCCCGCGCCACCGATGGGGACGGGGAGACCCAGACCGCCGACATCGCCCCGCCCGCACCCGACGGCGCCACCGGGTACCCGACGCGGACGATCAACGTCGAGTAGCGCCTCGACGGGACGTCACGCCGCGGCCACGTCGAACACGTGCCGGGCGGCCCCGAAGCCGCCGGCCGCGGCGTAGCGCTCGAGCGTGGTGGCGAAGGCGTCCCCGTCCGGCCCCTGGTACCAGCCCGCGAGCCACTCGACCCGGTCACAGCGCCGCAGCCGGAGTTGGGCGACGCCCGACGTGCCCGCCACCTCGGGCACGTCGGCGACGCCGGCCAGCACGATCACGTCGTCGGCCTCCGCCCGTCGTCGGGCGGCGTGGAGCTCGCCCCAGACCCGCTCGGGGGCCACCACCACCACCCGGGCCCGGCGCCAGCGGCCCCTGCCGCGCGTGGTTCCCGGCGCGTGGTTCCCGGAGCCGAACAAGCGGCGTCGGATCATGGCACTAGGAGCATGGCATCTGGTTCATGGTATTTGACGTGACGATGGACGGGTGCCCGAACGCTCATTAGGACCCTAAGCGCCCATTCGACCACCCGCAATAGACACTGCTGTTGCTGCTCAGGAGCCTCGTCGACGACTGCACCGGCGGTCGGAGGACCGCGAAGCGGGTTGTCTCCGAGCGGTCGCGCTCGGCTCGGCCGACCAGCTCCGTCGGCATAGGCTGCGGGGTGCATGATCTCGGGCGCCCGCATCCTCGTCACCGGCGTCACCGGGCAGGTGGCGCGGCCGGTCGCCGAGTCGCTCGCCGGCGCCAACGAGGTCTTCGGGGCCGCCCGCTTCCGCGACGTTCGGGCCCGGGACGCCCTCCTCGCCGCGGGCGTCACCCCGGTCACCCTCGATCTCGAGGCCGGCGACCTCGACGATCTCCCCGACGGGATCGACTACGTCTGCCACTTCGCGGTCGCCAAGACCAACGACTTCCGGCGCGACCTCGCGGCCAACGGCGAGGGCCTGGGCCTGCTGATGCGGCGATTCCGCGACGCCCGGGCGTTCCTGCACTGCTCGTCCACCGCGGTCTACGAGCCCAAGGGCCACGAGCCGATCACCGAGGACGACCCCCTCGGCGACAACCACCGTCCGTTCGGGTTCATGCCCACCTACAGCATCTCGAAGATCGCGGCCGAGGTGGTGGCCGGCTTCTGCGCCCGCGCCTACGACCTCCCCACCACCATCGCCCGCCTCAGCGTGCCGTACGGCGAACGGGGCGGCGGCTGGCCGGCGTTCCACCTGGAGCTGATGTTGGCCGGCCACGGCATCCCGGTCCACGAGGACGGTCCGTCCGTCTACAACCCCCTCCACGAGGACGACCTCGTGGAGCAGGTGCCCCGACTGCTCGGCGTCGCGGACGTGCCCGCCACCGTCGTCAACTGGGCGGGCAACGACGCGGTGAGCATCGAGGAGTGGACCCACGAGCTCCAGCGCCTCACGGGCGTGGTCCCCCGCCTGACCCCGACTCGGGCCACCATCGAGAGCGTCCGGGTGGACACGACCCGGATGCACGAGCTGGTCGGGTCCGCCCGCGTCGAGTGGCGCGAGGGCCTGCGGCGCATGGCCGAGGCCCGCCACCCCCGCCTGTTCATGGACTGATCCCGGGAGCGACCAGACGATGCGACGACGATCCTCCGAGGCCGACCGTCAGTAGACCCGGGCGCCCTTGTAGGTGCCCCGACCCGGGTGCAGGAGCGACAGCGTCCCGTCGCCGGCGTCCACACCGAGGATGAGCATCTCGGAGTGGAAGCCCGCGATGTTCTTCGGGGGGAAGTTCACCACGGCGACGACGTACCTCCCGAGCAGGTCCTCGCGCTCGTAGCCGGTCTTCGCCTGGGCACTCGTCTCGCGCACCCCGAGCTCGGGGCCGAAGTCGACCCGGATGCGGTACGACGGGTTCCGGGCCCGGGGGAACTCCTCCACCGACACGATCTCGCCGGCCCGGATGTCGACCTTGGCGAAGTCCTCCCAGGTGATCTCGGGTTCGAGCGCAGGGAGATCGGGAGCGGCCATGGAGGGCGAGCGTACGCGGCTCAGCCGGTGGCCCGGAGCGACTCGACCGCGAGGTCGGCCGCCGTCCGGGCGGCGCGTTGCGCCTGGTTGGCGACCCGGGCCAGACCGGCGACCCGCCAAGGTCGGGCGCCGACGTACCGCAGCACCGCCCGCACGTCCGGCTCACCGTCCTGGGTGGCGAGGCCCCCGTCCACGGTGTCGCCGACGATGTCGTCCCCCGCGACGTCGCTGATGGCTCGCGCCACGCTCCAGGGGACGCCCCGGACCTCGCACACGGCGGCGATGGCGGCGGTCTCCATGTCGAGCGCGACCACGCCGTCGGCCTCCAGGGCAGCCAGGCGGGCCGGGTCGCGCACCAGCTCGTCGCCGGTCACCAGTGTCCCGTGTCGTCCCGACAAGGCGCCCAGGGGGTGCGGCGTGAACGCCCGACCCGAGCCGGCATCGACCACCCGATCCGGGTCGATGGCGTCGCCGACGCCATGGGTCCGCCCGACCGCCCCGGCGATCCCCACCACCACGACGTGGTCGGGCTCGGTGGCGTCCAGCAGGGCGACCGTCGCCGCCTGCGCCCGCTCGGTGCCGATGCCGGTCAGTCCCGCCGCGACGCGCCACGTCCCCACGGTGCCCTCGTGGCGGACGGGCCCGCTCGAGCCATCGGTCCGCCGCAGGCGACCTGCCCGCACGACGGCGCGCAACTCGAGGGGCATCGGCGCCAGCACCGCGATCCGTCCGCCTCCAGTCATGCGGGACTAGCCCGCGCGGCGCTCGGCGACGCGCCGCCGGGTGAACTCGAACTCCCGGCGGATCTGCTCGACGATGTCGCCCTTGGCCCAGTTGGCGATCTTCCCCCCGATCAGGGGCACCTTCACCGAGACGTCACAGGTGACGGTGTGGCGCGTGCGACCGTCGCCGATCGCCTCGAAGACGATGGTGCCGTCGGTGCGCACCGGCGCCCCCAGCACGTCGAGGGTGAAGCTGGCCTCCCGCCGGCCGTCCTCCTCCGGCCCGAATCGCACCAGGTGGTCAACCGTGTTCGAGGGCTTCAGGGCCCGCTGCGCGAAGCCGGGGAGGTCGACGGTCACGACCCGCTTGTTGTGCACCACGAAGCCGTCGCCGTCGGGCCCGCACTCGATCAACTCGACGTCACGGTCACCGCCCTCCGCGAAGCGGGCGAGGTACTCGTCCCAGTCGGTCTCCACCGCGATCACCTCGGCGAGGGTGGCGTCGTAGGTCGTTTCCTCGGTCAGTTCCATGCCCGGCAGCGTACGACGGCGCCACCCCCCACGACCCGGAGGCCGCCCCTCGCCGCATCCGTCGCCCGTGGCCATTTGGCATATGTACAGCACAGTACAGCGGCGATAGACACCTCTGTACATATCGGATAGGGCCGCATTCTGCTAATTGTTCGGGGGGGCAAGCCGAGTAGAATTTCGGGTGAGGCCCACCGTGTCGACCACACTGCCAGCACCGTTTCCGGCCCTGGAGGCTGCCCGGCCATTTCCCGGGGCGACGGGACTGAACGATGGCTGACACCGCGCCCGTGCGACCGCTGCGTCCCCCGGACGTCTCCGCCCCGGCCGGTCCCCCGCCCGCCTCGGACGAGCACGCGGGCGCCGACGGCGCGCACCGTCGTCTCCTCGTCGGCAGCCTCGTCGTGCGCCGGGTCACCTACCGGTCGGTCCTGCGGGTCGCGTGGCCCTTCTTCGCCGCGCTCTACGCCGTCGCGCTCGCGCTCGGCGCCGCGGCGTGGAACGTCGCCGCGCTCGCCGGGTGGGACCCCGGGCGTGACGGGGTCGGCGTGATCTGGACCGCCCTCGCCCTCGGCATCGTGGTGGTCCCGGTCCTGGTGGTGCTCGCCGTCGCGCTGGTCGCGCTCTACAACCTCGTGAGCGAGCGCTGCGGGGGCGTGGAGGTCGCCGTGGTCAGTCCCCGGCGCTACCGCGCCGACGGTCGCCGCCACTGAGACCGGGCCCCGACGTGCGTTCGGCCCGGGCACCTGCGAAATTCCCCGGGTGACCCGGTGGCCCTTGCTCGTGCCCGCACTCGTGCTCGCGCTCACGCTCGCGACCGTGTCCTGCGGCGACGCGGGCACCTCCGAGACGACGGCGACCACGGTCCGAGCGGACGGCGAGCGCACCCCCCCGTCGACCTCGGGCGTGACGGCGGGCACCAGGCCCGACGCCGTCGACGAGGGCGGAGAGGAGCGTCGGCCGCAGGTCGTCCTCGGCGGCGACTCGGTCATGGGGAACCTCGTCCCTGCGGTGGACGCCGCGATCGGCGACCAGGCCGACATCGAGTACCTCGCCCAGGCCCGCATCAGCGGCGACGCCGCGGCCCGCCAGGCCTGGTCGGACACCATCGCGGAGGAGGACCCCGACCTCGTGGTCATCCACGTCGGCTCGTGGGAGGTCCTGTCCCCCGAGTTCCGCCCTCTGTCCGCCGACGGCTTCGCCGAGTACGCCACCGAGCAGCTGGACCCCTTCGTCGAGCTGTTGACGAGCGGGGGCGCACGGGTGCTCTTCGTCGGCCCGGCCGCGGCGCGCGACGAGCAGCGCACGGTCAACCTGATGACGTTCAACCGGGAGCTCATCGCGCTCGACGAGCGCAACCCCTCGGTCGACTTCCTCAATGCCGGCACCTACGTGAACGGGCCCACGGGCGGGTTCACCGAGGTGCTGCCCGGTCCGAACGGGGTGCCGGTACGGATCCGGCGGACCGACGACCTGGGCCTGCACCTGTGTCCCGCCGGGGTCGTCCGCCTGGCCACCCCGGTGCTGGGCTGGATCGGCGAGCACACCGATCCTCCGGTCGCTCCCGTGGCGGGATGGGACCAGGGCGACTGGAGCCGGCCGCCCCTGCTGGACAAACCGGAGCAGTGCCCGGCGGTCAGCTGACGGGCGCCCGCGGGGAGGCCCCCGCGATCGGGGGGCGCGGACCACCCAGATCGCGGCTAGCGTCGTCGGCGAGCGATCCGTGGCGGGCGACTGGTTGCTCGGACCGAACCGCCTGCCGAAGGAGGTCGCCATGACCTCACTCCTCCCACCCGACGCCCTCACCGACACGGACTTCCACGTCGCCGGTGCCGCCCGGGACGACGTGCTCGTCGTCACCCTGAGCGGGGAGGTCGACATCGCCGCCCGCCGCAAGGTCGACGAGTTCGTGGCGCTCGATGTGGACGTGTGCCCCGGCACCCTCGTGATCGACCTGGCCGGGGTCACCTTCGTCGACTCCACGGGGCTGTCCATGCTCGTGACCGCGCAGCGCACGGTGGCGGCCAAGGGTGGCCGGGTCATCGTCCGACACCCCAACACCCAGTTCCGCGAGCTCCTGCGCATCACCGGGGTGGACGGACTCGTCACCGTCGAGGACTGAGTTCCGGGGTACCCTTCTGCCACCGCTCCAGCGACCCGGGAGGCCGTCCGCCATGGGGTTCTTCAAGAAGATCGGCGATTCGATGGGCGGGGCCATGCAGCCCCCGACCCCCGAGCAGGTGGCCGCCCAGCAGCGGGCCATGGGCATCGACACCGCCGCCTTCGGCGGCCCCTCGAACGCCCCGGTGGCCGACGACGACCCCATCTGGGAGCCCGTCGAGGGCATCACCCTCCAGGACTACGCGAAGGTGGGCAAGGCGGCGCAGGGCAAGGGCGTCACCGACGAGGCCGGGATGAAGGTCGTGGCCCAGGAGCTCGGCTACGACGGCGAGGCCTTCCTCCGGGCCTCCCAGGTCTGGATCCAGCGCATGGGCCAGAACATGGCCGTGGGCCAGCGCTTCCGCGCCTACCTCGACGCCGGCTGAACCGGCCGCGTCAGGGCGCGCCCAGGGCGACGTCCGCGATCGTCACCGAGGCGCCGGCGACGACCAACTCGTCCGCGCCCTCGAACGTCGGGCTGTCCGGCCAGTAGGTCTGGGGACGGCCGCCGAGCACGTCCACCACCGTCACGCGGTAGGCGCCCACGGGCAGCTCGTCCACGGCCCACGTGCCGTCACCCGCGGTCACGTCGCCGCCCACGATGCCGCCCGGGCCGATGGCGACGACCCAGGCGCCGGCCACCGAGTCGCCGGAGGGCTGGCCCGTGACCGTGCCCGCCAGGGCGCCCCGGAGCGAGTCCAGGCTCGCGTTGGCGGTGCCGGGCGCGCTCACCGGGACCGAGTCGGCCAGGCCGGTGTTCGGCAGGTCGTCGTACCACTCCATGGAGTGGCGACCCGTGAGGTCGGCGAAGGCCAGCCGGTACTGGCCCTCGGCCACGTCGAGTGCGTAGACGCCGTCGACGTCGGTCGTCGTCGATCGCACCGGCTGGTAGTCCGCGGCACGGAGGGCGACGACGAGGACCTCGGGCAGGGGCGCGTCCGTGCCGGCTTCGGTGACCACGCCGCTGATGGTCTCGCCGCCGACGACCGGCGCCTGGGCCGGGAGGGAGCCGTCGGCGACGGCGGTCGCTCCACCGGTGACCGTCACCGGGGTGGCGTCGGGGACGTTCGGCGAATCGGGATGGAACTCGGAGCCGTGGGCGCCGGTCGGGTCGAGGTAGCCGATCCAGTGGGGTCCCTCGGGGAGGTCGGGCAGGAGGAACTGCCCGGTCGGCCCGGTGGCCTGGCCGATCTCGAGCGAGCTCGCCGGCCCGCCGATCGAGACCACCACGGCGTCGACGGGGTCCCCCGTCCCCTCCTCGGTGACCGTGCCCGAGATCGCGCCTCGGACCGGGACCAGCACGGGGTCGGCCACCGTCGTCGCCCCTTCCGGCACGGTCACGGTCACGGCGGTCGGCGCGCCATGGAAGCCGGCTCGATGCGTCGCCGCCGGGTCGATCAGATAGAGGAAGTGGTCGCCCGCCGGCAGCACCGTCGAGAAGGCGCCCTCACCATCGGTCACCGCGGTGCCGGCCAGGGAGAAGTCCGACGTCCGCAGCGCCGCGACCCAGATGCCGGCCAAGGGCGTCCCCATGTCCTGTCCGGTCACCGTTCCGGCGATGGCACCGGCCCCGGCCGGGTAGTCGACGTCGACGACGACCTCCGCGGACGCCACCGGTCGGTGCTGGTCGGCATCGGCGACGACGGCGTTGGCGAAGTTGCCCAGGTCGGCGAGGGTGGTCGTGTAGGAGCAGTCGACGACCGTCGAGGTGGACGCGGCCAGGTCGCCCACGAACGTGCTGCAGGCCGGCGCCCCCGACGCCTCGAGGTAGACGCCGGTGAGGGGCAGCGGGCCGGTGTTGTGGACCGTGACGTGGTAGTCGATGTCCTCGCCGACGACGACGGCGGTCTGGTCGGCCACCACACCGACCTCGAGTCCGCAGGACGTGCGGAAGATCTCGAAGTTGCGGTCCGCGTTGCCCCCCGTGACGTCGCGGTCGGACTCGAAGGCCACGCTCGACCCGTCCCCGGCCATCACCGGGGCACGGTTGCCCCCGCCACCGACGGGCGTGTCGGTGAGCTGGGTCACGACACCGCCGCCCACCTCGTAGCTGAAGATCTCGAACGTGTTGTCGCTGTTGCCGCCGCTCACGAGGTCGCGGTTCGACCGGAAGACGAGCCGGGTGCCGTCGCCGGCGAGCGCCTGACCGTCACTCGAGCCGCCGGTGGTCACGGTGACCTGGGTGGTGGTGGGCCCGGACGCGGACCAGAGGAAGACCTCCTGGTTCGCGTCGCCGTTGGTACCGAGGGGGTCGGTGGTCGAGCGGAAGGCGATGCGGGTCCCGTCGGCAGAGACGGACGGGCTGTCGTTCGAGCCGGACGGCGTGCTCGTCACCGCCGTCGTCGTCGGGCCGGTCGAGGTCCAGCGGAAGATCTCGGGGTTGAGCTCGGGGTTCAGGCCGCCGATGTCGCGGTTGGACCGGAACGCGACCACCGTGCCGTCGGACGAGACGCTGGGGTTCGCGTTCGCGCCGGTCCCCGCGGTGGTGGCGGTCACCTGGGTCGTGGTCGGCCCCGTCGCCGCCCAGAGGAAGATCTCCTGGTTGAGGTCGGTGTTGCCACCACCGGCCAGGTCGGCGTTCGAGGAGAAGGCGACGTGGCTCCCGTCGGCGGAGATCTTCGGCGCGGCGTTCGTGGCGGTGGAGGCGCTCGAGGTGATCTGGGTGAGGGTGGGCCCGGTCTCGTCCCACACGAAGATCTCGTTGTTCCCGTCGCTGTTGGCACCGGTCAGGTTCTTGCTCGACTGGAAGGCGACCCGCGTGCCGGCGGCGGAGATCGAGGGCACGTTGACCCCGCCCGATCCCGTGGTCGCGGTGATCTGGGTGTAGGAGGCGGTGGCCGCGTCGTAGAGGAAGATCTCGTTGTTGCCGTCGCCGTTGGTGCCCACGAAGTCGCGGTTCGAGACGAAGGCGATGCGGCTGCCGTCGCCGTCGTAGCTGGCGTTGACGTTCGAGCCCCCGGACGTGAGAGTCACCTGGTCCACGGCGGTGCAGAGCTCGGTCGTCGCGCCGGCCGACCCTGCCCCGGCGAACACGAGACCGGTGGCCGCCATGGCGACGACCACCAGCGACCCGCCGATGCGCCCGTTCCTCATGCCCGCCCCCCGTCGCCGGTCCGAACCGCCGACCCTAGCCGGTGGGATACCCGCAGCATGCCGAGAGCGGTGGGCACCCGGGTCCAGGCGGCGCCGACACCGCCGTCGGTGTACGGTCGTGTACACCGACCGGGGCGGGTCGGGCAGGGCTTCGGCGGGGGAGGAACCGGCATGCAGGCGGTCCGGGTGCTGCGCTTCAGCGGGCCGACCGAGGGTGGCGACGCGCTCTTCGCGCTGGCTCGCGCCGCGGGGATCGACGCCAGCCGGCTCCCCGGCCGCAGCCGTCCCGAGGAGTGCTGGATCGAGCTGGCCATCCCCGTGGCGCGCTCGGCCGGCGTCGACGACGAGCAGGTCGCACGGTCCATGGAGCGATCGGTCGACCGCCTCGGGGCCGGCTATCGCCTCCGGGAATACCTCACCGAGATCCGTCGCGAGGGCGAACCCGGAACGATCGTCGAGCCGACCGGCGGGTGAGCGCGGCGGGCCCGACCGATCAGCCCAGGGGGTGACGCAGCCGGTACGCGATCCGCTTGCCCAGGCTGGAGCGAGGAGGTGGGGAGGCCGGGGCGTCGTCCTCGACGACTGGCTCGGCCGGCGGCTCCTCGACCGGGGGCGGTGCGGGACGCTCGATCACGATGCACGTGCCGGGGCAGTCCGCCGCCGCGGCCTCGACGGCGGCCTCGAGCGACTCGGGCACCCGGGCCCACGCGGTGAACCCGACCTCGGCCACGTCGACCTCGTCGGCGAAGTCCCGGGTCTCACCGAAGTGGGCCGCGTCCTCCCTCACCATGGCGAGGCCGTCGTCGCCCATCCAGAACACGTCGGCCACGGCACGGGCGCAGTCGCCGGCGCCGGTGCACACCTCCCGCTCGATGCGAACCCGCATGGTGATCGTGACCCTCCCGGGGACGGACGTCGAACCGTTGCACGGTAGACCACGGGCCGTCAGCGGCGGAAAACCCGTCGTGGCAGCATGGAGGACGACGTTCGAGGCCGACGATGACCGACGAGACCGGATCCGACGTGGCGCGACGGTGCGCCGACGGTAAGGAGGCACTCCGACGCGGCGCCTGGGCCGAGGCGGCGGCGATCTTCGAGTCGGTGCTCGCCATCGATGAGCCTCCCGAGGCGCTGGAAGGGTACGCACTGGCGCGCTGGTGGCAGGACGATGTCGCCGCCGCCATCGAGACCCGTGAGCGGGCGTACGTGCGGCGCCGCCGCGACGGTCACACGATCGAGGCGACTCTCGACGCCGCGCTGCTGGCATGGGACCACGGCGCCATGCGCGGAGCGGACGCGGTGGCCCAGGGTTGGCTGCTCCGCGCCCGACGGCTCGCCGACGAGATCCCGCCCCACGGCGCGATGGCGTGGCTGCCTCTCATCGAGGCCTCCTTCCACATCGACACCGACGCCGACGCGGTGCTGCGCCTCAGCACCGAGGCGGAGGACCTCGCCCGCCGGCACGGTGCCCTCGACCCCGAGATGACCGCTCGCACCCTGCGTGGGCTCGCGCTCGTCACGCTCGGCCGGCGGCGGGAGGGAATGGCGCTGCTCGACGAGGGGGCGGCCGCCGCCTCGAGCGGTGAGCTCCGCGACCCCCTGGCCATCGGGTCGTGCCACTGCAACATGATCATCGCCTGTGAGCGCCTCCGCGACTTCGACCGGATGCGCCAGTGGTGCGACCGCCTCGAGGGCGTCGCCGAGCGCACCGGCCAGCGACCGGTGCTCGGGCTCTGCCGGGCCCACCGCGGGAGCGTGCGGACCATGTCGGGTGCCTGGGACGCCGCCGAGGCCGATCTCACCTGGTCGGCCGCGACCCTGGCCGAACTCCGTCCCCCGCTCGCGGCGTACGCCAACGCGCGATTGGCCGAGCTGCGCCGCCGCCAAGGTCGGGCCGGGGAGGCCCGGTCCCTCCTCGACACCACCGGCGGCCACGCCCTCGGGTCTCTCGGCCACGCTGCACTCGCGTTGGACGAGGGTGACCTCACGGAGGCGCTCGGTCACGTCGAGCGCTACCTCCGACGCACGGCGGGCAACGGGCCCGTCGAGGAGGCCGCGGCGTGGGAGTTGCTCGTCCCCGTCCACCTGGGCCGTGATGAGGCCGATGCGGCTCATCGTGCCCATGACGAGCTCGCGGCGCTGGCCGCGCTGGTCGGCGGCGACCCGTTCGCAGCCGCCGAGCGCCTCGCCGCTTCCCGTGTGGCCCTCGCTGGGGGCGACGCCGACCTCGCCGTACGGGCGGCCGACGAGGCGGTCGAGCGGTACCGGCTCGCGGCGCAACCGTTCGAGGCGGCCGAGGCGCGTCTCGAGTTGGCGCGTGGCCTCGCCGCCACCGGGCGGGCGACCGCGAGCCGGGACCAGGCCGGGCGCGCCGCCACCGCCTTCGAGACGCTCGGCGCGATCACCGCGGCCCGACGAGCTCGGCGGGTCGCGCGCCGGTTCGGCGCGGGACCCGGCCTCCCTGCGGCGTTGACCGGGCGTGAACGAGAGGTGCTTCGCCTCGTGGCCGGCGGGTTGTCCAACCGCGAGATCGCCGCCGAGCTCGTGATCAGCGAGCACACCGTCCACCGCCACGTCGCCAACGTGTTCACCAAGCTGGGCGTCTCGTCGCGGGCGGCAGCCGTGGCCGAGGCGGCGGACCGGCACCTGCTCGACGAGCCCTGACACCGTTGGAATGGCCCGAACGGGCGATGTCAGGTCTCCCGGCGTTGCACGACACTGCGGCCATGACCAAGCCCGACATCGACCAGAAGACCTTCGACCAGCCCGACGAGCGCCGGGAGTTCCCCTTCGGCTACGCCGAGATCGTCACCATCGGCGACGCCGAGGTGGGGCGCCTCGTGTTCCAGCCCGGCTGGCGGTGGTCCGACCACGTCAAGCCCATCGCCGGCACCGACAGCTGCGAGGCGCCCCACTTCCAGTACCACGTGAGCGGCCGGCTCGGCATCCGCATGGACGACGGGACCGAGCTCGAGGCCGGTCCCGGCGACGTCACCCGCCTGGGCGCCGGGCACGACGGATGGGTGATCGGCGACGAGCCGGCCGTCGTGATCGACTGGCACGGCGCCAGCACCTACGCCAAGGACGGCGGTTGACGCCGTCCGCCGGCGGCTAGCCTCCGAAGCCTCACGCAGCGGCAGAGGAGGGGTAGATGGCCGGCGGCCTCGTCGGGCTATTCGATGATGTCGCGGCGCTGGCCAAGCTGGCCGCCGCCTCCATCGACGACGTCGGGACCGCGGCGGGCCGCGCCAGCGTGAAGGCGGCCGGCGTCGTGGTGGACGACGCCGCGGTCACGCCGAACTACGTGCAGGGCGTGGCCACGAACCGCGAGCTGCCGATCATCCGCAAGATCGCCACCGGGTCGGTCCGGAACAAGCTGCTGTTCATCCTCCCGGCGGCCCTGCTCCTGAGCGAGGTGGCGCCCACCCTCGTCGAGGTGCTGCTGATGAGCGGCGGCGCCTTCCTCTGCTACGAGGGCGCCCACAAGGTCGTCCACGCCCTGAAGCACGACGACCACGAGCACGACGTGCCCGCGCCCCTGCGTGGTGCGGACGCCGAGTCCGCCACCATCAAGGGCGCGATCCGCACCGACTTCATCCTCTCGGCCGAGATCATGGTCATCTCGCTCAAGGAGGTGATCGACGAGCCCCTGGCCACCCGGGCCGCCATCCTCGTCGTGGTGGCCCTGCTCATCACGGTGCTCGTCTACGGCGTGGTGGCCCTGATCGTGAAGATGGACGACGCCGGCCTCGCCCTCGCCGGCCGGGAGTCGCCGGCGGCGCAGCGCACCGGCCGCATGCTGGTGAAGGGCATGCCCAAGGTCCTGTCCGTCCTGTCGATCGTGGGCACCGCGGCGATGCTCTGGGTCGGCGGCCACATCCTGCTCGCCGGCACCGACGAGCTCGGCTGGCACGCCCCCTACGACGTGGTGCACGACCTCGAGCACACCGTGGAGGACACCGGCGCGGTGAGCGGGGTGCTCGAGTGGCTCGTCAACACCGCCGCCTCCGCTGTGGTCGGCTTCGCCGTCGGCGCCGTGCTGGTGCTCGTCGTGGCCCGCCTGCCCTTCGGGAAGGACAAGAAGGACGAGCCGGTGGACCAGCCCGTCGAGCACGACCGACCCGCCGACGGCGCCTGACGCGGCGGCGCCCAGCCGACGACGAGGCGTGGAACCCGTGACCGGCGCTCCGCGGCAGGAGGCGCAGGGGGCCAACCGGGCGCTGCTCGTGCTCGGTACGGCCGCGCAGAGCCCGACCCGCGAGCGACACCACAACGCCCATGTCCTGCGCTGGGACGACCAGCTGGTGCTGTTCGACCCCGGGGAGAGCGCCCAGCTTCAGCTGGCCCGGGGCGGGGTCAAGGTCGCGGGCATCGACCGGGTCTGCCTCACCCACCTCCACGGCGACCACTGCCTCGGGCTGCCGGGCTTCATCGAGCGCCGCTCCGCCGACCGGGTCGATCGCCCACTGCACCTCCACTTCCCCGCCGAGAGCGAGGCCCACCTGCGCAACCTGCTCGACGCCACCGAGGACACCGGCGCGGTCGACGTCCGACTGCACGCCGCGGCACCGGGTTTCGACGAGTTCGACGCCGGGGCGTTCCGCCTCGTATCCCGGTCGCTCGACCACACCGTGCCCGCGGTGGGTTGGCGCCTCGAGGAGCCCGCCCGTCGGCACCTGCTCCCGGAGCGTCTCGCCGCGCTCGGCATCCGCGGCGCCTCGGCCGGCGAACTCGAGCGCCAGGAGTGGGTGCGGGTGGGCGGCCGCCGGGTCGACCTCGAGGAGGTGAGCGAGGTGCGTCCGGGCCAGGTGTTCGCCTTCGTCATGGACACCCGG
Organism: uncultured Microthrixaceae bacterium; assembly: GCA_964649545.1. GTDB lineage: Bacteria > Actinomycetota > Acidimicrobiia > Acidimicrobiales > DATDAH01 > JAEUJM01. The sequence goes on along the minus strand of CAZYPY010000015.1, from coordinate 14,918 downwards.
CGCTGCGACGCGATCGTCGAGTTGGCCCGCGACGCCGACTTGCTGGTGTGCGAGGCCACCTTCCTCGACGGCGAGGAGGAGCGCGCCGCCGACTTCGGCCACCTCACCGCTCGCCAAGCCGCCGAGCTGGCGGCTCAGGCGGGTGCCCGCCGGCTGGTGCTCACCCACTTCTCGGCGCGCCATCCCCGCAGCGACGACTTCGCGAACCAGGCCAGGGAGGTGCTCGACGACGTCGTCGCCCCCGACGACCTCACCTGGGTCGCGGTCCCGCCGCGGCGGCCGATGCCCCCGGGCGAGCAGGGCGCCCCACGATGACGGCCGGAGCGGATCCCCGTTGGACGAGGAAGCGGAGGCCGCGACTCATGGCCGAACCGCGTGACCTCGCGGAGGTCGAGCGCCGGGGAGAGATCGCCGCTCCCTCGCCGGCGAGGCGTGAGCCGGCGACGCCTGAGCCGACCACGGCGGGCCGGCGACCGCCGGGTCAGGGGCCGACGGGGCCGTCGACCAGCCAGCGGCCGCTGTCCCTCTCGACGAGGGTCATGACGTAGTCCTCCCGCGTCCGTCGAAGGTCAGCGGCACCACGACGCGGCCCGACGAGCCCTCGACGCGGGGCTCGCCCACGATCGCGATGTCGTAGCCGGTCCAGAACGGCTCCCAGGAGGCCCGGTCCTGGGCGGCCTGGAAGGCGGGCGAGGTCAGCGCCGCCGCTGAAGTTCCGAGGTGGCGGATCCGGTGGAGGTGAGCGGATTCGAACCGCCGGCCTCTACGTTGCGAACGTAGCGCTCTAGCCAACTGAGCTACACCCCCGGGGGGAGAAGTCATCGTAGCGGAGGGCGCCCACCCGGCCCCACCCCGCCGCCGCCCGTCGCGCGAATGGGCCGAAAGGCTCAAGGGGCGCCCTCGACGCGCCGTTGCCATGACATGCGACTGGGAACCGGAAGCAACAAGGCCCGGGTGCTGCGGTTGGCGATCGCGGCCCTGCTGGTCCTCGTGATGGGATCCACACTGACGAGTTGCCGCTCGTCCGAGCAGGCGCGCGTGGCCGACCTGGTCAACCAGACCCGGGCGCAGTACGGCCGCAGCTACCTCCGGGACAACCTCCAACTCGACCAGAAGGCGCAGGCCTGGGCCGAGCACCTGGCCCGGATCAACACCCTCAGGCACTCGAACCTCCCCGAGGGCATCTCGTACCAGTGGCGCTCACTGGCCGAGAATGTCGGCTACGGAGGGTCCATCGAACAGGTCCACCAGGCGTACATGAACTCGCCGGGCCACCGGGCCAACATCTTGGACCCCCGCTGGAACTACGTGGGCACCGGGGTGGCGTGGCGGGGCAACCGCGTCTTCACCGTCCAGGTGTTCATGCAGTACTGAGCGGGCGTCGCCGTCAGGGGACGGGGTAGACCGAGGTCAGGTCCCGCGGCACGAGGGTGAAGCTGCTCCAGTGCACGTCCATGTGCTCCTCGTCCTCGTCCCGTGGCAGGTGGTGGAACGAGGTGCCGTACCACAGCGTCACGTCGGCGCCCGCCAGGCTCTCCCCGTCGACGAAGCGGGAGAGGTCGGGTGCACACCCGCCGATACCCGGGTTGTGCGACGCGAAGCGTTGGCAGGGATCGACCGTGGTGGCGTACAGCTCGTTGTGGGTGAACGGCTCGTACAGCGGACCGCGGAAGATGTGGTCGGTGTTCGGGATGAGCTCGTAGCTGATGCGGTGGCCGTCGTCGTTGCCCACCGCAGTGTCGAGGACCCGCCAGGACCGGAAGGAGCGAGGCTGCACGCGGCGGGCGGATTCGGCCATCAACGGCGTGCGGGTGCTGGTGAAGGTCTCACGCCCGGGGTTCTGGACCGACGCGAGTTCCTGGACCCGGTCGTTGGCGGCACCGGCGAGGTCGACGTCGAGCCGCCAGTAGTAGTCGTGCATGTGGGCCACGGCCCAGTTGCTGCCACCGACGTTCCAGCTGTTGGCTCGGTTCCCGCCGTACATCTGGAGAGCTCCGGTGGCGCCCACGGCTGGCCTGATGGTGCCGTCGTCCTCGAATTGCCACTGGACGATGTAGTTGTACGCACCGATGGCCGAGACGCTGAACAGCGTCAGGGTCTCGCCCTGCGCGACCTCGTTGTAGTCCTTGTAGGAGTACCCGCTCGGCGCGACCTGGAGACAGAGGACGTTCTTGGTTCCCAAGGTCAATCGGCGACCGCCCGGGCAGTCCTCGGGCGCGAGGTCGTCGAGGTTGGCGCCGAGCCCGTAGTCGGACACGTCGTGGAACCGGGCGACGTTGTTGTCGTACGGCACGTGGATCTGGGCGAGGTTGGCCTGACCCAACACCTCGATCGCCCCGCCACCAGGGGGGGTGTAGGTGACGTCGTGCAACACGATGCCCTCGAGGTTGCGGAGCTCCCAGCACATCGACCAGCGGGCACCGTTGGTCAGACCCTCGTCGATGGTGAAGCCCGTCGAGCAGGCCCCATCGTCTGCGGCCCCGGCGCCGGGCGCGAGGACCGGCGCCACCGCCATGGCCGCCAAGACCGCCGCGATGGCGATGAAGGCGGTGAGTCGCCCGGTCCTCATGGGACCCTGACCCCGTCCGCGGTCAGCACCACCCCCGCCGAGAGGTCGACCAACGGGAACAGGTTGATAAGGGCGTGGTCGGTCGTCTGGATCAGGAACTGGGCGCACCGGTGCAACCCGCATTCGGCGGCCTGCCCGGACGCGACGGTGGGCACGGCGTCGGCCTTGAACACGATGGGCTGCACGTCGAGATCCTCCGCCGGATCCCCGAGTGGACGGCCCATCACCCGCTGGTACTCGATGGCGAGTCGCTCCGCGAACGTCTGGTCGCCGAGCAGGAGATCGATGGCCCGTTGCGACTCGACCTCGATCAGCGGCAGCTGGGTTCCCTGGATCGATTCCGTCTCGTCGACCCGCCCGCTGGCGAGATCGACGAGCGACACCGTCAGTGTGTCCGCGGGATAGGAGTACTCGTAGACATCGGCCCGACGCAGGTCAGGGTCGGCGTCCTTGTCCTCGAGGTGGCGCTCGACGAGCAAGACGAGGCGCTCGGGCAGTCCGTTCGCGCCGAGGGCTCCGGGGCCGGCCGACTCGGGCTCGGCGGACGCCTCGGGGACGTCCGCGGCGGTCACGGCGGCGGCGACCTCGTCGGAAGCCAATGGGTCTGTCCCTCGACGGGCGGTGTCGCCCTGTGCGCCGGCGAAGCCAGACCCGTACGCCGCGACGGAGAGGCCTGCACCGGCGAGGAGGATCAGGATGGGGCGGAGATGTCGACGCACGGGGACCTAGGCTAGCCACTAGTTGGCGGACTGCTGGAGCATCTCGCCCGGCTGCCAGCCACCGCCGGTCTCGAGCAGGCGGCTCGGCTCGGCGTCGTGGTTCTGGTGGGGCAGGAAGGCGACCTTGATGTCGCGCTCGGCGCGTGCCTTCTGCATGGTGATCAGCAGGTAGACGTACCCGCCGAGGGCGAGGTCGACCAGCAGGTGCAGCACCAGGGCGGCAGGGCCGAGCACGAGGCCCATCAGCAGCGTGACGCCCGAGGCCGCCAACAGCGTGTAGAGGACCTCGCGGCGGCGCTTGCGGGCGGCACGGGCGGCGAGGACCGACGAGGGGATGCCGCGGTCGGCCCCGGCGGGGGTGGGCGCCGGCCCCGCGTCGGCCGACGGGGCCAGGAGGTAGGACGGGTCCTCGTCCACGGGCGCCACGGCCTCGACGCCGGTGGGCCGGATGACCTGGACGCCCTCGGTCGGCACCGGCACGAGGCGGGGGCCGCCGCCGTGCTGGAGCGGGTGGCGGGCGCCGGCCGGCAGGGGGCCGTCGAGGGGCTGCGGGCCGTGGATGGACCGGCCGTCCACCGGCAGGTAGGCCGACACGTGGCCCTTCGAGAGGCTGCCGGGCGTGGCCCGCTCGAGCGTGTCGAGCTTGCGACGGAACGAGTGCATGGAACCCGAGCCGCTCCCCCCTCGGTTGCGGAGGTAGGGCGGCAGGAGCACGGCCACCCACATCACGACGAGGATCAGGAGCACGATCGGGGTCAACGCGTTGTCACACCTTGTGAGGGGTCGGGGGCGTCCTGCGGATGCGGCGGGGACTGCTCGATGCTGCGGTGGCCGGCAGGTCGGCCGTTACGGTCCGCCAACGAATGTTGCAGTTCTACTACGAATACGACGGGCAGGCTAGCAAGCGCGCGACGGGGGAAGGGTCATCCCCGGCCGACGGCCCCGTCGGTCGCCCGCGAGCACCCCACTACACTCCGCCCATGCCCGACGGTGGACTGACCCATCTCGACCCCCTCGGCCGCGCCCGGATGGTCGACGTCACCCCCAAGGAGCAGACCCACCGCCGTGCCGTGGCCCGCGGCCGGGTCTACATGGCCCCCGAGACGACGTCGCTCGTCGCCCGTGGCGCCATCGGCAAGGGCGACGTCCTGTCGGTGGCGCGGGTCGCCGGCATCCAGGCGGCCAAGCGGGCCCCCGACCTCATCCCGCTGTGCCACCCTCTGCTCGTCAGCTCGGTGCTGGTGAACTTCCAGATCGCCGACGACTTCATCGAGGTCGAGGCCCACGTCGAGACCGTGGACCGCACCGGGGTGGAGATGGAGGCCCTCACCGCCTGCTCGGTGGCCTGCCTGACCATCTACGACATGTGCAAGTCCGCCGATCGCACGATGGTCATCGGCGACGTCACCCTCTGGGAGAAGACCGGCGGCCGCTCGGGCACGTTCCGGCGGGCCGAGGCGCTGGGTCTCGACGACGACGACCTGGGGATCGGCGAGATCTGACCCGCCGGTCGGCTCAGCCGCCGATCTGGCTCATCGATCGGCGCGGTCGGATGAAGTGCACCTGGCCGATGGCGTGGCCCGCCCACTTGGCGCCGACGGCCCGCTCGAGCAACGCCGACACCTGCTCGTCGTCGCCACCGGACCGCAGCACGGCCCGCACGTCGAATTCGTCGACCGCGAAGAGGCAGTTCCGGACCTGACCGTCGGCGGTCAGGCGGATGCGGTCGCAGGAGTCGCAGAAGGGCTGGGTGACGCTCGGGATGACACCGATCTCTCCTCCGCCGTCGAGGTAGCGGAACCGCTCCGCGGGCTGGTTGCCCCGCGGCACGGGTTCGAGCGGGTACACCGCGTCGATGGCCTCGACGATCTCGGCCTGGCTCACCACCTGCCCGGACGACCACCCCTCGCCGGCGTCGAGGGGCATGAACTCGATGAAGCGCACCGTGACGCCCCGCTCGCGGCCGAAGCGGGCGAAGTCGACGGCCTCGTCGTCGTTGACCCCGCGGATCATGACCACGTTCAGCTTCACGGGATCGAGGCCCGCGGCGACCGCGGCGTCGATCCCCGCCAGCACCCGGTCCAACTCGTCGCGGCGGGTGAGCGCCTCGAAGCGGTCCTGGCGCAGCGAGTCGATCGAGATGTTGATGCGCCGCAGCCCGGCGGCGGCGAGGTCGTCGGCCATGGCCGCGAGCGTCGCCCCGTTGGTGGTGAGCGCGAGGTCGACGCCAGGGCCCAGCGCCGCGAGCTTGGCCACGAGGACGGGCAGGTGCGCCCGCACGGTGGGCTCGCCGCCGGTGAGGCGGATGCTCTCGAAGCCGTGGCGCTCGACCAGCACCCGCGCCACCCGCTCGATCTCCTCGAAGGTGAGCAGCTCGTCCCTCGGCTGCCAGACCATGCCCTCCTCGGGCATGCAGTAGGTGCAGCGGAAGTTGCAGCGGTCGGTGACCGAGATGCGCAGGTCCCGGTGCACCCGGCCGTAGCCGTCCACCAGGCTGGTCACCCCCGAAGCGGCCATCAGGCCAGGGTACCGAGGTCCCCCAGCGGGATGATCTCGATCTCGCCCCCGGGGGCGACCCCCTCGCCGTCGGGGAGCACCGCGAGGGCGCCGGCGGCGGCCGTGGCGGCGAGCTGGTGCGAGCCCTGACCGCCGGCGTTCCGCACGTGGAAACGGCCGTCGTCGCCGTAGGCGACCAGCACCCGGGCGAAGTGGACCTTGCCGTCGGCCCTGCGGGTGAGGCCGTCGTCGGCGACGGCCCGGAGGCGAAGGCGATCCAGGGTGGCGTGACCCATCATCTTGCGCAGCCCGGGGCGGGCGAACAGCTCGAACGACACGAGCGACGAGACCGGGTTGCCGGGCAGGCCGAACACCGGGGTGGCCCCGATGGTGCCGAAGGCGAGCGGCTTGGCCGGCTTGATGGCGACCTGCATCCAGCGCATGTCGGCCAGCCGGTCGAGCACCACCTTCACGAAGTCGAAGTCGCCCATGCTGACGCCGCCGCTGGACACGATGGCGTCGCACGACCCGGCACCGGCGGCGAAGGCCTCGGCGATGGCCTCCTCGTCGTCGGCGATCCGGCCCAGGTCGACGGGGATCGCGTCGGCGCGTTCGACGAGGGCGAGGAGCATGCGCCGGTTGGAGTCGCGGATCTGGCCGGGCCCCAGCGGCTCGGGCCCGTCGACGAGCTCGTCGCCGGTGGAGATCACCCCGACACGGGGCCGGGGGTACACGGGCGCCCGACGGACCCCGAGGGTCGCCAGCACCCCGAGGTGGGCCGGCGTCAACGTCGTACCGGCGGGGAAGACCAGATCACCGGCGCGCACGTCGTCGCCCGACCGCCGGACGTGGTTGCCCGGCCCGACCTCGAGCCCGATCGCCACGGTGGCGCCGTCCTCGACCAGGGTCGTGCGCTCGACCATCACCACTGCGTCCGCGCCGGGAGGCATCGGCGCGCCGGTCATGATCCGCACCGCCTGCCCCGGGCCGACCGTGAGGTCGGGTGCGGCGCCGGCGGCGAGGGTGCCGACCACCGACAAGCGCACCGGTGCGTCGTCGGTGGCGCCGACGGTGTCGACCGCCCGGACGGCGAAGCCGTCCATCGCGGTGTTGTCGAACGGGGGCACGTCCTCCGCGGCCTCGACCGGCACGGAGGTGACGAGCCCGAGCGTCTCGGCGAGGGGGAGGGCGCGGGGATGACCGACGGTGCAGCCGGCGAGGACGAACTCGCGGGCCTCGTCGAGGGGGGTCAGGGGGGACACCGGGGTCAGACGATGCCCTTGCGGGCCACGAAGTCGGCGAGGAAGGCCCGGAAGTCTGCGCCCAGGTCGTCGCGGTCGACCGCCAGCTCGACCGAGGCCCGCAGGTAGTCGAGCTTCTGGCCGATGTCGTAGCGACCCTCGTCGAAGACGTAGCCGAAGACGTCCTCCTGGTCGAGCAGGAGGGCGATGGCGTCGGTGAGCTGGATCTCACCGCCGACACCGGGCTCGACCCGGTCGAGGCAGTCGAAGATCGCGGGGGTGAACACGTAGCGGCCCATCACCGCCAGGGTGGAGGGCGCCACCTCGGGGGCGGGCTTCTCCACGACCCCGCGCAGCCGGACCAGGCCGTCCTCGCCGTCGACCGGCTCCGCCGCCGCGCAGCCGTAGGCCGAGATCTCCTCACGGGGGAACTCCTTCAGGGCCACCGAGGACGCGCCCCGGGCCTGGTAGACGCCGATCATGCCCGCCAGCACCTCGGAGGAGTCGTCCATGATGTCGTCGCCGAGCATGACCACGAAGGGGTTGTCGCCCACGTGCTTGCGGGCCACGCCGACGGCGTGACCGAGGCCCAGGGGCTCGCCCTGGCGGACGTAGTGGATGTCGGCCATCTCGGCCAGGTCCCGGATCTCGGCCAGGTCCTCCTCCTTGCCCTTCTGGGCCAGGAAGTACTCGAGCTCGAAATTGCGGTCGAAGTGGTCCTCGAGGCTGCGCTTGCCGCGGCCGGTGATGATGAGGATGTCGTCGATCCCGGCGCGGACCGCCTCCTCCACCACGTACTGGATGGCGGGCCGGTCGATGATGGGCAGCATCTCCTTCGGCTGCGCCTTGGTGGCGGGCAGGAAGCGCGTGCCCAGGCCGGCGGCCGGGATCACCGCCTTCTTCACGGTGGGGACGCTCGGGCAGGAGGGGGTCATGGCGCTTCTCTCGTCGGACGGGAGGGGTCGGGGGTGGAGCGCGACGCGGTGAACGGCGGTTCCTGACCCCGGAGCAGGCGGCCGATGTTCGCACGGTGGCGCACGATCACGCACAGGGACACGGCGAGGGCGAGGGCGACCTCGGGCACGGGGCGCCCGCCGACGAGGAGGACGACGGGCAGCGCGACCGCCATCGCGACGGACGCGGCCGAGACGCGACGGGTCAGGGCCAGGGTCACCATGAAGACCGCGCCGACGATCAGGCTGAGCCACGGGTACACCACGATCACCGTGCCGCTGGCGGTGGCCACCCCCTTGCCGCCCCGGAAGTGCCGGGTCGCGGGGAAGATGTGGCCGATCACCGCAGCCGCACCGCAGGCCAGGCCGAGCAGGGTGCCGCCGGCCGCGAGCCCGACCGCGGCGGGGATCGCACCCTTGGCCAGGTCGACCAGGAGCACGACGAGGCCGGCGGTGCGGCCCGCGACGCGGGCGACGTTGGTCGCCCCCGGGTTGCCCGACCCCTCGGCCGTGGGGTCGTGGCCGTGGCGGCGCCCCACGAGCAACCCGGTCGGGAAGGTGCCGAGGAGGTACGACGGCACCACCAGCAGCGCCCACGGGTCCACGGCCGCATCGTACGGGCCTCGCCTTTGGCCTGGGACGTCGAGACGGTACGCTGGCACTCTCGATGCCCGAGTGCTAACCGGTCTCCCGGAGGATCTGGATGCCCACCTACCAGTACCGCTGCCGCGACTGCGGCGAAGAGCTCGAGGTCGTGCAGTCCTTCACGGACAAGCCCAAGACCAAGTGCCCGGCGTGCAAGGGCAGCCTGCGCAAGGTGTTCGCCGCCCCCGGCATCAGCTTCAAGGGCAGCGGGTTCTACAAGAACGACAGCCGTGGCTCGTCCTCGAGCGCCACGTCCTCGAGCTCGTCGAGCGATACCAAGGCCGAGACCAAGAGCGAGTCGTCGACGGGCTCGGGATCGTCGGCCAAGAAGGACGCCACGAAGGACACGAAGAAGGACACCAAGGCCGCCGCCGCCTCCGCGACCTGATCACCGCGGGCCGCGTAGGGTGTCGCCCGTGAGCGACACCTCCCACGACCACGACGTGAACCAGGCGGAGATCGGGGTCTTCGGCGGCTCCGGCTTCTACTCCTTCCTCGACGACGTCACCGAGGTCGAGGTCGACACGCCCTACGGGCGGCCGTCGGCCCCGTTCCACCTCGGCACGGTGGACGACCGTCGCATCGCCTTCCTCGCCCGCCACGGCACCAACCACCAGTTCCCGCCCCACCGCATCAACTACCGGGCCAACCTCTGGGCCATGCGCCACCTCGGCGTGCGGCGCATCTTCGCCCCCTGCGCCTCGGGGTCGCTGCAACCCCACATCCACCCCGGCGAGTTCGTGGTGCCCGACCAGTTCGTCGACCGCACGAGCGGCCGGGCCGACACCTTCTTCGAGGGACCCACCGCCAACCACGTGTCGATGGCCGACCCCTACTGCCCCGAGCTCTCCGCGGTCGCCCTGCAGGCCGGGCGCGACCAGGGCATCACCATGCACGAGGGCGGCACGGTCGTGGTCATCCAGGGCCCACGGTTCTCCACCAAGTCCGAGTCGCGCTGGTTCCGGCAGGCCGGGTGGGAGGTCATCAACATGACCCAGTACCCCGAGGCCGCCCTCGCCCGCGAGCTCGGGCTCTGCTACACGTCGGTGGCCCTCATCACCGACTACGACACGGGCCTCGAGGGGGTGGACGGCATCGAGCCGGTCACCCAGGAGGAGATCTTCAAGTTCTTCGACGACAACCTCGAGCGAGTGCGCGGGCTCCTCTTCGACGCCATCGGCCGGGTGCCCGCCGAGATCGGCTGCTCGTGCAGCGACGGACCCAACGGGATCGACCCCGAGCCGCCCCCGGCCCCGGAGCCCTGATCCGCCTCTAGGCTGGCGCCACCTTCCCCCTCACGACGACCCTCCGGCCGCGACGCGGCCGGCCGAGCCCGTGAGGAGGCGCCGTGCGCCAACGACCCCTGTTCCTGTCGCGCCTGGCCCTGCGCCGGCGCCCCCTGGCGTACTGGACCGTCGCGGTCCTGGGCGCCGGCCTCGCCGCCGCCGTGGTGGGGGGCCTCACCGCGCGGGCCGAGGCTGCCGCGGCCCGCTACGACGGGCTCCGTGACGTGGTCGTGGTGGTCCGTGCCCTCGCCCCCGGCGAGGAGGTCGCCGCGGCCGACGTGCGGGTCGACCGCGTCCCCCGGGCGTTCGTGCCGGACGGGGCGATGGCCGAGGTCCCCGAAGGCGAGACCGTCGTGGCCGCCACCTATCCGGGCGAGGCGCTGCTGGCCGAGCGCCTCGCCCCGGCGGGTCGCCACGGGGTCGCCGCGCTGTTGCCGGAGGGAACGCGGGCCGTGGCCGTCCCGACGGGGCCCGCGGCACTGGCGCTGCGGGTCGGCGACACCGTCGACGTGCTCGCCACCGCGCTCGACGGCGCCACCCGGGTGGTCGCCCGTGACGTGACCGTGGTCGACGTGGGCGAGGTCACCGCCACGGTGGCCGTCTCGGCCGGGGCCGCCCCGGCCGTGGCCACCGCCCTCACCCAGGCCAGCGTGACCCTGGCCCTCACGACCGGCTGAATCGGGTCAGCGGCCGCCGAGGGAGACGTCGGCGATGACGAGGGTGGCGCTGCCGGTGCCCCCCGGCAGCCATTCGAGGTCGTCGCCCACCGCCTCCACGCCGAGCAGGAGGCGCTGGAGGGTGGAGGCGAGGGTGACCTCGCGGACGGGTTCGGCCAGCTCCCCGTCACGGATGAGCAGGCCCTCGGCGCCGACCGAGAAGTCACCGCTGACCGCGTTGACCCCCGAGTGCACGCCGGTCAGCGACTGGACGAGGATCCCGCGGTCGATGCCGGCGATGAGCTCGTCGGGCGAACGCTCGCCGGGCACGACCGCCAACGCCTGACAGCCGACGCCCGGGGTGCTGCGCGAGCCCCGGACGGCCGAGCCGGTCGACACCGTGCCGGCCCGGCGGGCCGAGTAGCTGTCGTAGAGGAACCGGTCGAGCACGCCGTCGACGACGAGAGGGTTGCGCCGGCAGGCCAGGCCCTCACCGTCGTGGCTGTCGGCCGCCATCGACCGGGCGTCGGTGGGGTCGTCCACGAGGGTGAGCACGGGCGAGGCGATGACCTCGCCGAGGCGGTCGGCGAAGGGCGACCGGCCCCGCTGGACCCGATCGCCGCTCAGCGTGCCGCCGGCGATGGCGAGGAGCGTGGCCGCCACGCGGGGATCGAACACGACGGTGAGCCGCTGCGACTCGGTGGGCGACGCCCCGAGCATCCGGGTCGCTCGGTCCACCGCGTCGGCCGCCACCTGGGTCAGGTCGAGGTGGGCGGGCCGGCGGCCGACGTCGACCGCGCCGCCGATCTGGGTCTCGTCACCGTCGTGGGCCAGGGCCGAGGCCGACACGCTGCAGTGGGTGCTGCGGCCCGCCACCGCGATGCCGGTGGTCGAGCAGACCGCGGCCTCCCCGGAGCCGTCGCCGTAGCCGGCGGTGCGCACCGCGGTGACGCGGGGGTCGAGGCCGGTGACCCGGCGCTCGAGCTCGAGCGCGAGCTCGACCTTGCGCTCGGTGGGGACGACGAACAGCGCCTCGTCCCAGAGGTCCTGCTCGACCACCGGGACGCCGTCGGCCTCGGCGAGCCCGTTCCACTCGTCGGGCTCACCGAAACCGGCGTTGTCCCGGGCCTCGGCGAGCGTGTCCGCGACGACGTCAGGGGCGTGGGAGCCGGCGTGGGCGAAGCCCTGGCGGTGGTCGACGATCACCCGGATGCCCAGCCCGAACGACTCGGCCGAGGTGAACGACTCCACCTCGCCGCCGTAGGCCTTGACCGACGTTCCCCGGCTGCGGCTGACCACGCACTCGACCTGCTCACCGGGGCGGGCCTGGTCGACGACCCCCTGCGCGAGCGCCAGCAGCTCGCCCGTGTCCCCGATCACGCTCCTGAGATGGTGA
>CAZYPY010000015.1:0-2857 GCA_964649545.1 uncultured Microthrixaceae bacterium | reverse complement strand
GTGTTGTGCACGAACTGGCGCAGGGTGCCGCCCTCGATGAGGACGTTGCGGCGGGTGGCCAGGCCCTCGCCGTCGGTCTGGCCGGCGGTGAAGGCCCGGGGGTCGGTGGGGTCGTCGACCAGGGTGAGGTGGGGAGCGCCCACCACCTCACCGATGCGGTCGGCGAACAGCGACCGGCCCTTCAGGACCGACTCGCCGCTGAGGGTCGAGCCCAGGATGCCGAGGAACTGCGCGGTGACGTAGGGGTCGAGGACGACCGCCACGCGGCCGCTGGCGGGCTTGGTGGCGCCGAGCAGGCGGGTGGCCCGGTCGGCGGCGTCGGCCGCGGCCTTGGCCACGTCGAGGTCGCCCGGCTCGCGGCCCACCGAGAAGCCGAAGCCGGTCTGGGTGTCGCCGCCCTCCTCGGCCAGCACGTAGGCGGCCACGTAGCAGCCGGTCTCGCGGCCGCTGGTGCGGATGCCGGTGCTGGTCACCACGGCCATGTCGCCGACGGCGTCGACGTACTCGGCCGACTCGACGCCGGTGATCCGGGGGTCGGCGCCCTTCACCGTGGTCTCGAGGCGCTGGGCCAGCGAGATCTTGTCGTCCGTGGGGAACGACAGGAGGGCCTCGCGGTAGAGGTCGAGGTCGGCGACGGGGACGCCGTCGAGGGTGGCCAGGCCGTTGAACTCGTCGGGCTCGCCGAAGGCGGCGTTGTCGCGCGCCTCGGCGACCGTCTCGGCCAGCACCTCGTCGTCCAGGGTGCCGGCGTAGGCGAAGCCCTGACGGCCGTCCACGACCACCCGCACGCCGACGCCCTGGGACTGCGCGGAGGAGAACGACTCGATCTCGCCCTCGTAGACCCGCACCTCGGTGTCGCTCGAGCGCAGGACGACCGCCTCGACCTCCTCCCCCGCCTGTGCGAGGGCGACGACCCGATCGCCGACCGCCAGCAGGTCCGCCCCCGCCTGCTCGCTCGGGCTCATGCCGCGGTGCCGCCGACGGTGAGGGCGGTGACCCGCAGGGTGGGCACGCCGTCGCCGACCGGCACGCCCTGGCCGTCCTTGCCGCACATGCCCGGCGAGCCCATGGCGAAGTCGTTGCCGAGCACGTCGATGCGGGTGAGCACCTCGGGGCCGTTGCCGATGAGGTTGCCCTCGCGGATCGGGTCGGTGATCTCGCCGTCCTCGATCAGGTACGCCTCGGTCATCCCGAACACGAAGTCGCCGGTGGCGGTGTTCACCTGGCCGCCACCGAGCTGGGCCACGTACACGCCCTTGTCGGTGCCGGCGACGATGTCGTCGGGGTCGGTGTCGCCGTTGGTGATGACGGTGTTGGTCATCCGCACCATGGGCAGGTGCTGGTAGCTCTGGCGCCGACCGTTGCCCGAGCTCTGGCGGCCCTCCTTGCGGGCCCGCAGGAAGTCCCACATGTAGTCGGTGAGCACGCCGTCCTCGATCAGGGTGTTGCGCTGCGCGGGGCGGCCCTCGTCGTCGACCGCGAAGCAGCCCCACTCGCCGGCGATGGTGCCGTCGTCCACCAGGGTGATGAGGGGACTGGCCACCTGCTCGCCGACCTTGCCCTTGAAGGCGCTGGCGCTCTTGCCCACGAGGTCGGCCTCGAGGCCGTGGCCGCAGGCCTCGTGGAACAGCACGCCGCCGCCGCCCTTGCCGATGACCACCGGCAGGGTGCCGCTGGGAGCGGGCTTGGCGTTCAGCTTGGTGAGGGCCCGCTCGGCGGCCCGCCGGGCGAGGTCGTCCACGTCGTACTGGTCGAACAGCTCGAAGCCGACGGTGTGGCCGACGCTCTCACGGCCGGTCTGCATGCCGGTGTCGCCGAAGGCCACGCACGAGACCGAGAAGAGGGTCTTCACCTGGTCGTCGCCGGTGAGCAGGCCGTCGCTGTTGGCGATGAGGATCTTGCGGCGGCTGTCGCCGTAGCGGGCCATGACCTGGGTGATGGCCGAGCCCTGCTCGCGTGCCACCCGGTCGGCGCGGGTGAGCAGCTCGACCTTGGTGGCCTTGGCCACGTCCTCGGGAGCGATGCCGACCTCGTTGGGACGGGGTGCGGTCTGGCGGCTCAGATCGACGACCGTGGTGCCGCCCGAGCCGCCCCGGGCCGCCGCGGCGGCCGCCTCGGCGGCGGTGCGCAGGCCGTCCTCGGTGAGGTCGGCGGTGTGGGCGAAGCCGGTCGAGTCCCCCACCACCACGCGGATGCCGGCGCCCCGGTCGCGACCGGACGTCAGCTCCTCGACCTTGCCGTCGTCGAGCACCGCGGACGACGAGCGCTTGTCCTCGACGAAGATCTCCGCCCACTCGCCGCCGGTGCGCAGCGCCGCACCCAGCGTCCGTTGGATCACTGCTTCGTCGAGCACGCGTGCCTCCACTGGCCCTGGCGGTAAAGGGCTGCTTACTGTACCGGCGTGCCCCTGCATCCGGGACTGTGCGCCGAGGTGACCCTGACCGTCACCGACGCGGACACGGCCATCGCGATCGGGTCGGGCAGCGTCCCCGTCCTGGCGACGCCGAGGGTCATCGCCCTGTGCGAGCAGACCTCGGTCAAGGCCATGGAGAACGACCTCGAACCGGGCACCACGACGGTCGGCATGCGGGTGCAGCTCGACCACCTCGCCCCCACCCCCGTGGGCCAGACCGTGTCGTGCGAGGCCACCCTCGAGAGCGTCACCGGGCGCCGGGTCAACTTCACCGTGTCGGTCAACGACGCCCGCGGCCTCGTCGCCGCCGGCAAGATCACCCGGGTCGTGGTCGACACCGAGCGCTTCCTCGAGAAGGCCAACGGCTAGCCCCTCCCGCCCGGGCCCGTCGGCGCTTCAGCCCAGGTTGCTGGAGCGGGGGTAGACGTCGGCGGGGTCGGTGAG
>CAZYPY010000014.1:0-40110 GCA_964649545.1 uncultured Microthrixaceae bacterium | reverse complement strand
TCGCCCCGCCGAGTCGACCCATGGGCGCGACGCCGATCCACCCGGTCGCGCGACGAGTCTCGGGCGACGAGCGGCGGGGGCGTGAAAGTGGTCTGGTCACTTCCGACGGCGTGCGCGTCGGCTCGGTCAACGTCAGTAGGCGCTCCTTTTCTTCGATCCGGCGTCACGTCACGGAGGCCGTCCCCGGACGCGCCGCGGCGCCCGATCCGCGCACGGACCGGGCGCCGCGAACGACCGTCGCTCAGGTGTCGGCCGTGAGGATGTCGATGGTGCCGTCGCCATCGTTGGCGGTGACGAACAGGCCCCGCCGGGGAATGGCGACCAGGCCCTCGGGCCGGTCGCCGGTGGGCAGGATCTCGACGAATCGTGGTGCCTCGAGCGGCCCCACCAGCTGGTCGGCCACGACGCCGGAGCGGATGTCGACGAACCCGGGTTCAGGGTCGTCTGCGAAGCGGTCCGCGATGCCGGTCAGGCGACGACGCGGGTCGTCCGGTCGACCGGGTCGCCCACGAGGGCGACGATGGTGAGGAATCCGGCGGGTGCCTGGGGCATCAGACCGTCGTCCACGCCCTCGTCGCGCTCGTTCTCGATGGCGATGGCGTAGCGCCCGATCTTGTTGACCGTCACCGAGTCGGGCTGCCCGCCGAGCGGGATCGACCCGACTTCGGCCCGGGACTCGGCGTCGAGGACCACGAGCTCGTTCGTCCCCGACACCGCCACCAGCACGAGGTCATCGTCCGGCGTGACCGCCACCGACGTCGGTGAGTCCTCGAGCGTCACGGTCGCGATCTCGACGGGAGCACCGGGGTCGCTGATGTCGACGAAGCCCACCTCGAGCGTCTCGGAGTCGGTGAAGACGAGCGTGTCGCCGTCCGGAGTGGCGGCCACGATCTCGGCCACCGCGCCCGACACGGTGTAGCGCGTCACCGGGTCGAAGCCCGGCGTGGGCGCAGGCGCCCCTTCCTGGGCGCCGGCCGGTGTTCCGGCGGTCACGAGGGTCAGCCGGCCAGGGCCGCCAGCCCGGCGAAGCCGGCCGCCGCGCTCCTGCGAATCGTCGCGTTCATGTGAGGTTCTCCTGGGGTCGTCGCGGGTCGGCGGGGACCGTAGAGACCCGACACGACGCCATCGACTCGACCGGGTGGCCATCCGGCAAGTCCTCGGTGAACGTCCGTCTGGCCGGACTCCGTCCTCGACCGCCTGGTGTCCCACGACGAGGTGCTGTCCGGATCGGAGTGCCCGCCCTGTCCGGATCGGCTCGCCGACGGCCCGGGCTGAGCGCAGCGTTCGCGATGGCCGGGATCGCCACCTCGGATCATCCGGGCACGAGGCAGCACGCCACCGACGGGCGTGGGAACATGGTTCCACAGCCGAGCTCGGGGATGTGCACCACAGGAGGCACGGACGTGTCCGATGGTCCGATCTACCGCGTGCGGTTCGACGTCGAGGTCGATCCCGACGTCTGGTTCCAGCTCTCGACCGTCGCCGACCTGCCCGCCAACGTGTCGGACTCGGGCCTCGACGACCTGCTGCGGGCGCTCCGCAACGAGGCGGTGGTGGTCGTCGACGGCTCGCTGCTCATCGAACCGGCATCGGGGTGACCGGCGGCGCCGGTGGCGGCCTCGTCAGGAGGTCTCGGCGTCGGCACGCGCCGCCGCCTGGCGGACCGCGGCGACGACGGCCTCCGCCGGCGTCGGTCCGAAGCCGGCGTAGTCGACCCCGGCGGTCATGAACTCGGCGGTCCAGCTCCTGCCCGTGCGGTAGAGGGCGATGCCCGTCACCCGGAGGTGCTCGAGGTGCGCGGCGACGTCGGCGTCATCGAGGTGCCGCGGGGTCGCCATGCCGGGGTCTCTACCCCGGCCGGTGCCCGGACGTGCGCCGGCGGGGCGCCGGACGCGAGGCTCTGCGGCCATGGACGGGACGAACCCTGACGGGACGGCGCCGGTCGACGCCGTGCTCTTCGACTTCACCGGGGTCCTGACCGGTTCGCCGTGGGGGGCCATCGGGGGCATCGGCGACAAGGACGGGCTGTCCCACGACGAGGTGCTCGAGTTCATGCTCGGCCCCTACGACCAGGACACCGACCACCCGATGCACCGGCTCGAACGGGGGGAGATCGAGCTCATGGCCTACGTCACCGACGTGCAGGCACGGGCCGAAGCGGCGGGTTTCGAGCTGGACTTCGACCGCCTGCGGACGCTGATGTCCGACCTCCCGGTGTACGAGCAGATGGTCGAGCGCATCCGGGCGTTGCGGGCGGCGGGCCTGCGCACCGCGCTCATCACCAACAACATCCGTGAGGCCGGCGACCAGTGGCGGTCCAAGGTGCCGCTCGACGAGCTCTTCGACGTGGTGATCGACTCGTCGGCGGTCGGCCTCCGCAAGCCCAACCCGGCCATCTTCCACCTGGCGCTCGAGCAGCTCGGCGGGATCGACCCCGGCCGGGCCCTCTTCCTCGACGACCACCCCGGCAACGTGGCGGGCGCCGAGGCCGCGGGCCTGCGGGCCCTGCTGGTGGACGACGTGGACGAGGCCATCGCCGACCTCGACGCGCTCTTGGCGGCGGGTGGGGACGTGGGGTAACCGACGGGATACTTGACCGCCCGGTCAACAACCGGTGCCGGCGACCCCTAGAGTGGGAGCGTCTCGCATCGCACACGTCAGGGGGACGAGTGGCAGATCCGAATCGACCTCGGGCCGCGTTCACGCCGTGGGACCGCCGCGAGCTGCCCGGCGCCTTCTCCGTGGAGGAGAGCGCCACGCGCATCGGACACTACAAGTGGATCGAGATGCGCACCTTCGAGGTGCTGGGCGGGTGGGTCGCCACCGTGCCCGAGCTCGACGTGAAGCTGCGCCTCGGCACCCACACCTACCACCATGCCTGGCACGCCGAGCTCTGGCACAAGCGCCTCCCCGAGCTGCGGGAGATGAACCAGGAGCGGCTCAACGTGCCGCCCAACGACGAGCTCGTCGCCTTCGTCGACGCCATGACCGAGCCCGAGGCCCCGGACCTCACCATCGAGAAGCTCGTCGGCGTCTACCGCGTGCTGATCCCGCACAAGATCGCCGCCTACACCTTCCACCTCAACAACACGAGCACCATCACCGACGCGCCGACCGTCCGCTCGCTCAAGTTCGCGCTGGCCGACGAGTTCGAGGACTGGCGCGACGGCGAGATGCTGCTCCAGTCGCTCATCGAGACGCCCGACGAGGTCCAGCGGGCGGCCGCTCGTCAGGCGGAGCTCGAGACGCTCCTCCTCGCCGCCGGAGGCGTCGCCGGCCCCGGCTCGATCGGCACGCCGGTGCTGGGCGACCCCGAGACCGCAGAAAGCGAGCAGGTGCCATGAGGAAGTCACTCCCCGTCGAGGACCTGGCCCGAGACGAGCGCTTCGTCCGCGTGCCCATCACCGACCGCATCAACGACCCGCGCTCGGTCGAGAACACCCGCATGCGCACCCAGGCCAAGCTCACGCCCAAACGCCCGGACGCGTCGGACGCGGCCCGGTCGCTGATGCACGGGATCTTCGTGGGCGAGATCCAGGCGCTGGAGGGCGCCGGCCGCACGTGCTGGGACTTCGAGACCGGCGACGGCCGTGACGAGGCCCCCTTCGCGCTCAAGCTCGACATGGCCCGCCAGTGCTGGGACGAGGCCCGCCACTGCGAGATCTCGGTGAAGCTCAGCGACTGGATGGGTACCGAGATCGGGGAGTTCTCCGAAGGCACCTTCCTCTACGAGGCCGCGTGCAACCCCGACCCGGTGCTGCGCCTCACCGGGGTGAACCGGGCCCTCGAAGGCCTCGCCATCGACGTGTTCAACACCATGCGCGACTTCGGCGACGCCGCAGGCGACCCCGTCCTCGAGTTCTGCGAGGACTGGATGCTCGCCGACGAGGTCACCCACGTGAAGATGGGCTCGGACTGGCTCCGCCGCCTCACCGCCGACGACCCCGAGCGCCGGAAGAACGCGCTCGAGTTCCAGCGGGTGGTCGACAAGCTCTTCTCGCTCGGGGGCTTCCGGGGCGAGGACGACGAGAGCCCGGTGAAGCTTGCGCGGCGCTTCCGCGAGCTCGCCGGGTTCGCCGACGAGGAGATCGACGAGATCGCCGAGGTCGCCCACGAGGCCCTGCGCGAGGCCCAGGGCCGCCGGGACCGCCTCGCCGCCGACGCCTCCGCCGGCTGAGCCGCTGACCAACCCGTCCGGACCCCGCGAGGCCCCGCCATGCCCGTCATCGTGACCCCTGAGCAGTTCACCCTGATCGACTTCGACGCGGACGAGATCCGGGTGCTCACGGCCGACCTGCTCGCCAAGGTGGGCCTCGATCCCGACGCCGACGTCCACGTCGAGGTCAACGAGTCCTCACCGTTGGGCTACACGCAGATCACGTCGCTCGACCCCGTCTCCCTCTACCTGGAGAGCGGCGCGCTCGAGGACCCCAGGCGGCCCCGTCAGCTCTCCCCGGAAGGCGCGCAGAACGTCCTCGGCCGCCTGCTGCTCGAGGCGTCGGACCGGCTCGACCCCGACTTCGGGGCGCCGCCGCTCGACGAGCCTCTCGACCCGCCGTTGACCAACGCCTGGCAGAGCTATTGCGCGGGTCGGCTCGACCAGCTCGGCTTCCGCTACTTCGACCAGCGCCAGCGCCGGCTCTACCACTTCCGGAACCGGCACGGTTTCACCGACCGCGCCGATGCCGCGTTCGCGCGCCTCTGGTCCGGGGACGGCCTCACCCTCGCCGAGATCCGGGCCCTCTCCGACGGGGCCCTCGGCGCCACCACCCCCACCTGAGCGGCGCGACCCGGCGTGCGCCGGGGCGGCGCTCGTGACTCCACCGGCCCGGCGCTCCCCGGAGCCGCAGAGAGGCGCGCCCACGCAGCTGCACTCTCGACCACTGGTCGAGGTCTGGTGACCGCCCTGGGTGACTGAAGGTCAAACCCTCGACCTCGAATCGAGGGCAGTGACGGCGGTAGGCCGGCTGACTCAATGGTCAGCAATACGGGTGCGCTCCCTCATTTCGGGGGGAGGGGGGCCGAAGGATTCCCGAACCCCTCATCAGGAGACCCCTCGGCGATGCGTGCACTGGCGAAGCAGTTGACGAAGACGAAGGAGGCGGTGGCCGACCGGCCCCGCCGCGTCGGCAAGGGCCAGGTGCTGGCACCGCTGGCCATTGTGGCGATCCTGGCGGCGGCGCTCGTGACGTCGTCGGACCGGACGCCCTTCAGCACCCCGCCGCAGCTGACCGCCGCCGGGGAGCAGGTGCACTACCTGCCCTACGACGCACAGCAGTTCTTCGACACGCTGGTGAGCACGTACACCACCTATGGCAGCCAGGACATCCGCCTCGTCAGTTCGATCGTGTCGGCCCGAGGCGGCAACACCGTCGTGATCGACCACTGGGAGGACGGCTACGACGCCGACCCGGTCAACAGCCCAGGGTCGACTACCGAGGTCAACACCATGGCCGAGGGCGAGGTGCTCGTGCTCCAGAGCGTGGTCGACCGGACCAAGATCGGCCAGATCGACCCGGACGGGAACGGCCAGCCCTATTACGATGGTCGGGACAAGATCGTGTCCACCGACCCCACCGTGGTCACCATGGGCGGCTGGGGCGAGAGCACCGGCACCGTGCACGCCGGCGCGACCGCCGTGCCGGAGGTGTCTCGCTACGGGTACCAGTTCAAGAGCCCGGTGGGCGAGGACGCGCCGTACGATCCGTCGGCCGACGCGGACGACGACTCGCCGTGGGAGTACACCGGGCTGATCGTCCAGGCCGCTGCCGACGACACCACGGTGACCGTGGCCGGGGGCGCCCCGATCACCCTCGAGGAGGGCGAGCTCCACCTGGTCGACGGTGGGATCAACCTGGGTGACCTCATCTCGGCCGACAAGCCCATCTCGGTCTATCTGGCCACGGGTGACATCAACCACCGCTACGAGAGCCGCCTGTACGAGCTCACCCCGACGGAACGCTGGACGGACACCTACTTCACGCCCGTGACATCGTTCAACAGCACGAACCTCGCCAGTCGCGTGTTCTTCTACAACCCCTCCTCCTCCGCCATCACCGTCGCCTACACGCAGTCGGACGGGACCACCGGCACCGTGCCGGTGCCCGCCGGCGGCCAGGGCAGCTACCGCATGCCCACGGGGCAAGGTGCCCGGTTCACCAGCACCGGCAACGACTTCTACGCCCTCGAGGTGACGACGCAACCAACGGCCAGCGGCACGGACGACAGCGCGGCGTACAACTGGGGGATCGCACTGATCCCGGCGGCCTACCTCACCCCGATGGTGGTGCTCGGGTACGCCCCTGGTTCGGCCAACCTGGCCTTCAACTACAGCGCGGCCTGGGTGGCCCCCGAGTCGGGCACGACGATCTACGTCGATCGGGATGGCGACACGACGACGGGCGCCAACACCGACCCCAACGGCAACAAGTACGACTTCACCTGCACCCTCGACGCGCTCGAGCCAGTGCTCATCACCGATGACGCGAGCACCACGTGCTACACGACCGCGACCTACACGAGTGCGGTGTCCTCTGGCGACGGCGACATGACGGGTGCCCGCATCTACACGGTCGACGGCACCACCCTGGCCGCAGCGTGGGGACAGGTCCCGGGGCTCCAGTCGCAGGACCCCGCCATCGACATGGGCACCACGGTGCTGCCCTTCCCGACCGTCGACCTCACCAAGACGTCGGACATCGTCGACGACGACGGTGACGGCCTGGCCGACCCGGGCGAGACCATCCGCTACACCATCACGGCCACGAACGCCGGCATCACCCCGGTGGACAACCTGGTCCTCACCGACGAGGTCCCGGCCCACACCACCTACGTGCTGAACAGCACCGTGCACAACGGCAGCGCTGTCGCCGACGACGGGTCCGGTACCCCCTTCCCGCTCGACGGCGCCGGCACCGTCCTGCCGCCGGCGCTCGCGGTGGGCCAGACCCGCACCGTCACCTTCGACGTGGTCGTGGACCAGCCCCTCGACCCGAGCGTGACCGAGATCGTGAACGAGGCCACCCTCCAGACGAGCTACGGCACCTACACCGGTGTCGACGTGCAGAAGACGGCGCCGCCGGAGCCCTCGGTCTCCATCTCGAAGACGGTCTACGCCGGTGACGACGGCGGCGCCTCCTGCGAAGGCGGTGACCTCGTGTACGGCGTCAACGGCGACACCGTCACCTACTGCTTCACCATCACCAACGACGGCAGCACCGCCTTGTCGCCCGTCACCTTCTCCGACCCCGACCTCGGCATCGACGAGAGCGATCTGTCGGGCCCCGTCGGCGACCTGGCCACGCTGGCCCGCGACGAGAGCGTCACTCTCCACTACGTCACCCAGCTCGACGGCGATCTCACCAACACCGCCTCGGTGACCGGCACCGCGGTCGACGGCAACGGCGACCCGATCCCGGACGTCGACCCGGTCACCGCCACCGACACCGCCGCGGTCGACGAGGTGACGCCGGCCCTCACCGTCGACAAGACGATCTACCGCGGACACGACGGCGGCGCCCTCTGCGCCGGCGGCGAGACCGCGATCGGCGTCAACGGCGACGAGGTGACCTACTGCTTCACGATCACCAACACCGGCGACACCCACGTCGGTCCCGTCACCCTCGACGACGCGACCCTCGGCATCGACGAGGGCGACATGTCCGTGGTCGACGGCGACCCCGCCCTCCTCGCCCCCGGTGACTCGGTCACGTTCATCTACGAGACCACTCTCGATGGCGATCTCCAGAACACGGTGACGGCGACCGGTCCTCCGACCGACCCGAACGGCGACCCGCTGCCGGGCGTCGACCCGGTCGAGGACACCGACACCGCGGACGCCGACGAGGTGACCCCGCAGGTCTCGGTGGCCAAGACCGTCTACCGCGGCGCCGACGGCGGCGCGGGCTGCGGGACCGCCGGCGAGAGCGTCACCGGCCTCAACGGTGACGCGGTGACCTACTGCTTCGTCGTGGCCAACGACGGCGACACCGAGCTCGCGCCGGTGACGCTCACCGACGGCGACCTGGGCGTGGACGGCAGCGACCTCACGGTCGTCGGCCCCGGCAGCCTCGACAGCCTGGCCGCCGGCCAGTCGATGACGCTCTACCTGGAGACCGCCCTGGACGGAGACCTGGTGAACACCGCCGAGGTCACGGGCGTCCCCGCCGACGGCAACGGTGACCCCCTGCCGGGCATCGCCGTGGTCGAGGACAACGACACCGCCTCGGTCGACAGCGTCGGTCCCGCCGTGCTCCTGAACAAGTCGGTCTACCGGGGCCACGACGCGGGCGCCTCGTGCGGGGCCGGCGGTGAGAACCTTCCGGCCCTGAACGGTGAGGCGGTCACCTACTGCTTCGGCGTCACCAACAGCGGCGACACCGTGCTCGCCCCGGTGACCGTCGACGATCCCGACCTCGGCATCGACGACACCGACATGACCGTGGTGGGGAGCGGCTCGTTGGCCTCCCTCGCCGCCGGCGAGACCGTCGTCCTCTACGTCGAGACCACCGTCGACGGCGACCTGCTCAACACCGCCACGGCGACCGGCACGCCCGCCGACGCCGGCGGCGACCCGCTGCCCGGCCTCGACCCGGTCGACGACGACGACACCGCCTCGGTCGACGAGGTCGCCCCCGGCATCTCGGTGGCCAAGTCGGTCTACCGCGGCCACGACAGCGGCGCCGGCTGTGACACCGCGGGCGACCTCGTCCGCAACGTCAACGGCACGCCGGTCACGTGGTGCTTCGTCGTCAGCAACGACGGCGACGTCCCCCTGAACCCCGTCACCGTGGTCGACGGCGACCTGGGCGTCGACCAGGACGACCTGACCCTGGCGTCGGGCTCGATCAACCCGCTCGCCCCCGGCGACTCGGCGACCCTCTACCTCGAGGGCACCATCGACGGGGACCTGCCCAACACCGCCACGGTGGGCGGCATCCCGACCGACCCGGGCGGCACCCCCCTGCCGGGCATCGACCCGCCGACCGACGACGACACCGCCGAGGTGGACGAGGTCGGCCCGGCCGTCGCGGTCGCCAAGACCGTGTACGCCGGCCACGACGATGGCGCCGGCTGCCCGGGCAACGAGCTCCAGCGCGGAGCGAACGGGGCGGCGCTGACCTACTGCTTCTCGATCACCAACACGGGTGACGTCACCCTCACCGACGTCGCCCTGGACGACGGCGACCTCGGCATCGACCAGAGCGAGGTGACCGTCCTCAGCGGCGACCTCGCCTCGCTCGCCCCGGGCGACACGGTCGTCGCCTACATCGAGACGGTGCTCGACGGCGATCTCGTCAACACCGTGACCGTGAGCGGCACGCCGGTCGACGGCGGCGGTGACCCCATCGACACCGATCCGCCCGAGGCGACCGACACCGCCGAGGTCGAGGAGCTGACCCCCTCGTTGGCCGTCGCCAAGTCGGTGTACGCCGGTCACAGCGCCGGCGCCGGCTGCGAGGGCGAGGAGAAGGTGGTCGCCCGCAGCGGTGACGCCGTCACCTACTGCTTCGCGGTGACCAACAACGGCGGCGCCACCCTGGCGCCGGTGACCGTGGTCGACGGCGACCTCGGCATCGACCAGGACGACATGGAGATCGCCAGCGGTGACCCTGCCTCGGTCGATCCCGGCGACACCGTCGTCTTGTACTTCGAGACCACGGTCGGGGCCGACCTGGTCAACACCGCCACCGCCAGCGGCACCCCGCGCGACGGCGACGACCCCCTGCCCGGGGCCGAGTCGCCGACCGACGACGACACCGCCGAGGTGGACGCCATCGACCCGACGATCGCCGTCGACAAGACGGTGTATCGCGGGACAGACGTCGGGGCCGGCTGCGGCACGGCCGGCGACCTCGTCTACGGCCGCTCGGGTGACGCCGTCACCTACTGCTTCACCGTGACCAACACCGGGGACACCCACCTGGCCCCCGTGACCCTCGACGACGCCGACCTCGGCATGGCCGACGCGGACATGGTCCTCACCAGCGGGTCGCTCGACGACCTGGGCCCCGGCGACTCCGCGGTCCTCTACGTCGACTCGAGCATCGGCGGCGACCTGGTCAACACCGTCACCGCCGAGGGCACCCCGGCCGACGCCGGCGGCGACCCGTACCCCGGCCTCGACCCCGCCACCGCGTCCGACACGGCCGAGGTGCGCGAGATCGACCCGCAGATCACCGTCGAGAAGACGGTCTACGACGGGCAGGACGACGGAGCCGGCTGCCCCGGTGTTGAGTCCGTCGCCGGCGTGACCGGCGGCGACGTCACCTGGTGCTTCACCGTGACCAACACGGGCGACACCCGCCTTGCGACGGTCGAGCTCGACGACGACCTCCTCGGGGTCGACGGCACCGACGTCACCCTCGTCGGTGGCGGCGCGATGCCGACGGCCCTCGACGCCGGCCAGAGCGTCACGGTGTACTTCGAGGGCGTCATCGACGGAAACCTCGAGAACGTCGCCGGCGTGGCCGGCACGCCGGTCGACGACGCGGACGACCCGCTGCCCGGAGTCGACCCCGTCACCGACGACGACACCGCCTCGGTGGACGACCAGGCCCCCTCGGTGTCGATCGACAAGGGCGTCTACCACGGCCACGACGCCGGGGCGGAGTGCCCCGGCGCCGGCTCGGTCGCCGTCCGCGAGGGCGCGGACATCACCTACTGCTTCACCGTCACCAACGACGGTGAGTCGTACCTGTCGCCGGTCACCGTGGTCGACCCGACCCTGGGCCTCGACGACGGGGACATGATCGTCGTGGGTAACGCGTCGCTCGACCTGCTCGCCCCCGGTGACTCGGTCACCCTCTACGTCGAGACCATCGCCGGCCCAGACGACGTGACCAACACCGCGTTCGCCACCGGCACCCCGTCCGACGACCAGGGCGACCCGCTGCCCGGCGCCCAGCCGGTGGAGGACGCGGACACCGCCACGGTCGACGTGGTGAACCCGTCGGTGGTGGTCGCCAAGACCGTCTACCGTGGCCACGACGACGGCGCGGGCTGCGGCACCGCCGGCGAGCTCGCCACCGGGCTCGACGGCGACGCCGTCACCTACTGCTTCGCGGTGACCAACGACGGCGACACCCCGCTCGCCCCCGTCACCCTGCTCGACGGCGACCTCGGCATCACCGAGGCCGGTGTCGAGGTGGTGGGCGGCGGCACCCTCGACGCGGTTGCCCCTGGCAACACCGTCGTGGTCTACGTCGAGGTCACCATCGGGAAGGACCTCGTCAACAGGGTGTCCGTGAGCGGGACCCCCGTGGACGGCAGCGGCGATCCGCTGCCCCACGTGCCGAACGTGAGCGACGAGGACACCGCCGAGGTCGACGAGGCGGCCCCGGCCATCTCGGTGGTCAAGGGCGTCTACCGCGGCGACGACGCCGGCGCCGGCTGCGACACCGCCGGTGACGCCGTCAGTGCGCTCGACGGTGACGCCGTGTCCTACTGCTTCCTCGTCACCAACGAGGGCGACACGGACCTCGCACCGGTGACGTTGCTCGACGACGACCTGGGCCTCGACGAGACCGAGGTCTCGGTGGTGGGCGGCGGCGACCTCGCCGACCGGTTGCCACTCGCCCCCGGCGACTCGGTGACCCTCTTCATCGACACCACCGTCGCCGGCGACCTGGTGAACCATGTCGCCGTGACCGGCACGCCGGTCGACGACCAGGGTGACCCCTACCCCGGCCTCGACCCCGTCACCGATGAGGACACGGCCGAGGTGGACGAGGTGGCCCCGGCCCTCTCGGTGGCCAAGACCGTCTACCGCACCCACGACGACGGGGCCGGCTGCAACGGCACCGACGAGCTCGCCGGGCTCAATGGCGAGGACGTCACCTACTGCTTCGCCGTGACCAACGCAGGGGACACCCCGCTGGTGGACGTGACCTTCGCCGACCCGGCGCTCGGCGACCTCGATGAGACCGACCTCACCGTGGTCGGGCCCGGGTCGCTGAGCCGCATCGATCCCGACGAAACGGTCGTCTTGTACTTCGAGACCACCGTCGACGGCGACCTGCTCAACACGGCGTCGGTCACGGGCACCCCGGCCGACGGCCAGGGCCAGCCCCTGCCGGGCCTGCCCGCCGTCACCGACGACGACACCGCCGAGGTGTTCGAGGTGGCGCCGTCGGTGTCGATCCAGAAGACGGTCGTGCGCGGCCACGACGCCGGCGCCGACTGCCCTGGCTCGAACCTCATCGCCGGTGAGCCCGGCGACGCCATCACCTACTGCTTCGTCGTCACCAACGACGGCGACACGGTGCTGGCGCCGGTGGACTTCTCCGAC
The DNA here is from genome assembly GCA_964649545.1 of uncultured Microthrixaceae bacterium. Taxonomy (GTDB): domain Bacteria; phylum Actinomycetota; class Acidimicrobiia; order Acidimicrobiales; family DATDAH01; genus JAEUJM01. The sequence goes on along the minus strand of CAZYPY010000014.1, from coordinate 27,821 downwards.
CCGACCCTGGGCCTCACCGGGGCAGACGTCGAGGTGGTCGGAGACGGCTCGCTGGCCTCGCTCGACCCGGACGAGAGCGTGACCCTCTACTACGAGACCGAGGTGACCGGCGGCGACGTGCTGAACACGGCGACGGTCACCGGCCACCCGGTCGACGGTCAGGGCGGCCCCCTCGTCGGGGTCGAGAACGTCACCGACTCGGACGACGCGCTGGTCGACTCCGTCGGCCCGGCCGTGACCATCGCCAAGACGGTCTACGCCGGCCACTCCGGCGGCGACGCCTGCGAGGGCGTGGAGTTGCTCCGGGCCCGGGCCGGTGACGAGGTCACCTACTGCTTCGTGGTCACCAACAACGGCGACACGGCGCTGGCGCCGGTCACCGTGGTCGACGACGACCTGGGCATCACCGACGAGGACCTCGACGTGGTCGGCCCCGGCTCGCTGAGCCGCCTCGACCCCGGTGACTCCGTCACCCTCTTCGTCCAGACCACCGTCGACGGGGATCTCACCAACACGGCTGCAGCGACCGGTACGCCGGTCGACGACCAGGGCGATCCCCTCGGCATCCGCGACGTGACCGACAGCGACACCGCCGAGGTGGACGAGGTCGAGCCGTCCGTCTCGGTGGCGAAGACGGCGTACAAGGGCCAGGACGACGGTGCGGGCTGCACCGGCGCCGAGTCCGTGTCCGCCAAGGCCGGCGGCGCCGTCACCTACTGCTTCGTGGTCACCAACGACGGTGACACCACCCTGGCCCCGGTCACCCTGGACGACGCCGACCTGAACGTGGACCAGACCACCATGACCGTCCTCGACGGCGACCTGTCGTCGCTGGCCCCCGGTGACTCGGTCACGCTGTACGTGGAGACCACCGTCGACGGCGACCTGACCAACCAGGTCACCGCCACCGGCACGCCGGTGGACGACACCTCGACGTCGCTGCCCGGCATCGACCCCGTGACCGACACCGACACCGCGTCGGTGGACGAGATCGACCCGTCGATGACCCTGCTCACCGAGGTCCAGGATCCGTTCACCGGTGACTGGTACGACGCGGACGGCGACGGCGCGACCCTCGGCAGCAACGACGGCGTGCCCGCCACCCTGCGGGCCGGCGACACGGCCACCTTCCGCTTCACCGTCACCAACACCGGTGACGCGGGCATCACCGACGTGACGGTCGACGCCCCCGGCTGCGACTCGGCCCCGACCGTGATCAGCGGCGACACCCTCAACGCTGGCGTCCTCGACGTCGGCGAGGTGTGGGTGCTCACGTGCAACGTGAGCGACGTGGGCGCGGGCTTCACCATGGACGCGTCGGTGACCGCCGACTCGGCCGACGGCGCCCCCGCCGGCTCCGGCGACCACGAGGTGGCCGACGTCCAGGTGGCCTCGATCGTCGTGGAGAAGACGGTGGCGGACCCCGCCACGGGTGAGTTCGGGGACTCGGCGACGGTCGAGCCCGGCGCCGACGTGACCTTCCGGATCGTCGTGACCAACGACGGCGAGGTCCCGCTGTCGGACATCGTCGTCACTGACGAGCTCGGGCCCGACTGCGCCCGGGAGATCGGCGACGTGCTCGAGCCGGGCGACTCCCTCGCCGCCTACACCTGCGTGGTGTCGGACGTGGAGGAGGGCTTCGTGAACACCGCGGTGGCGACGGCGACCCCGGTCGACGACGCCGGCGACCCGGTGGGCGCCGACGTGTCCGACGAGGACCCGGCGACGGTGAACATCGAGGCGCCGCCGGTTACCGACCTGGCCATCACCAAGGACCTGATCGACATCGACCAGGACACCGCCATCGCCACCTGGCAGGTGACGGTGACAAACGTCGGTGACGTGGCGGCGACCGAGCCGATCGTGGTGGCCGACGACCTGGGCGACGGCCTGTCGTACCGTGACGCGGGCGGCGACGGCTGGCTCTGCGAGTACGCCGAGCCGACGGTGGTGTGCGTGACCGACATCGACCTGGCGCCGGGTGGGGCGACGAGCTTCACCATCGAGACCTACGTGGAGGCCGATCCGGACACCACGGTCACCAACGTGGCCCGGGTGGACGGCGACGACGACACCGACGGCGACAACAACACCGACGACGCCGCGGTGGTGGTCGACTCCCAGGACGACCTCGTCCCGTACATCCCCGACACGCTGCCCCGCACCGGCTCGGACATCGCTGGCCTGGTCGCCACCGGCGTGCTGTTGGTGCTGGCCGGCTTCGGCCTGCGCCGCTACAGCCGCCGCAAGGAGGCTTGAGCCGGCCGCCGGCTGCCGTGAACGCACGAGGGCTCGGGATCCTCGATCCCGGGCCTTCGTAGTGTTCGCTTCGACGAACTATCCTGTCTTTCAGGTTTGTTATTGGTAACATAACGGTGTGGCCCGGCCACCGGCGTTCCGCACCCGCCAGGCGGCGGAGGAGTTGGGCGGCAACCTCGCGACCTGGCGCAAGCTCCAGGGCCTCACCGCCCAGCAGGTGGCGGAGCGGGCCGGCACGACCCGCCAGACCGTCGGCCGCCTCGAGCGGGGCGACCTCGGCGTCGGGCTCGACATCGTGCTCGAGGTCTGTCGGGCCCTCGGCCTGCTCGACGAGGTGGTGCGCGCCACCGACCCCTACGAGACCGCCTTCGGCCGCGCTCGCGCCGACCAAGCCCTGCCCAAGCGGGTGCGGCGGTGACCACGGTCCGGGTCCACCTCGATGGTCCTGTGGGCACCACACCTGTCGGCACGGCGCGGATCGTGCACGCCCGCCGTGTCGACAGCACCGAGTTCACCTACGACGACGCCTGGCTGTCCGGGCCGGGCTGGTCGATCAGCCCCGACCTGCCCGTCCGCTCGGGGCGGGCCGTCGTCGGGGGGCTCCCCGGCGCCCTGGCCGACTGCGCACCCGATGCGTGGGGCCGGAACCTGCTCACCCGGCGCTGGGCCGCGCTCGCCCGCGACGCTGGGGGCCCGGGTGCAGCGCCGACGGAGGCCGACCTCCTCCTCGGGGTGCACGACGAGAGCCGCCAAGGGGCGCTCCGGCTCTGCCTCGAGGACGGTGGCCCGTTCCTGGCCGAGGCCGGAGGGGCGCCGGGCCTGATCGAGCTCGAGCGGCTGCTCGACGCCAGCCGGGTGGCCGAGGCCCGGGGGGCTGACGAGGCCGTTGCCACCCTGCTCGCCGCCGGCTCCGGTTCGTTGGGTGGTGCACGGCCCAAGGCGTCTGTGGTGGACGGTGACGGGCTCCACCTCGCCAAGTTCCCGCAGGCCGACGACCGCTGGGACGTCATCCGCTGGGAGGCCGTCGCCCTCGACCTGGCGGCGGCGTGTGCCCTGCCGGTGCCGGCGCACCGCCTGATCGAGGTCGGCGACGTCCCGGTGCTGCTCGTGCGCCGCTTCGACCGCGACCGCGACGGCGACACGCGCGTCCCCTACGTCAGCGCTCAGACCCTGATCGGCCGGCGTCCGGGCCCGGGTGCCGACTACCTCGAGCTCGCCGAGGCGATCGCCGAGCACGGCAGCGACGCCGCTGCCGACCTCGCCGAGCTCTGGCGGCGCATGGCCTTCTCCTTGGCGATCAACAACGTCGATGACCACCTCCGCAACCACGGCCTCCTGCGCGCCGGGGGCGGTTGGACGCTCTCACCCGTGTTCGACGTCAACCCCGACCCCCGGCCCGCTGCGCCGCGGGTGACGCCGATCGCCGGTGCGTCCTCGTCGGAAGCGGGCGTCGAGGCGCTGCTCGCGAGCACCGCCCAGTTCGGCCTCGACCCCGCCGACGCCGAAACCGTCTGGCTCGAGGTCCGCCAGGCGCTCGCCGGCTGGCGCGCTGCTGCCGCCGCCGCCTGCATCCCTTCCGACGAGCAGGACGCGTTCGCTCAGTCTCTCGACCGCTGGGCCGCTTCCTGACCAGTTCGGACGCTCCACAGACACAGAAGGACCAGATCTGCATGGATGGGCGAGAATGAGCACCTCGATGTGTACGTCATGGGATCAGCGAGGGCTTGTGGAGGACCTGCTTGCTCGCGGGGTTGATGACTGGCTGGACCTTGGCCTGATCGTCGACATCGCACGTCGGGCCGAGACGAGATCTGAGGAAGGGCTGACCGCAGTCGCGATGGGTCTCGTGTGCTCCGTGATGGTGCAAGGGCTGATGCAGCCAGGCGCGGTGGTCGCCGGCAAGTTCGAACCGTGGGTCGTGACACCGGGCGTAGCACTCGAACGGATCATCCGAGAGTGGCTTGCGGTCGGGACGCGGAATCTGCGCCCCGGAGACGTCGTGTGGCTCCGAAACACAGAGACGGGAGACGGGCTCGGCCGGTCCGTCCTCGACCGAGAGGTATGCGCTGAGTGAATCCACTCGCGAAGCCGTGGGAGGGCACTGCGTCGGACTGATCGTCGCACGGCCGTTTGCGACCCCTCTCGGAGTCGATCAGAGGCGGCCGGCGGCGATGACCCTCGCCAGGAACTGACGGGTACGGGCCTGCTGGGGGTCCTTCAGGATCTGTGCCGGCGGGCCCGCCTCGAGGACGCGGCCCTCGTGGAGGAAGGCCACCTGGTCGGCCACGTCGCGGGCGAAGCCCATCTCGTGGGTGGCCAGCACCATGGTCATGCCGCCGGCGGCGAGGTCGCGGATCACGGTCAGCACCTCGCCGACGAGCTCGGGGTCGAGGGCGGAGGTCACCTCGTCGAGCAGGAGCAGCTCGGGGTCGCCGACGATCGCCCGGGCGATGGCGGCGCGCTGCTGCTGACCGCCCGAGAGGCGGTCGGGGTAGTCGTCGACCTTCTCGCCGAGGCCGAAGCGGTCGAGCACCTCCCGGGCCCGCTCCTCGGCCTGGCGGCGGGGGACCTTGCGCACCCGTCGGGGCCCGAGGGTCACGTTGTCGAGCACGGTCAGGTGGGGGAACAGGTTGAAGGACTGGAACACGATGCCGACCCGCCGGCGCACCGAGTTGGCGTTCACGCCCTTGCCGCTGATGCGCTCGCCGTCGAGCTCGATGAGGCCGGCGTCGATGGGTTCGAGCAGGTTGATGCAGCGCAGCAGGGTCGACTTGCCGCACCCGCTGGGGCCGATCAGGCACACGACGCCATGGGGTGGCACCTCGAGGTCGACGCCCTGGAGCACCACCTTCGGCCCGAACGACTTGTGGACGTCGGCCACCCGGAGCAGCGGCGGGGCGGTCACGCGACCACCTGGCTGCGGCGCCGGCGTTCGCGGCGGGTGTACCAGTCGGTGAGGCGGGCGAGGGGGATCGAGGCGATCAGGAACAGCACCGTGGCGGCGATGAACGAGGTGTAGTTGAAGGTGCGGCTCTTGTAGATCTCGGCCTCGCGCACCGCTTCGCGCACGCCCAGCACCGAGACGAGGGCCACGTCCTTCTGGAGGCTCACCAGGCCGTTGAGCAGGGCGGGGATCACGTTGCGGATGGCCTGGGGGACGATGGCGAAGCGCAGCGTCTGCCACTGGGTGAGGCCGAGCGAGCGGGCGGCAGCGCGCTGGCTCTCGTGCACCGAGTCGATGCCCGCCCGGTAGACCTCGGCGGTGTACGCCGCGTAGGAGAGCACCAGCGAGACGACGCCCCAGAACAGCGGGTCGTTGGGCACCCCAGGGAGCTGCAGCGCCGGCACGCCGAACCCCAACAGGAAGAGGATCAACAGGATGGGGATGCCCCGGAACAGGTCGATGTAGATGACCGACAGCGCCCGCAGCGGGAAGAACGCCGGCCCTCGGAGGCTGCGGATCACGGCCACCAGCAGGCCGAAGGCGAGGATCAGCACCTCGGCGATCACGAACATCTTGATGTCGAGCCAGAAGCCCGACAGGACGTCGGGCCACGACTCGCGGAAGTCCTCGGGGTTGAAGAACTGCTGCTGGACGTCCGGCCAAGTCTTCGAGTTGAGGACGAACCACAGCGAGACGCCGACGAAGACCACCGTCGCCACGAAGGCGATCAGCGCGCCCCGGGCGCCCTCCTCGCCGAGCTCGTGGCGCCACGACGCCCATCGACCCGGGGGCGCCGGTGGCGGCCCCGAGCCGATGTCCGCGGTCATGGGTGATCGATCGTCGGTCGTCGTGCGGTGGTGCCGGCCGAGCTACTCGGAGAGGGTGGGCGTCTCGCCGCCGTTGGCCAGCCACTCCTCCTGGAGGGCGGCCAGGTCGCCCGACTCCTCGAGCGCGGCGAGGGCCTCGTTCACACACGGGACGAGGGGGCTGCCGTCCTCGAAGAGCATGCCGAGCTCCTCGGCCTCGCCGACCACCGGCAGGATGCCGACGATGGAGGCGTCGGGGATCTCCACGGCGGTGATGTAGAAGGCGGTGGGCAGGTCGTAGACCAGGCCGTCGACCTGGCCGGCGGCCAGTGCCGAGCTCGCGGCGGCGGTGTCGTCGAACACGGCGGCCTCCTCGCTGGGCTGGATGACCTCCTCGATGTAGTCGAGGCTGGTGGTGCCCACGGCGGCGCCGAGCTTGGCGTCGGTGAGGTCGGCCAGGCTCTCGGCGCCGGCGACGTCCGAGTCGGCCGGGGCCACGATGGCCTGCTGGACTGTGTAGTAGCCGTCGGAGAAGTCGACGACCTCGTCGCGGTCCTCGGTGATGCCGTACTGCTGGATGTTGAAGTCGAAGTCCTTCTCGCCCGGGGCGATGGCCTCGTCGAAGCCCGTCGAGGTCCACACGACCTCGTCCTCGGCGAAGCCGAGCTGCTCGGCGAGCAGGTAGACGAGCTCGCTCTCGAAGCCCTCGTTGCTGGTCGGGTCGTCGTTCTCCATCCAGGGCGGGAACACCGGGTCGCCGGTGGCGACGGTGAGCTGGCCCTCGGTCTTCACCGGCAGGTCGGCGGCGTCGCACGACCCTGCGGCGACGGTGGTGTCGGACGAGGCGTCCTCTCCGCTGTCGTCGCCATCGCTGCCGCAGGCGGCGGCCACGAGGGTGACGGCGAACAAGAGCGCGAGGAGGCGCCACGCGCGGGTTCGGTTCATGTCGGTTGTCTCTCCCGGTCCACGCCCGCCCGCTCGGCGGGACGATGTGCGCCCCGAACTCTAGGGGGTCGGCGACACCGCGTTCCCGGTGGAGCGCCGGTCAACCGGCGAGGCGCTCCTCGATGACCGCTCGCCGGGTGGAGGTGAGCCGGTCGAGCAGGACCAGCCGGTCCACCTCGGCGCAGAAGGCGTGCTCACCGGGAGCGCTGGCCACCTCGTCGAGGAACCGGGCCGTCGTGGCGCGTTCGAGCGCGTCGAGGGCGGCGTCCCCGTCGAGGCCGGCGGCCCGGCACGCGGTGGTGAGGTCGAACCGGGTCCCCGCCACCGCGGCGGCGAGCAGCACCCGTTGCACGTCCGCGTCCTGCGCGGCCAGGTGGTCGGCCACGAGGGCGCGCAGCGTGCCCGGCACGACCTGCTCGGCGTCCGGGCCGGGGGAGTGCAGCCCGAGCTCCACGAGGTAGCCGGGCCGGCCGCCGGCGAGCGCGGCCATGCGCTCGCGATCGTCGTCGGTCCAGCGGGCCGCCGCCGGGCCGGGCCGGTCGCGCAGCACGGCCACCGCGGCGGCTTCGTCGAGCGGGGTCAGGTCGACGTGCTCGTGCACCGGGAGCCGCCGACCCTGCGCCAGCCACTCGTTCATGCCCGGCGGTGGCGGGTGCCCCGCCCGCTGGATCACCAGGGCAGCCGCAGGGAGGGTGGCGTCCTCGGCGCCCGGGCGCTCGGCGAGGTGGCGGAACAGGTTGATGACCTCGGCGTCCGCGAGGTGGGCGTCGTCGAGGACGGCAAGGACGGGCCGCCCCCGCGCCGCCTCGCCGTAGGCCAGTGCCGCGACCTCCAGCCCCAGGTTGAACGCCGCCGGCGAGCCGGGGCCGAGCCCGCTCGTGTCGAGCCCGAACTCGAGCGCGTTGGCGGGGCCGACGAACGACGCCAGACCCAGGCCGGGCACGCAGCGTCCGGCCAGGACGAGGGCGCCGTCGGCCTCGGCGGCGAGGGTCAGCTCGGCCGCGAGGCGGGACTTGCCGGAGAGGGGGTCGCCGGACAGGGTGAGCATCCCGCCCCGGCCGTCGGTGACCCGTCGCCAGGCGTCGAGGAGGCGCTGCCGCTCGTGGGCCTGGCCTCGCCGGGGGGTGCGGCACAGGTGTCGGGCCCACTCCAGCGGGTCCGGGGTCGGGTCGCGGCGGCGTGGGGTCGGTGCGGGACGGCCGGTGGCGTCGGGCGCCGGGCCGGCCTCGACGACGGGGCCGCGCGCCTCGGCCGCCTGGCGGTCCGCTTGGAGCAGGCGGTGGCAGGTGGCCGCGGCCAAGGCGGGATCATGGGCCAGGATGGCGGCCTCGAGGCCCCGAAGCTCGGGCCCCGGCTCGAGGCCGAGCTCGTCGGCGAGCACGGTGCGGGCCCGCTGGAACGCACGCAGCGCGTCGTGCTGGCGGCCCGCCCGGTAGAGGGCGAGCATCAGCAGGGACCACCGGCGCTCGCGCAGGGGGTCCTCCACCAGTTCGGCCTCGAGCCGGGCCACGACCTCCTCGACGTCGCCCCGCCCCAGCGACGCCTCGTGCCACCGGTCGGTCGCGGCGGCGTGGATCTCCGCCAGTCGGGCCGCCTCGGCCTGGGCCGCCGGCCGGTCGGCCAGCTCGGGGAACGGCGTGCCCCGCCAGAGCGCCAGCCCCGCGGTCAGGGTGGCGTGGGCGGAGTCCGGGTCGCCCGCACCCAGGAGCCGGCGGCCCTCCTCGGCCGCGCGCTCGAGCCGGCTGGCGTCGAGGTCCTCGGCCGCCAAGGCGAGGGCGTAGCCGTCGGGAGCGGTCGTGACCAGGTCGGCGGCGGCGGCGTGGGCGTCGGCCAGACGGCGGCGCAGGCGGGAGACGCCGACCTGCACCCCTTTGCGCCAGGTCTGGGGCAGGTCGTCGCCCCACACGTCCTCGGCGAGCCGGTCGGCGGGGACGGTGCGGCCGCGGCGCAGGGCAAGCGCGGCGAGCAGCGCCCGCTCGGTGCGGGCGGGCAGCGGCACGGTGACGTCGTGGACGCGCAGTGCCAGCGGCCCCAGCACCCCCAGGTCGATGGGGCGAACCCCGTGGTCGCCGTCCACGGTTGGGCAAGCTACCCAACCGACGGGACGCCCGCCCCGAGCCCGTCTCCGGGGCGGTCCGGCCGAGGCGCGTCAGGTCCGGGTCAGGTCAGGTCGTGGGCGCTGATGGTGTCGAGCAGGTCGATGGAGGGCGTGCGGGACAGCTTGCCGTCGCAGGCGTTTGCCATCTCGACCATGTCGGGCGAGTCGAAGTGGGCGCGCTGGGCTTCGGGGGACGCCCACTTCTCGATCACCACGAAGCGCGACGGGTGGGTGGCCGACAGGCACAGGTCGATGTTGCGGCAACCCGGGTGGCCACGGCTGACCACGACGTACTTGGCGAGGATGGCCTGCAACGCCTCGGGGTCGACGGCGTCGAGGGCCATGACGACCACGGTGAGGTCGGGGTCTGGGTCCACCGGCTCAATCCCGGCCGATCCGCTCAGTTCCCCCCGTGGACCCGCCGACACTCACGGAGAGTGATGGGGTCGTCACAGGAGGAGAGTACGGCGACATCACGGAGGTTGGCCCTCTTGACCATCTCGGTATCGTAAGCCACGGGCAGCGAGGGCCCGCCGCCCCTCCCAGCGTCACTGATCTTCTTTTCCGGCCCCGCCGATCCGGTCGAGCGGCCCCGAGCAACCAGAGCAGGAGCTTTCACCTTGGCCAAGGAGCGCGTCGAGCGTGACGAGGAAGACCTCGTCCGCCTCTATCTCACCGACATCGGGCAGTACCCCCTCCTGACCAAGGACGACGAGGTCCGTCTGGCCCAGGCCATCGAGGCCGGCGCCGCGGCTCGAGAGGAGCTCGAGACCTCCACCACCCTCACGCCGACCCGCAAGCGCGAGCTCAAGCGGGCCGACCGCAAGGGCCAGGAGGCCGAGCGCACCTTCGTGCAGTCCAACCTGCGCCTGGTGGTGTCGATCGCCAAGAAGTACCAGGCCTCGGGCCTGCCCCTCCTCGACCTCATCCAGGAGGGCAACCTCGGCCTGATGCACGCGGTCGAGAAGTTCGACTGGCGCAAGGGCTTCAAGTTCTCCACCTACGCCACGTGGTGGATCCGCCAAGCCATCACCCGCGGCATCGCCAACACGGGCCGCACCATCCGCCTGCCGGTGCACGCCGGCGACACCCTCGCCCGCCTGCAGAAGGCGCGTTCGCGGCTGGAGCTCAAGATGGGCCGCCCCGCCACCCTCGCCGAGCTGTCGGCCGAGGTCGAGATGCCCGAGGACAAGGTCACCGAGGCCCTGCGCTTCGCCGCCGAGCCCCTCTCGCTCTCCGAGCCGCTGCGCGAGGACGGCGACGCCGAGCTCGGCGACGTGGTCGAGGACCGCTCGGCCGAGTCGCCCTTCGAGGTGGCCGCCACCGCGCTGCTGCCCGAGGAGATCCAGCGCCTGCTGTCACCGCTCGACGAGCGCGAGCGCGAGATCCTGAAGCTGCGCTTCGGTCTCGACCGCGGCGAGCCCCGCACGCTGGAAGAGGTGGGCGAGCACTTCAACCTCACCCGGGAGCGCATCCGCCAGATCGAGGCCCGGGCCATGAGCAAGCTGCGCCACCCCTCGAGCGACACCGGCGCCCGCGACCTGCTCGCCGTCTGACCGCCTCCCCCCACCTGAGTCCCCGGGCGCCCGCGCCGAGTCGCGGCTCGGCCTCCTAGACTCGGGCCATGAAGAAGATCGTGCTCATCGCCGTGCTCGTCGCCCTCGTGGCCCTCGCCGCGAAGAAGATCCGCGAGACCGCCTAGTCCCGCCGCCGGTCCCCCGAGCCGCCGGGGACCGCGCCGACCACCGCTCCGCCGCTCCGGTCAGGCCGCGAACGCCGCCCATCGCCGCCGCGGTGCGGCCCGTCGGGCGCCCGGTGGGACGGGTCGGGGGCTGGCGGTGCAACCACCACCAGACCGCGGCGCCCGCCGCGGCCATGGCCACGCCGCCGCTCACCGCGGCGGCCGTGGTCGGCACCGGTCGACGGCGCTTGAGCTCGACCTGGCGCACGAACCGGGTGGTCTCCCACCCCTGCTCGGCGGCGTAGCGCGCCAGGGCCCGGTCGGGGTTCACCGCCACGGGGTGGCCCACCGCCTCGAGCATGGGGATGTCGGTGGCCGAGTCGGAGTAGCCGTACGAGCGCTCGAGGTCGATGCCGAGGCGCTCGGCCTCGGCGACCATGGCCTCGGCCTTGAACGGGCCGTACGAGTAGAACTCGACGTCGCCCGAGTAGCGGCCCTGCTCGTCGACGCGGGCCCGGGTGGCGATGGCCTGGTCGGCGCCGAGGTACTCGGTGAGGGGCTCGACGATCTCCTCCGGTGAGGCCGAGATGATGTACACGCGCCGGCCGGCGGCCCGGTGGTCCCGGATCAGCTCCAGGGCCTCCTCGTAGACGATCGGGTCGATCACCTCGGCGAGGGTCTCCCGCACCAGCTCGCGGATCGTCTCCTGGTGCCAGCCCACGGTGACCCGGAGCACGGCCTCGCGCATCTTGGCCATCCGGGCCTCGTCGGCGCCGAGGTAGAGGTAGACGAGCTGGCCGTAGAGGGCCCGTAGCACGAGCCAGCGCGACAGCAGCCCGGCCCGCTGGAACGGCCGCCCGAAGGCCACCATCGATGCCTTGGCGATGACGGTCTTGTCGAGGTCGAAGAACGCGGCCTCCATGGTCCAGAGGGTACGGCCGGGCCGGCGGTCCCGGGACGACCTTCCGCGTGGCGTCCGTCACCGGATGGCGGACGCTCGGGTTGGGCGGGTCGACCCCCATCCACGTCGTCGGCGCCGGCGTACCCGTCGCCGTCGGTCATCTGCGAGCCGTTCGAGCAGGCGTGGGCGAGCGTCCCCTTTCGCGGCTCGACCGTCTGGTGCGAGCCGGTCGGCAGGCGCCGGTGCCGGCGCCGGAAGTCGGGGCGCGCGACCGGGAAGTCGCCGCGACGGCCCGTTGATTCCGCCACCCCGCCGCTCTATGGTCGATGACGACTTCCCCCGGTCGATGGAACCCTGCTGGGGAGGTCCCTGTGCTCGTTGCCTGTTGGTCCGCCAAGGGCGGGTCGGGCGCCACCGTCGTGTCGGTGGCGCTGGCCCTGGTCCTGGCCCGTAACTCCGAGGTGCTGCTGGCCGACCTGGCCGGTGACGTCCCGGGTGCCCTGGGGCTCGCCGAGCCCGAGTCGCCCGGCCTGGTCGCGTGGCTCGGTGCCGGCGACGACGTCGGCCTCGAGGCGCTCGAACGCCTCGAGGTGTCCGCCCGGCCCGGCCTGACCGTGCTGCCGAGGGGCACCGGCCCGGTGCCGGCGGTGCCCAGCCGGGTCGACGCCCTGGCCGCCCACCTCGCCACCGAGCTGCGGCCGGTGGTGGTCGACTGCGGCGTGCTCGGACCCACGTCGGCCGCCGCGATGGCGCTGGCCGGGGCCGCCACCCACTCCCTGCTCGTGACGCGGGCCTGCTACCTGTCCTTGCGCCGGGTTGTGCGACTGGCCCTGCGCCCCTCGGGCGTGGTGCTCATCGAGGAGCCGGGGCGCGCCCTGACCAGGCACGACGTGGAGGAGATCGTCGGGGCGCCCGTCACCGTCGAGATCGGCCTCGACCCGGCCATCGCCCGGGCCGTCGACGCCGGCCTGCTGGCGTCCCGGCTGCCCCGCGCGCTCGAGCGGGCCCTCCGCCATGCGGCGTGAGCCAACGCGGGGTGCCTCCGGTCGGCCCAGGCCACGTGGCGGGGCGCCGGACGGGGTGGTGGCCGACGACGCCGCTGCCGGCACGCTCGCCGCCCTCGACGATGCCGTGCACCGTGCGCTGCTGTCGGGCGGCGATGGTGTCGGCACCGACCCGCTCACGGGCGACCGGCGCGCCGCGGTCGAGCGTCTCGTCGGCACCGTCGCCCCGCTGCTGGGGGCCGACGACGTCGCCGGCGTGGTAGGGCGGGTCCTGGCCCGGGTCGAGGGCCTCGGCCCGCTCGAGCCGCTGCTGGGCGACCCCTCCGTCAGCGAGGTCATGTGCAACGGTGCCGGGCCGGTGTGGGTCGAGCGCGACGGCCGCCTGGCGGCGACCGGGCTGGTGCTCGACGCCGGCACCGTCGGCCACCTCATCGAGCGGATCGTGGCACCGCTCGGCCGGCGCATCGACCGGTCCTCGCCGATGGTCGACGCCCGCCTTCCCGACGGCTCCCGGGTCAACGCGGTGGTGTCGCCGCTGGCCGTCGACGGTCCGTGCCTGACCATCCGTCGGTTCGCGGCGCGCCCGGTCGACCTCGACGCGGTCTGCCCGCCCGGCGTCGCCCCCTTCCTGCGCTGGGCGGTGCGGGCACGGGCCAACCTCGTGGTGTGCGGCGGCGCCGGCGCCGGCAAGACCACGCTGCTCAACGCTCTTGCCGGGTCGATCCCGCCGGGCGAACGGGTGATCACCGTGGAGGACGCGGCCGAGCTCCGCCTGCCCGGCGCCCACGTTGTGCGCCTGGAGTCCCGCCCCTCCAACGCGGAGGGGGTGGGTGAGGTCACCATCCGCGAGCTCGTGCGCAACGCCCTGCGCATGCGCCCCGACCGCATCGTCGTCGGCGAGGTCCGCGGGGCGGAGGTGGTCGACATGGTGGCAGCCATGACCACCGGCCACGACGGCTCGCTGTCTACCTGCCACGCCAACGGGCCGGCGGACGCGCTGCGCCGGCTCGAACTGCTCCTCCTTCTCGGCGGTGTCGACCTGCCGCTGGCGGCCGTTCGTGAGCACCTGGCCTCGGCCGTCGACCTGGTGGTGCACGTGGCGCGGCGCGCCGACGGTACCCGGCGGGTGATCGCGGTCGACGAGGTGGTCGAAGCCGACACCCACTCGGCTGATCGGGGGGCGCCCACTCGGGCCCTGGTCGGCCCGACGGGGCTGGTGGCGCTCCCCGAGCGCCCGGTGCGGGCACCTGGCGTGCCCGGCCCCGAGCGGGCGTGGCTGGTGGCCTGATGGGCGCTGGCGGGCGCGGCCGGGAATCGTGACCGGGATCGGCCCGGCGTCCCTCGCCGCCGGCGTGTCGGGCGCCGCCGTGCTCCTCGCCGCGGCCGCACTGCGCCCAGCGGCGGGCGCGGCGGCGCGGAAGCGTGCGCACCTCCGGTCGGCCGCCGTCGCATCCGCGCACCCGGTCCCGTCGACCACCCGCGGGCGCCGCGACCGCGATGGGGCCGGGGAGGTGGTGCGTTCCGTTGAACGCACGGGTCAGCGCGATGACGACGTCGTGGCGGTGGGCGCGGGCCCTCGTGGCGGTCCGGGGTCGGGTGGTGGGCGTTCCGTTGGCCGTGCCGGTGGGCGCGGTGACGACGTCGTGGCGGTGGGCGCGGGCCCTCGTGGCGGTCCGGGGTCGGGTGGCGGGCGTTCCGTCGAGCAGGCCCGCGGGGTGCGGTCCCCGAGGCGGGGGCGAGGGTCGGTGCTCGTCCGGCTCCGGGGTCGCGCGGAGGTGACGCTCCGGGCGGCCCTGCTGGCGGCCGACCTCGAGGTCGACCCCGTCACCGCACGGCGCGCCTGGGTCGCGGGCGGCACGGCGGTCGTGGTCATGGCGGCGCTGCGATGGGGTGCGGCCGGCGCCGTCGTCGCCGCCGCACTGGCCGCGGCAGGCCCGGTGGCGGTGCTGTCCTGGCGGCGCGGGCAGGCGGATCGTCGTCTGGCCGCGGCGCTCCCCGGTGTGCTCGAAGGGGTGGCCGGGCGCCTTCGGGCGGGGGCGTCGATGGCCGAGGCGATCGCAGTGGCGGCCGACGAGCCGTCGGGGAGCACGCTGCTCGATTCGGACCTGCGCGACCTGCGGCGTCGGGTCGCCCACGGACAACCGCTCGCCGCCGCGGTGGAGGCCTGGGCCGAACGGCGGCCGGCTCCCGGTGTCGGCCTGGTCGCCGCCGCGCTGGTGCTGGGGGCCGAGGCGGGCGGGGCGCGGGCCCGCGCGATCGACGGCGTGGCCGCGACCCTGCGGGACCGCCGGGCGGTCGCCGCCGAGGTGGACGCGCTGTCGACCCAGGCCCGGGCCTCGGCCCTGGTGATGATGGGGGCTCCGGTGGCCTTCGCCGTGCTCGGCTTGCTCAGCGACCCCGAGGTGGCGCGGTTCCTGCTGGCCACGCCGGCGGGCCTGGCCTGCCTCGTGGTGGGCCTCGGCCTCGACGCGCTCGCCGGCTGGTGGATGGTCGGCATCGCCCGGAGCGCCCGGTGAGTTCGGTGGCCGGCGTCGCCGCCGCGGTGGTGGTGATGATCGTGGCCTGGGGCCGTCGGCCCGTGCCGGTGCGCCTCCGGTCGCTGTGCGCGGTCGGCCGCGAGCGGGGCGGGCTCCCGCGGTCGGTGCGCCAAGGCACGTCTGGCACCTCCCGATCTCCGGCGGCGCGGCTCGGCGGGTGGCTACGCCGGTGGGCGGGCCGAGCGGACGACGCCGAGGCCGCGCGCCACCTGGGCCGCGCCTGTCTGCTGGCCCTTCCGGCCGCGGCACTCTCGCCGACGCTGGTCGCGGCGGTGGCGGTGTGGTGGTGGGGCGCGCCGATCGTCACCCGGCGTCGGTCGGCCCGGCGTCGGGACGCCGAGCTCCGAGCCGAGTTGCCCGAGGTCGTCGACCTGTTCCTGCTGGCCGTGGGCGCCGGGCTCACGGTGGCCCTCGCCGTCCCGGCGGTGGCACGCCACCACCGCGGGCTCATCGGCCTGGCCCTCGACGAGGTCGACCGGCGGGTCGGTCTCGGCGAACGCCTGGCCGACGCTCTCGGCGCCCTGCCGGCGACCCTCGGCGAGCCCGTGCGCCCGCTCGCGACCGTCCTCGTCGGCTCCGAGCGCTACGGCGTGGCCCTCGTTCCGGCGCTCGAACGGCTGGCCTCCGAAGCCCGCCTCGAACGCCGGCGGGCCGCCGAGGCCACGGCGCGCCGTGTGCCGGTGAAGCTCCTCTTCCCCCTGGTGCTCTGCACCCTGCCGGCGTTCGCGCTCCTGACCGTGGTGCCGCTGCTGGCCGGCTCGTTGCGCTCGCTCCGTCTTTGATCCCTCGCCAGCACCTGCGCCGGCCTCGACTCGGCACACCGCTCCGCACGGCGTGCGGCCCGATGCGCCGGGTGCACTTCGGATCCACCACGGCCCGCCGGTTGCCCCGGTGGGACGGCCTTCGCGCCGCTCGGATGCGCTGGGTTCGATCGAGCGCCTCGACCCGGTTCTCGTGCGGTCGGTTGCGCCGGGTTCGACCCAGATCCGCCTCGACCTCCCCCTCACCCCGACTTCCCCCTCTGTCACTCTCCCGAACCGAGGAGCTCCCATGACCGCGCTCTGCGCACGTGCCCATGCCCACCTGCTGGGCCTGATCGACTGGCTGGCCCGCACGGCGGGCCACGCCCGCCTCATCGTCCCCGGTGCCGAGGCGCCGGCCTCGCCTGTGGCGACCGCACCCTTCCCCGACCCGGACGAGCCCGATGACCCCGACGGCCCGGCCGACCCCCGGGATCCGGAGGACCCGGTCCCCGTGCCGGTGCTCGCCGACACCGGCCAGACCACCGCCGAGTACGCACTGGTGCTGCTCGGCGTCGCCGCCATCGCCCTGCTGGTGGTCGCGTGGGCGACGGACACGAACCGGATCGGGCGGCTGCTCGACAGCGTGCTCGACTCGATCCTGTCCGACGTGACGTGAGGGCGGGGGTCGGCCGGGACCGCGGCCAGTCGTCGGTGGAGGTGGCGCTGCTGTTGCCCCTCGTCGCCGTGTTGCTGCTGGCCGTGGTCCAGGTCGGCCTCGTGGTGCGTGACCAGGTGCTGGTCGTCCACGCCGCCCGTGAGGCGGCGCGGGCGGCGGCGGTCGACCCCGCCGAGGGCGCCGCCCGCGACGCCGCCGTGGCCGCCACCGCGCTGTCACCGGCGCGGCTCGAGGTCTCGGTCGACGGACGCGGCGACCCGGGCAGCCGGGTCGCGGTGGCGGTGACCTACGCCAGCCCCACCCTCGTGCCCCTGGTCGGCCGCCTCCTCGGCGACGTCACCGTCACCGCCCGCGCCACCATGCGCGTCGAGTCCTGACTCGGGCGGCACCACCTTGTGCCCGGGACGGGGCGCAGGTCGCCCTCACGCTCGTCCTCGCCGACGCCCTGCCGCCGGTCGTCGTCAGCTGGCCCGGTCACGGCGAGCGCGACTCGGCGCGCGCGTGAACGCCGGCGGCGGGTCAGGCCGGGGCGGCGGTGGTGGGTGGCGCGGCGGGCGCCGTCGTGGCGCTCGGGGCCGCCGGCTCGACCGGGAGCTCGGTGAGGGTCGCGAAGCCGGTGGTGAAGGCGGCCACGTCGTCGACGGGGTCCTCGGCGGCCGAGCCGCAGTCGACCACGTTCAGCGGGCGGCCGGCGTCGTCGGTGGCGATCGGCACTTCGACCACGCCGCGGGGCTCACCGGCGGTGCAGGTGGGCACCGACAGCACGGTCACGCCGACGGGGGCGTCGCCCGAGGTGAGCGCGGCCCGGTGCTCCTCGATCCACGCGAGGGCCTGGTTGACCCCGTTGCCGTAGTCGGGCGGGACGGCGTCCATGCCTTGGGCCACGACGAGGGCGGGGACGCCGGCGGCCGCCGCGGCACGGGCGGCGGGCACGTTGGGGGAGAACTCCGCCAACGAGCCGATGAGTTGACCGTCGCCGATGCCGGCGATGACGAGGTCGGGGGTGGGAGCGTCCGCGGGGAGACCGTCGAGGCCACCCGCGATCGCGGCCCGCACCGTGTCCTCGGCGTCGGCCGAGACGGTGACCCCCGGGTAGCCCTCGAGGGTGGCGGCGTAGGTGGTCGCCGGGATCTCGCCGTCGGCGACCGGTTCCGGCGGGACCGGGTTGGCCACGTCGGGCGCAGCCACGATCACCCCGGTCTCGGGCTGCTGGTAGAGGCGCTGGACGAGGGCGGACATCCCGGGTGACGCCAGGCCGTCGGCGCTGGTGACCAGCACCTCGAGCGTCTCGTCGGCCGAGGCGGCGTCGGTCGTCGTCCCCGTGCTGCCGTCCTCACCGTCGTCGTCGCCGCCTCCGCACGCGGCGAGCATGGCCGCGAGCGCGACGACGATCACGAGCATCGACACGCGCCTGTGCGTGGTCACCTGCGTCTCTCCTGTCGCTCGCCGCAGCATCTGCGCGTCGACTCTAGGAGAGCCCCGGGCTCCGCGCGCGGCACGACTCAGGCCAGGTCGGCCGCTCCGAAGGCGACACCGAAGCGCACGCACCAGATCACCACGGTCGGGTATCGGCTGAGGTCGACGCCGGCGGGGATCTCGTAGTTCTGGTCGCCGACGTTGCCCTGGAGGTCGCCGAGGTCGACGAAGTCGTCGTCGAAGGCGGCCTCGTCGGCACCGGCCGGCGCGGATGACAGGTAGACGTTCAGGTCCGGCCCGTTGTCGGTGGCGAACTCCTCGAACCGCAGGAAGCGCTGGTCGGTGCCGTCGCCGAGCACGGTCGCCGTGCCGGAGGCGGGGTGACTGCGAGGCACGAACGAGCCCTCGGCCACCACCTGCACCGCCGGCGCCGCGGTCGTGGGCGGCGTGGCGAGCGCGTCTTGGCCGGCTGCCTCGTCGCCCTCGCCGACTGTCGTGGTGGTCGGTGCGGCGGCCTCGTCGGCGTTCGCACCGGAGTCGAACACCGGCCCGGCCTCGTCGACCTCGTCGTCGGTGAAGGCGGTCTGGACACCGAAGTAGCCGAAGGCCAGCCAGGCCACGACGGCGGTGGCGACCACGCCGCCGGTGACCAGGTACCAGCGGCGGCGGCTCCGTCCACGGAGTGGGCTGTCGTCCCCCTCGTCGGGCGAATCCCCTGCCTCGGTGGACGGGTCGGTCTGGGCCTCGTCGGTCATCGGTGTCCCCCTCGTGTCGGAGGGACAACGACGGGACGCGCCGTCGGGTTCCCGGGGGCCGGCCCCGGGCTCGTGATCAGGCCAGCAGGGTGCGCAGCAGGCGGGCGGCGGCGTCCTTCTCCAGGGGGTCGTTGAAGTTGCCGCACTTGGGGGACTGCACGCAGGAGGGGCAGCCCGCCTCGCAGGGGCACGCGTCGATGGCGTCGAGGGTGGCGGCCAGGTGGCGGTCGGCCACCTCGTAGCCGAGCTCGGCGATCCCGGCGCCACCGGCGTAGCCGTCGTAGATCACGACGGTGGGCAGGCCGGTGTCGGCCTGCAGCATCGTCGAGACGCCGCCGACGTCCCACCGGTCGCAGATGGTGAAAAGGGGCAGCATCCCGATGGCGGCGTGCTCGGCGGCGTGCAGCGCCCCCGGGGCGAGCGCCAGGGGCACGCCGGCGGCGGCCAGCAGCTCGGGCGGGATCGTGTACCAGAACCCCCGGGTGACCAGGTACGACGGGGGCAGGTCGAGCGCCTCGCGGGCCAGCACCTCGCCGGTGAAGCGGTCACGCCGCTGGTAGCCCACCACCTGGCTGCGCACCTCGATGTCGCCCAGGTGCAGGGTGGCGCCACCGAGGGCCCGGCGCTCGTCGACCCCCAGGATGCGGAACTCGGTCTCGGACTTGGCCTGGGTGTAGTCCGAGCCGTCGCTCGGGGAGACCCAGGCCACCAGGTCGTCCAGGTCGAGGTCGTCGACCCGGTAGGACCGCCCCTGGTGCAGGTAGGTGGCGCCGGGGTGGACGAGCCGGGGCGCCCGGCCCTCGTCGACGGTGCCCACGAGCTCGGCGTCGGCGGCCAGCGCGATGCGGACCTCTCGCGTCGACCCGCCCCGCAGGCCGACCCCGTGGCTGGGCCAGCCCCGAGCCGCCCACACCGCCCGGGGCTCGGCCCGGGTGCCGTAGCCGCGGGTGCGGATCTTGAGGCGGTCGTCCACGACGAGGCTGCGGATGCCCTCGCCCAGCACGCCGGCGGGCCAGTACGCCTCGTCGGCCCAGCTGAGGGGCAGCTCGAAGGCGGCGCAGGCCAGGTGGGGGCCGAGGACGAACGGGTTGCTCGGGTTGATCACCGCCGGCTCGGGCGGCCGGGTGAACACCTCACGCGGGTGCGCCATGAGCCACTGGTCGAGCTGGTCCTGCCCGGCGACGAGCACCGCCAGCGACTGCTGGGCCTCGCGCCCGGCCCGGCCCGCCTGCTGCCACAGCGAGGCGATGGTGCCCGGGAAACCGTTGAGCACGCAGGCGTCGAGACCGCCGATGTCGACCCCGAGCTCGAGCGCGGTCGTCGCCACGACGCCGCGCAGACGGCCGGAGAACAGCTCGTCCTCGATGGCCCGCCGCTCGACGGTGAGGTAGCCGCCCCGGTAGGCGGACACCGCCTCGGCCAGGGCGTCGGGCAGGCGCCGGCGCACGTCGGCGGCCACGATCTCGGTGCCCTTGCGACTGCGGCAGAACGCGATGGTGCGCCGGCCGTGGACGATGAGCTCGGCGGCGATGGTCGCCACCTCCCGGTTGGACGAAACCCGCGGCCCGTCGGCGGTGCGGGCGTCGGCCCGCTCGTCGCGGTCGCGCTCGTCGACGGCGATGTCGTCGCGGTGGTCGGGCTCGTCCACCGCGGCGAGGCGGCGGTCGGCGGACCGGGCCACCGCAGACAGCTCGCCGTCGCCGACGTCGTCCTCCAGCGGGGGGTTCCAGAGCGCGAAGAGGCGCTCGCCGCGCGGCGACCCGTCGTCGGTGACCTCGGTGACGTCGAGCCCGCATAGCTGCGACGCCAGGAGGCCGGGCCGGCCGATGGTGGCCGACGAGAAGAGGAAGGTGGGCGACGAGCCGTAGTGGGCGCACAGCCGGCGGAGGCGCCGCAGCAGGTGGGCCACGTGGGTGCCGAAGATGCCCCGCAGCACGTGGAGCTCGTCGATCACGACGTAATCGAGGCGCAGGAGGAACGTGTCCCACTTGCCGTGGTGGGGGAGGATCCCGCTGTGCAGCATCTCGGGGTTGGTGAGCACCACGTTGGCGTGGGCCCGCACCCAGGTGCGCTCTTCGGGGGTGCAGTCGCCGTCGTAGGTGCCGGCGACGAGGCCCGGCACCTCGAGGTCGGTGAGGCTGCGGAGCTGGTCCTGGGCCAAGGCCTTGGTGGGGAAGATCAGCAGGCTCGTGCCCGAGCGCACCGGGCGAGCGGCCGACTCGGCGATCGGGGCCTGGTAGCAGAGGGACTTGCCCGACGCCGTGCCCGTGGCCACCGCCACCGACCGGCCGGCGCGGGCGAGGTCGATGGCCTCGGCCTGGTGCGACCAGAAGGCCTCGACGCCCAGACGCTCGCGCACCTCCGGCGGCAGCGGGCGCTCGAGCTCGGCGGTGCGGGCCTCGCGGGCCGGGAGGCGCTCGAGGTGCACGAGCCGGTCGCCCCCGGGGCCCGAGGGCGGGCCGCCCGCGAGCGCGGCGAGGACGTCCTCGAGCGCCGGCAGGGGAGCGGGGGCGAGCAGCGCCATGCCCTGGCCATGGTACGGATCGCGCTGACGTAATTACAGCGGTGTGCCCCCCGTTGCCCCAGGGTCCTCTCGTGCGAGGGGCCTGGATTGGGACCAGCGCGGGTAGTGGCCGGTACGGTGACAGAAGGTGGTGCCCGGGCGGTGTAACCGTCCGGCCGTCGCCGGCGTCCCATCCACACGCGAGCGGCCACGAGGAGCGCCGAGTGCAGTTCGAGGTGAACGTCGCACCCGTGGGGGACTGGACGGTCGTCGCCGTGGCCGGCGAGGTCGACGTCGCCACCGCGCCACGCCTGCGCAAGGAGACCCTCGCGGTGCTGAGCGAGGGCCACGACCGGGTGGTGCTCGACCTCGAGGCGGTCGACTTCCTCGACTCGACGGGCCTCGGCGTGCTCATCGGTGTGTTGCGGCGCGTCAACGCCGTCGGGGGGCGGCTGCGCCTCGTCTGCTCGACGCCGCGGATCCTCGACCTGTTCACCCTGACGGGCCTCGACCGGGTCTTCGACCTGCGAGCCACCGTCGCCGACGCCACCGGCCCCGACGGGGCGGGCACGGGGGTCGACCTCGGTGCCGGCCCGGCCGCCGGCGCCGCCGAGTAGCAGGAGGCGGTGGTGGGCCAGGTCGTCGAGCTCGAGATCCCGGCCCGGCCCGACTTCCTGGAGGTGGCGCGCATGGTCGTCACCGCCGCCGCCTCCATCGAGCCCACGTTCCCGGACGAGCGCATCAACGACCTGCGCCTCGTGGTGTCGGAAGCGTGCACCAACGCCATCGAGGCCCACGCCTCGGCCGGCGACGAGGACAAGCGCATCCTGTTGCGCTGCGACCTCGCCGAGGACCGGGTCGAGGTGGAGGTGGAGGACCAGGGCGGCGGGTTCGACCTCGCCGACCTCGCCGAGATGCCGGCGGTGACCGACCCCGCCCGCCTCGAGCACGAACGGGGCCTCGGCATCACCCTGATGCGGGAGGTCGCCGACGAGACCGAGTTCCGGGCGTCGCCCGGCGGCACCGCGGTGCGCCTCGTCGTCTACTCGACCCGCCCCCGCTGACCGGGCGGAGGCCGGGCGCGCCGTGGGCGGACCTCGGCGCCGGATCGGATCCGCCCGACGGCCGGCCGGCCCGACGGGGGTCAGGCCCTCCGGCGGTGGTGCACACGATCGGCGGCCGGCCCGGCCCCACCACGCGTTCTTCGGTGATTCTCAAGGCGCTCTTCGTCGGCGTTCAAGAGCAATCGCCAGGATGGTGACCATGCGCCGCCTCACCGCCCCGATCCTGGCCGGCACCGCGCTGGCCCTGGCCGTCGCCTGCGCCTCGGCGGGCGTGGCGCCCGCGTCCCCGTCGGCGCCCACGGCGTCCTCGGCGACCTCGTCCTCTGGGAGGTCGGCCGCGGCGTGCGACGGCACCGTCGACCGCACGGTGGCCACCGAGCCGGACACGATCACCTACCGGGACGTCCCCGGTGCGCCGGCGGGGTCGACCGACCTCGACGTGTGGGCGCCGCCGGACGCCTGCGCGGCGCCGGTCGTGGTCTGGGTGCACGGCGGCGGGTACCACCGGGGCGACAAGGCCAACGGCATGCGGGACAAGGTGGCGCTGTTCAACCGAAAGGGGTGGGTCCTCGTCAGCGTCAACTACCGCCTGACCGTCGCGGGTGACCCGGGTTCGGCCCACTTCCCCGACCACTACGACGACGTCGCCGCCGCCCTGGCCTGGGTCGAGGACCACATCGCCGACCACGGCGGCGACCCGGACCGCCTCGCCCTCCTCGGCCACTCCGCCGGCGCCGACATCGTGGCCAACGTGGCCGCGCAGCCGGCGTACCTGGCCGGGCAGGGGGCCGCCGCCGACCTGATCGACTGCCTCGTGCCGCTCGACACCGCCGGCTTCGACAAGCCCAGGGCGTCCGAGGTCGAGGGACGGCAGTGGCTCGACGCGCTCGGCAACAACCCCGACTACCTGACCGAGACGTCGGCGACGCTGCTCCTGCGGTCGGGGGATGCGGCGCCCCCGCCCGACACCCTCACGGTGTACCGGGGCACGCCCCGGCGCCAGTCGATCCAGCGGGACTACCTGCGGGCCGTGCGCGGCGCCGGCGGCGAGACGGTGCTCATCGACGCCCGGTCGCTGACCCACGGCCAGGTGAGCAGCCGCATCGGCGCCCCCGGCGACCGGGTGATGACCCCGCCGCTCAAGGCCTTCCTGCGCACCTGCTTCGCTCCGGCGAGGTAGTCGGCGGCTCGCCCTCGGGCCCGGTGGCGCCGGCCGGGCCCAGGACGGCGAGCGAACCGGCGACGAACGGGACGGATTCAACGGAACGGTAGGGCGCAGGCCCGGGTCCCGCGACGGTCGGCGCCCGGGACGCGCTCGATCCCGGGTACTGCGACCGGCGAACTCGAGGCCGACGGGCGCGGCGGTGCCGTAGATTCGGGCGCGAGCGCGGGGGCGCCAGGTCGGCCCGATCACCCCGTCGCTCGGAGCCGACGTGTCCCGCCCCCGACCCGATCCCCACGACCCTGCGACCGACCGTGCCGCGGTCGGCGGTGCCCCGACCGCCCCACCGACCGATCTCGACGAGGGCGCCGCGCACCAGGACGCCGAGTCGCGGACCCCTTGGCGAGCCACGTGGCTCGAGTCCGATCGACCGCTGGCGCGGGCGGTGGGACGACCCCTCGCCTCGTTCCTCGAGGTCGAGGCCGCCGGCGGGGTGTTCCTGCTCGCCGCCACGATCGTGGCCCTCGTGTGGGCCAACTCGCCGTGGGACCAGTCCTACGTCGACTTCTGGCACACCGAGGTCTCGTTCACCTTCGGCAACTTCGAGGTGTCCGAGGACCTGACCCACTGGGTCAACGACGGCCTCATGACCATCTTCTTCTTCGTGGTCGGCCTCGAGATCAAGCGCGAGCTCGTCGCCGGCGAACTTCGACAACCGTCGGCCGCCATCCTCCCCGGCATCGCCGCGCTCGGCGGCATGCTGGTGCCCGCGGCCATCTTCCTGGCGGTGAACGCTGGCGGCGTCGGCCAGGACGGGTGGGGCATCCCCATGGCCACCGACATCGCCTTCGCCCTCGCCCTCGTGGCCGTGTTCGGCAGTCGCGTGCCCCCCAAGCTGAAGGTCTTCCTGCTGACCCTCGCCATCGTCGACGACATCGGCGCGATCCTCGTGATCGCGATCTTCTACACCGACTCGTTGTCGCTCGGCTGGCTGCTCGACGCCGCGGTGCTCTCGGTCGTCGTGCTCGTCCTGCGGCGGGCCAACGTCCGCTACCTGCCGGTCTACGTGGCGATGGGCGCCGCCCTCTGGCTCTCCATGCTCGAGTCGGGCGTGCACGCCACCATCGCCGGCGTGCTGCTCGGGCTGATGACGCCGGCGCGCCCGTTCCAGCCGCCGCTCGAGGCCGAGGCCATCGTGGATCGACTGGAGGGTCTCGAGGACATCAAGGCCGAGGACGTGCACCGCACGTCTCGACTCATCAAGGAGTCGGTGTCGGTGGCCGAGCGCATCGAGTACGCGCTGCACCCCTGGACGAGCTTCGTCATCATCCCGATCTTCGCCCTGGCCAACGCCGGGGTGCCACTCACCGCCGAGCCGTTGCGGGACGTGTCGCCGGTGCTCGTCGGGATCGTCGCCGGCTTGGTGGTGGGCAAGCTGGTCGGCATCACGGCCTTCACGTGGTTGGCGACCCGCCTGCCCGGCGTCGACCTGCCCGCGGGGGTGCGCTGGTCGCAGGTCGTCGGCATCGCCGCGGTGGCCGGCATCGGGTTCAGCGTCTCGCTGTTCATCACCGACCTCGCCTTCGACGACCCGCTGCTCCAGGCCGACGCCAAGCTCGCCATCCTCCTCGCCAGCGCCCTCGCCGCGGCGGTCGGCTTCCTGATCCTCAGCACCGCCAGCCACCACCACCACCCCCGCAAGGTCGCCGCCCGCGACCAGTAGCCGGCGGCGGCACCGACCCAGTCCAGCGAATCTTCGGGCGCGACCACCCGCCGGGGGTGCGACGATGGAGCCATGCGCGGCGTGAGGGTGGCGGTCGGTGTGGTGGTGGCGGCCCTGGCGCTCGCCGCCTGCGGGAGCGGCGGCGGGAGGTCGACGTCCGACGCCACGACGGCGACCACCGTGCGGGGCGTCACCACGACCGTCGACGGCGCCGGGCTCGAGGTGGGGCGGGAGTACGTGGAGGCGATCGCCGAGGACGGGGGGCCCGACACCGAGGCCATGGCCGCCCTGTCGGCGCCGGGCTCGGTCGCCGAGGACTACGCCGTCCACCTCGGAGCGGTGGCCGACGTCCAGCGCGCCGCCGGTGAGCCCCTCGACCAGGGTGAGGTGACCGTCGACGGCGACCAGGTGTTCCTGCGCCTCGAGGGCACCGGCGGGGTCATCGTCGACACCCGCTGGTCCGACTTCACCCTCGACGAGGACGGCCGGCTCGTCGACTTCACCATCGACGACGAGCCCCTTGACGACCGCCTCGTGGTGGACGGCGCCACCGACACCGCGGAGGGGGTGACCGCGTGGGTCGTGTCCGCCTTCCAGCTCGTCTCCAACGACAGCCCCGTCGTCGTGGTGGAGATCGAGAACGGCGGCGACGCCCGGTTCCGCCTCGTGGGCGCGGATCATGAGGCGCCCGACGGACGGGCGTTCACGACCAGCCCGAGCGGCGGCGGCCTCGTCGTCCCCCGCGGTGCCACCAACCGCGCCGTGCTCGCCTTCGCCACGTCCCCCTTCGGCGGCACCCTCACCCTTCAGGGCGTCCTCGGCGGGGCCACCCCCGTCGAGATCGAGCTCCCCCTCACCCCCTGACGCGACTCACCGGGTGCCCGGGTACAGCGTGAGCACCGCCAGGTGGCGGGGGCTGCGCCTCCCGGGAGTCAGCGCAGGGCGTGGGGTGAGGGGCCGCCAGGGCGGACGGCGGAGCCGGTCGCTCGGGCCGGAGGCGAAGGGGTGGCGCCGCTCCGAGGGTCCACGAAGGCCGGCGCACCGCTTCGAGCGCGCCGCCACCGCAGTAGCGACGAGTGGGGAGCCAGGCGCCGGTCTTCAGTGGAGACGGAGCGGTGACAGGACCCCGGAGCCGCAGGCCCGACTCCAACCGACTCAAGCCGACTCGTACTGGCGCAACTCGTGTCGAGCGATGGTCGTGCGGTGCAACAACGGAGCGGTGACAGGACCCCGGAGCCGCAGGCCCGACTCCAACCGGGTCAAGCAGATTCGTACTGGCGCAACTCACGCCGAGCGATGGTCATGCGGTGCACCTCGTCGGGACCGTCGGCGAAGCGCAGCATCCGGACGTACGAGTACATCTTGGCCATCGGGAAGTCGGCGCTGAGGCCCGCCGCCCCGTGGGCCTGGATCGAGCGGTCCACCACCTTGATGGCCATGTCCGGCACCGCCACCTTGATGGCGGAGATCTCGATGCGGGCGCCCTTGTTGCCCACGGTGTCCATGAGCCATGCCGTCTTCATGGTGAGCAGGCGGGCCTGCTCGATCTCGATGCGGGAGTCGGCGATCCACTCCTGGATGACCCCCTGTTCGGCCAGGGTCTTGCCGAACGCCACCCGCGTCTGGACCCGCCGGCACATGGCCTCGAGGGCCCGCTCGGCCACGCCGATGGCTCGCATGCAGTGGTGGATGCGGCCGGGGCCGAGGCGGGCCTGGGCGAGGGCGAACCCGCTGCCCTCCTCGCCGAGGCGGTTGGTGACGGGGACGCGGACGTCCTCGAAGTGGATCTCGCAGTGGCCCTCGACGTCGTTGTACCCGAACACCGGGAGGTCGCGGACGATGGTGACGCCGGGGGTGTCGAGGGGCACGAGCACCATCGTCTGCTGGGTGTGGCGTGAGGCCTCCGGGTCGGTCTTGCCCATGAGGATGGCGACCTTGCAGCGCTTGGACGCGGCGCCCGAGATCCACCACTTGCGGCCGTTGATGACGTAGTCGTCACCGTCGCGCTCGATGCGGCACGAGATGTTGGTGGCGTCCGAGCTGGCCACCGCCGGCTCGGTCATGGCGTAGCAGGAGCGGATCTCGCCCTCGAGCAGTGGCAGCAGCCAGCGCTCCTTCTGCTCGTCGGTGCCGAACATGGTGAGGATCTCCATGTTTCCCGTGTCGGGGGCCGAGCAGTTGAGGGCCTCGGGGGCGATGGGGCTGCGGCCGAGGATCTCGCAGAGCGGCGCGTAGTCGGTGTTGGACAGCCCGTCGGTCCACTGGGTCTTGTAGGGGAGGAAGAGGTTCCAGAGCCCCTGGGCCCGGGCCTCGCGCTTGAGGTCCTCGATGATCGGGGCGTGGAAGTGGGGGTCGCCCGACGCCGCCATCTGCTCCTCCCACACCGACTCGGCGGGGTAGACGAAGTCGTCCATGTAGACGAGCAGCTTCTCCTGGAGGGCCTGCGCGGTGGGGCTGAGGGCGAAGTCCATGCGGGGAAATCTAGGGCTGCCGCCCGGAGGGCGAGGGTGGCGGGCCGGGGGGACGGTGTTGACACCGGGGCGAGTGACGTTCTTATGTGTCGCTCGTGCCGACCCGTCTCGTGATCGTCGAGAGCCCTGCCAA